>JANPPS010000230.1:0-2560 GCA_031428635.1 Rhodospirillales bacterium
GGCGGTCCAGGTGCCGTAAGGCCTGCTGCCGTTATCGTAGGCCGGTACCCTTAAGCCGCCACCTTCGCCAACCTGTTCAGATTACCCAGCACGTCTCGCCCCAGCGTCATCCGCTCCGTCACGTTCATATCTCGCACGATCGACAGCTTGTGGTCCGGACGCAGCCGGATCGCACCCTTACGCGTACCCAGCCACGCCACCAACCCGGCCGGGTTGCGGAACGCATTACCGCGGAACGCCACCACCATGCCCTTCGGCCCGGCTTCCAGCCGCTCCACCCCCGCAGCGCGGCATAGGCGCTTCAGCGTCACGACCTGCAGCAGATTATCGACCTCCGCCGGCAACGGCCCAAACCGGTCCACCAGTTCGGCCGCCATAGCCTCCGTCTCCGCATCCGACGTCAGCGCGCCGATCCGGCGATATAGGCCCAGCCGCACCGGCAGATCGGCCACGTAAACGTCCGGTATCAGCACCGGCAAACCGAGTTGGATGTTCGGAGTCCAATCGCGATCGACCGCGCGTTTCGATCCCTCCTCCGCCCGCAGATCGGCGACCGCGTCTTCCAGCATCTGCTGGTATAACTCGATACCGACTTCGCGAATGTGACCCGACTGCTCGTCCCCCAGCAGATTGCCAGCGCCGCGAATATCCAAGTCGTGCGACGCCAGCGTGAACCCGGCACCCAGCGTATCCAGCGTCTGCATAACGTCCAGCCGCTTCCTCGCCGCCGCCGACAGCACGTGGGTCTGCGGCCAGGTCAGGTAGGCGTACCCCCGCTGCTTACCGCGCCCCACCCGGCCGCGTAGCTGATACAGCTGACCCAGCCCGAACATATCCGCCCGATGGATGATCAGCGTGTTCACGGCCGGCATATCGAGCCCGCTCTCGACGATGTTAGTACTCAACAGAATATCGTACTTGCCGTCGCCGAACTCGGTCATCACCCGTTCCAGCTCCGTCGGCGCCAGGCGACCATGGGCCTGCACCATGCGGGCGTCGGGCACGATCGCGCGCAGCCGCTCAGCCATGCGGTCCATATCCTCAAGCCGCGGTACAACGCAGAAGATTTGCCCGCCGCGGAACCGCTCACGCTGGATCGCCTCACGCATCACCACGCTGTCATAGGGCGAGATATAAGTCCGCACCGCCAACCGATCGACGGGCGGTGTCGCGATCAGGCTCATCTCCCGCACGCCCGTCAGCGCCAGTTGCAGCGTGCGCGGCAGGGGCGTCGCTGTCAGCGTCAGCACGTGCATGTCGGCCTTCAGCTGCTTCAGCTTCTCCTTATGGGTCACGCCGAAATGCTGCTCCTCATCGACGATCAGCAGGCCGAGATTGGCGAACTCGATCCCCTTTGCCAGCAGCGCGTGGGTGCCGATGACGATGTCGACGGTACCGTCCGTAAGGCCCCGTTTGACCTCCGCCGCTTCCTTGGCTGTCACCATGCGGGATAGCTGCGCCACGCGGATCGGCAATCCCTGGAACCGCGCAGTAAACGTGCGGTAATGCTGGCGCGCAAGCAACGTGGTGGGCACGACGACGGCGACCTGTGCGCCCGACATCGCGGCCACGAACGCGGCCCGTAGCGCCACCTCCGTCTTGCCAAATCCCACATCGCCGCAAATTAGCCGGTCCATCGGGCGGCCAGCGGCCAAATCCTCGAGGACGTCATGAATGGCATTCAACTGGTCTTCGGTTTCGGCAAACGGGAAGCGGGCGCAGAACTCGTCCCAGGCACCCTCTGGCGGCGCCAGCGTCACGGCGTCCCGGATACGCCGGGCAGCAGCGGTACGGATCAGCTCGGCAGCCATATCTTGGATGCGCAACTTCATCTTGGCCTTGCGGCCCTGCCAACTCGCGCCGCCCAGCTTATCGAGCGCCACGCCCGCCGTCTCGGTACCGAACCGGCTCAGCAACTCGATATTTTCGACCGGCAGATACAGCTTCTGCATGCTGTCATACAGCAACCGCAGGCAGTCATGCGGCGCCACGCCCACGCGAAGGGTCTCGAGCCCATCATAGCGGCCGATGCCGTATTCCTGGTGCACGACCAGGTCGCCCTGCGCGATCTCCGTCGCCTCCGCAATGAACTGGTCGGCGCGCTTACGGC
Organism: Rhodospirillales bacterium; assembly: GCA_031428635.1. Classification (GTDB taxonomy): domain Bacteria; phylum Pseudomonadota; class Alphaproteobacteria; order Acetobacterales; family Acetobacteraceae; genus JANPPS01. The sequence continues at coordinate 2,111 of JANPPS010000230.1, forward strand.
GGCGCGGCGGACGGCTGATACGGTCGCCTAGCAGGTCCTGTTCGCTGACGACGCCCACGGTGCCGGTGGTGAACCCGCGCTCCAGCCCCAGCGTCACCACTGCCGCCTGACCCGGCGGCATCGCCTGCGCCGCCGCCCACGTGTCGGCAATTACTGCACGAACCCCATTCTCCCGCAGCAGATGCGCCAACCGTTCGCGTGAACCGCGGGTCCAGGCGGCGACGACCGCGCGGCGTCCCTGCCCGGCCCAACGGTTGATCGTTTCATGCAACTGGCCGAAGACGGTCGCCCCATCATGGGTGGCACCGGCCTTGGTATAGATGGCGCCGGGTCGTCCGCCCGCGTCGATACCGGCGGCGGCGGGATCACGGGTGTACGGGCTGAACTGCACCGCCATGCGTACCAATACCATGTGCTCGACGCCCCGTCGCTGCCGGACGCGGAATACGA
>JANPPS010000231.1:0-3188 GCA_031428635.1 Rhodospirillales bacterium
TCACACCGACGACGCCGAACTGCAAGAACTGCTGCAGCACCGCCCACCGCGCCGGGCCAAGCCGGTCGGCGGCTAAGCCGGTTGCCCAGGCAATGCGGCCGGACGCGATCATGGCTGGGCCAAGGTGGGACGGGCCAGAATGGGCACCGAGAGATAGGCCAGCCGCTTGATCTCCTTACGCCCCCGCGCCACGCTATCCAGCACGAAGCCGCACGCGATCGATAGCGCCGCCAGCAACACCAGCGTGCTGGCCAGCACCGCCGTCGGCAGCCGGGGGACGAATCCGGTGCGCATGAACTCCACGGCCACACTGGTGCCCAGCCCCAGGCCCAGCAGCAGCAACGCCGCCGCCGCCGCGCCGAAGAAGGCCAGCGGACGCTCATCCTTCACCAGCACTAGGATCGTTCGCAGAATGCGGATGCCGTCGCGCACGGTGCGCAGCTTGCTCGCACTGCCGGCCGGGCGCTCGGCGTAATGGGTCGTGACCTCCGCGATCGGCATGCCGAGTTCCAGCGCGTGGACGGTGAACTCGGTCTCCGTCTCGAACCCAGCCGATAGTGCGGGGAACGACTTCACGAACCGGCGGCTGAACACCCGGTAGCCGCTGAGCATGTCTGAAATGTCGTGCCCGAACACGGTGCCGACCAGAAAGGTCAGCATCTGATTGCCGAACCGGTGACCCGGCCGGTACGCGGCGGCGACCTGATCCCGCCGCGCCCCATTCACCATATCGAGCTGCTGATCGAGCAGCATCGCGACCATGCCGGGTGCCGCGGCCGCATCATACGTGCCATCGCCGTCGACCAGCACGTACACATCCGCGTCCACGTCGGCGAAGGCGCGGCGGACCACGTTGCCCTTACCCTGCCGTACCTCCCGCTGCACGACCGCGCCCGCGGCGTTGGCGATGGCGGCAGTCTGGTCGCTGGAGTTGTTGTCGTACACATGTACCGTCGCGGCCGGCAGCGCCGCACGGAACGCGGCCACGACGCCGGCGATGGTCACAGCCTCATTGAAGCACGGGATAACGACGGCGATGCGAAGGGTCATTCCGGGGCCATACGGCAAAGCGAGCCCCGATGGAACCATCGGTTATGGCGGGCGCGGTGCGGCCGCGCGTTGCAGGCGGTCGTTGATCGCGCGGCCCAGGCCCTGATCGGGGATCGGCATGACCGCGATTCGCACTAGGCCGCTTGCACCGCCGTCGCGGTCGAGTGCGCGCAATGCCGCGAACAGGGCGGCGGCCGCCTGCGTCAGGTCTCGCGCCTCACTCAATTGCGCCAGGATGGCGGCGCCCGGCAGGGGTGGCCCGAACGCCAGCAGAGCCTCGTCCGCCGCAACCGCGCTGGCGTTGAGCCGCACCGGTAGGGTGGGTGCGTAGTGCGACACCATCAGCCCGGGGGAGCGCAGCGTGCGGGGCGCCTCCGCCGCGCCCGGCGTGATGCCTCGTCCAACGGGACCGATCAGGGCCTCGATCGCCTCGATGGGCACGCCGCCGGGTCGGAGCAGAAATGGGGCACCGGCGGCGAGGTCGAGCACGGTGCTTTCAAGCCCCACGGCGCAAGGGCCCGTGTCGAGCACGGCGGCGATGCGGCCGGCGAGGCCATCCAGCACATGGGCGGCGGTCGTGGGGCTGATCGCGCCCGACCGATTGGCGGACGGTGCCGCGACCGCGCGGCCCACGGCGCGCAGCAGGGCGCGAGCGGCGTCATGGTCGGGGACGCGTACGGCCAGTGTCTCCAGCCCGGCGCCGGCCAGAAGCGTGACGGGGCAGGTGACACGCCGGGGGAGTACCAGCGTCAGCGGACCCGGCCAGAACGCGGCGGCCAGAGTTTGGGCGGTGGCGTCCGCCGTCACATGCGCGAACGCGGCGGCAGCGTCCGGGTAGTGGCAGATGAGGGGATTGAAGTGCGGCCTACCCTTTGCGTCGAACACGGCGGCGACGGCGGCACCATTGGTTGCGTCGGCGCCGAGGCCGAACACCGTCTCCGTCCCGAACGCGACCAGATTGCCGGCCAGCAGTAGTTCGGCGGCGCGGGCGATGCCGTCTTCGCCGCGGAGTATCTCGGTCATTCCCGTCCGGTGCATATAAAACTGGGGTTGGACCAGCCGGGCTTGCCGTAGCCGAACGGCGCGCCGTCCATCGTGCGCAGCGTGCCGCCCGCCGCCTCCAGCACGGCCTGGGGGGCGGCGGTGTCCCACTCCATCGTGCGGCCGAACCGCGGATAGAGGTCGGCGGCGCCCTCGGCCAGGCGAACGATTTTTAACGCGCTGCCCATGTTGGTCACGTTGGCAACGATACGACCGTGTAGGATTTCGGTCAGGCGCGGGTCGGTGGCATAGGCGCGGCTGGCCAAGACGTGCAGGCCCTCGGGCGGGACCGGGCGGGCGCGGATGATGTGTTCGCCCGCACCGGTGCGCTTCCAGGCACGTCCGGTTTGCACGTCGCCGCCAAACAACTCGCCGAACGCCGGTACGCCCACGGCACCGAGCACGGCGCGACCGTCGCGGATTAGGCCGATATTGACGGTGAACTCGTCCCGGCCGGCCGCGAATTCCCGCGTGCCATCCAGCGGGTCAACCAGCCAGTAGGTGTGATGCGACGCGGGGATGAGCCCGGCCTCCATCTCCTCCTCCGCCACGACCGGTATGTCCGGGGTGGCGGCGCGTAGGCCGGCGACGATTAGCTTTTCCGCCGCGTGATCGGCCTCTGTCACGGGGCTGCGATCAGCTTTCAGAAGCGTTTCAAACCTGCGGGCGCGGACGGCCAGGATTACGGCGCCGGCGCGTCGGGCGAGGTCTGCGGCGAGGCTGAGTAGGGCGGTGTCGTCCATCGACTATAGCGAACCACAGGCGGGCGTTGGTTCATAGTGCGGGTAGTTCTGAACGGTGGGCCTAGTTGGATGTCGGGTCGTGGTGCAGGCGGCGGATCCGGAACCTGGGCCAGTTGGCAAGGTCGAGGCAGTCTATGCATTCGAAACGGGCACGACGTTGCCAGAAGATGCACGACGGCGCCCTGCACCAGGGGCATAATCATTACTTGGCAAACGAAGCAATCACTGACCTAGAGCAGATTCGGTTCATTCTGGCTCATACCCTGTCGCGGTAAAGTAGTTGGCGCACTCGTCCGGCGTGTATGCTGCCATTGCCTCTCCGATCGCGGTCCAGAGGGTCGGGATCGTGCGTGC
>JANPPS010000232.1:0-2594 GCA_031428635.1 Rhodospirillales bacterium
GGGTTGTTCGGGCTGTTCAGCATCACCCACTTGGTGCGGGGCGTGATCGCGGCATCCAAGTCCTCGGGGCGCAATTTAAAGCCGTTATTCTGGCCGCATGGCACGAAAACAGGCGTGCCGTCCGCCAGCGCCACGATGTCCGGATAGCTGACCCAGCACGGTGTCGGGATGATCGCCTCATCCCCCACGTTCATGGTCGCGACCATCGCGTTGAAGATGACCTGCTTGCCCCCGGTGGAGACGATGATCTCGTCGGCCGTGTAGTCTAACCCGCTGTCGCGCTTGAACTTGTCGGCCACGGCCTGGCGAAGGGCCAGCGTGCCCGCGACGTCGGTGTACTTCGTCTGGCCGCCGTGGATGGCGCGGATCGCTGCCTCCTGAATGTTGGCGGGCGTATCGAAATCAGGTTCCCCAGCCGATAGGCTGATCACGTCGCGGCCGGCCGCCTTCAGCGCGCGCGCCTTGGTCGAAATGGCGATGGTCTGGCTCGGGCTGATCCGATCCAGGCGAGCGGCGATGAGGGACATGGGTCACTTCCAAAACGATGAATTGGTAAACAATACTAGTGTGCGGCGCCGGGCCGAGCAACGGCAGCATGCGTTGCACCGTGGCCCGGCGTCGGGCACAACCTGGCCGGGCAGGTGCGGTATGGACCAAGTAACGGCAACCCGGGTGACGGAAACCCCGGCGTGGATCGAGCAAAACGCCAAGATCGACTGGATGGCCGCGCCAGGCATGGCTGACTATGTGAACGGTCTCGTGTCCGGCAAATCCTTGGCCGACGGTGGACATTGGGCATTGCATGCGTGCCGGCGTCACCTTGAACCGCTCGCGGTACAGCGCGGTCGTGGGCTATCGATGCTGACACTGGGCTGCGGAAATGCGCATATCGAGGCCTCGTTGATCCAACAGTTCGGCTGGCCGATCCGCACGTGTACCGGCCTCGAATACGACAGCGCCCTCCGTTCGTCGGCTGCCGCCCGGTTCGGCGCCATCCAAGGCGTCCACTCGCATTTCGCTTTCTTCGATTTCAACGCGCCGCCCGAGACGTCTGAGCCGTATGACATCGTATTCACCTGTCACGCCCTACATCATGCCCACGATGTTGAAGCGACGCTCGGTTTCATCAACCGATCGTTGGCATCTGACGGCCGGTTCATCGGCATCGAATACCTCGGCCCGTCCCGCTTTCAGATCGAATACGACGTACTGCCGCACATCCACCGTCTATTTGCGCTGCTACCGCCCGAACTGCGGCGCAACTTGGCCCAGGGTGGTGCCGTCGACGACCGTTTCGAGCCGGCGACAATCGCCGCGGTGCGTGGCGCCGATCCGTCCGAAAGCCCCCGCAGTTCCGACCTGCGCACCCTGCTGCTGGCCAGCTTCCCAATCGAGGAGCTGAAGCCGATGGGGGGCACGCTGCTTCGCTGGCTGCTGCAGTATCGGGCGGGTAATTTTCGGCACGACGACCCGGCGCATGTCGCGATCGCCCGGCTGCTTCAGTTCATCGAGGGAGATCTGATTGCGCGCGGGCACATCCGATCCGATGACATGTTCTTTGCCCTCGGGCGCAGTGGGCGGCTGGGTTGACGTCGAGCCGTGTAACTAGCTCCGCCGGGCGATAGGAAGGGCAATCGGCACAATGCAGATGAGAATACCTGGTGGGGCTGGACCGCGTTCACCCGGATATGGATGACCTGGGGGTAGGCGAACCTAAGTCGGCGGCGACATATTTCTCAGCCACGCCGGCGCTGCAGCGCCCAGGCTCCACCGAGTGCCACCGAAACCACCACCAAGATCACCGTCGCCAGCGCATTCAGCTCCGGCGTCACCCCCAACCGCAAGGCCGAAAACACCACCATCGGCAGCGTGCTGGCGCCCGGACCCGATACAAAGGACGCGACGACCAGATCGTCCAGCGACAGCGTGAACGCCAGCAGCCAGCCCGATACGATCGCCGGCGCCAGCAACGGCAACGTCACGAGCCAGAATGCCTTCGACGGCGACGCACCCAAATCCATTGCCGCCTGTTCCAGCTCCGTCCCTGTATCTGCCAGCCGTGCCTCGATCACGACGGCGACGTAGGCGAGGCTGACGGATACGTGGGCCAGGGTGATCGTCAGCGCCCCCCGGCCCGCGGGCCAGCCGATCCACCCCTCCATCTGGACGAACAGCAGCAGAAGCGACAGCCCGACCAGCACGTCCGGTAGCACCAGCCGCGCGGCGATCAGGCCGCTGAATACGCCCCGGCCCGCAAATCGCCCGAATCGCGCCAGCGCCAGCCCGGCCAACGTGCCCAGCACCGCCGCACCCGTGGCCGACACTGCGGCAATGCGTAGGCTGAGCAGTGCGGCGGAGATCAGCCGATCATTCGCCCACAGCGCCGCGTACCAGCGCCAGCTGAACCCGCCCAGCACCGTTGTCAGCCGCGACGGGTTAAAACTGGTTGCGACCAGCAGGATGACCGGGACGTACAGGAACGCGTAACCGGCAATGAGCCAGGCGTTCAGGCCGCGCTTCATGCCCCGCGCCGTTGAAACCACACCATCGGGCCGAGTAGTGCCGCCAGCAACGCGGTGGCCAGTGCTGCCGCC
>JANPPS010000233.1:0-7929 GCA_031428635.1 Rhodospirillales bacterium
CCTCCGCCTGCCCGACCAGCAGGGTCAGCATGAGGATGTTGAGGTCAAAGCCCGCCGCCTCGGTGTCGGAAAGCAGCGTGAGGGCCGCGGCCAACTCACGCTGAATAGTGCCGGGTATGTCGATCAGGGTCCCCACACGCCCACCCGCCCGGTCCGTGATCGGGATCGTCACGCAGCGCACGGCATGCAGCGCGTCCACTAGCAGCCGCCGCGCCTGCCGCACCGCCACGAACCGCCGATCACCGAGGCGGGCGTGCAGCAGTACCGGCAGCTCATGCTCCGCCGTCCCGGTCACGTCGATCGTGGCGACCAGCGCGGTCACCTGACTGCTTACGGCGTCCGCGCCACCGCCCGTCAGGCTAGCGCGAATGTCGCGTGCGATCATCGCTGCCCGGAACTGCGCTTCCTCCTCCGTCGCACCGGCGAAGCAGATCAGGAAGCCGCCATCATCGGTGCGGCTATGCGTGTCGCCCGGTGCCAGTGAGCCGTGGATCACCTGCGCCGCCATGTCCATTGCGCGTTCGCCCATCGCGCGCCGCCCGTCCTCCTGCCCGATCAGGCGGATGCTGCCGGCAACCCGTAATGTGCAACCGATGCGGGGTATCAGCGTCACGATCCGAAACCGGTCCGCCCCATGCTCGGTTATGACGGCGCGCAGCGTGATGTCGATCACGGTACCGTCCCGATGCAGCGACTGGGCCGGATGCTCCACCTCGACCCGCGCATGGCTTTCGGCCTGCGCGGCGCGGGCTGCTTCCATCGGCCCGCGGCTAGCGGGGGTCAGTAACTGACGTAGAGTTGATCCGGTCAGACTGCCGGGTGCCTGTCCGTGCATGCGGTCGAAATGCGGGTTGGTCATCAGCAGCGTGTCCTGCCAATCCGTGATCGCGATGGCCGTGCCGATTGTCGCGAACACCCGCGCCAGCAGCCCCTGCGCCGCCCGCTGCTGACGTGACGCCGCGTCCTGCGCCGTGATGTCCCGCCCGACGATGGTAAACTGGCCCGGCCCGGTCGGCACCAGCCGCAGTCCGAATAGAAAGCTGCCCGGCCGATCGACCGTTCGGCACCATATTTCGGCCTGGCACGGCACACCCGTCGCCATCGCCGTACGCAGCGCTTGGGCCGGCAGCGTGTCAGTGCCGGCCGGCACCCGGTCCCAGGCCTGGCCCACGATTGCCGCCCACTCCCAGCCCGTCCGCTGCAGGAACGCTGGGCTGACATCGGCCACCGTCAGCCCGCTTGGCCCACGCACGATCACCAGCACCATGGTGCCGGATAGGTCGAGCGCCTTGAGCACCGCGTCCCGCATTGCGTCCACGGGCGGTAGCGAAGGGTTGGTAGACAGCGGGGCCCGGGAGCGGTCGGTCACCTGCTGCATGGCCAATAAACTACGGCGGCCCGGTTAATGGGTGGTGAAATCCCAGGGCATGCGCCACATACCTCGCATGCCGCAGGGACCCATAATGCACCGCCGCACCATCCTCGCCACTGCTGCCGGCTTGCTTGCTGTGCCCGCGCGCGCCCAAACGGGTGCGCCCATTCGCATCGGCGAGATCAACAGCTACACCGCCCAGCCCGCCTTTACCCTGCCGTATCGCAACGGCTGGCAGCTGGCGCTCGGGCAAATCAACGCCCAGGGCGGCGTGCTTGGCCGTAAGCTGGAGATCATCAGCCGCGACGATGCCGGGCGTCCGGCCGACGCCGTCCGTATTGCCCAGGAACTGCTGACCGAGGAGAAGGTCGACCTGCTGGCTGGCACATTCCTCAGCAACGTCGGCCTGGCCGTCAGTGACGTGGCCCTACAGGCCAAGCGGCTTTTTGTCGCCAGCGAGCCACTGAGCGATGCGCTGGTTTGGGAACGCGGCAACCGCTACTGCTTCCGCCTGCGCCCAAGCACGTACATGCTGGCCGCCATGCTGGTCGATCGCGCCGCTGCACTGCCGGCCAAGCGTTGGGTGACCGTTGCCCCCAACTACGAATATGGCCAGTCCGCGGTAAAATGGTTCAAGCAGCTGTTGCTCGCCCGCCGCCCGGACGTGGTGTTCGGCGCCGAGCAATGGCCCGCCCTGGGTCGCATCGACGCTGGTGCCACAACCCAGGCGCTGCTGGCCGACAAGCCCGACGCGATCTTCAACGTGACGTTCGGCGCCGACCTCACCGCGTTCGTCCGCGCCGGCAACACGCGCGGCTTGTTCGAGGGCCGTTCGGTCGTATCGATGCTGACCGGTGAGCCCGAGTACCTGTTGCCACTTGCCGAGGAAACACCCGGCGGATGGATCGTCACCGGCTACCCGGTCGACACGCTCGCCACGCCGGAGCACCTGGCGTTCGCGGGCGCGTACCGGGCTATGTTCAATGAGGCGCCGAAAAACGGCTCCGTCGTCGGCTACGCGCTGGTGCAGGCGATTGCGGAGGGGCTGCGGCGCGCGGGTTCGACGGATACGAATGCCATGATTGGCGGCCTACGTGGCGCCCAATTCAACACCCCGTTCGGCCCCGCCCGCCTACGGACGCAGGATCAGCAATCGACCATGGGCGCGTTCGTGGGCACGCTGGCGACCGGGCGCCCGGTCATGCAGGACGCCGTGTATGTCGATGGTGCCTCTGTCATGCCATCCGACACCGAGGTGGCGAAGCTCCGCCCAGCCTGACCCGTGGATTTCGCCGCCACGCTGCTGACGGGGCTGGCGTCGGCGTCGTCGCTATTCCTAGTATCGGCTGGGCTGACCGTGATCTTCGGCGTGACCCGGGTGGTCAATTTCGCCCATGGCAGCCTGTGCATGCTGGGTGCCTATGCCGGCTGGTCCATTCTGACCCGGCTGCCGGACCGGGGCGTGCCGTGGTTCGTGGTGGGGGTGCTCGGCACCGTCTTGGTTGTCGCAGCCCTAGGCGCGGCGCTGGAAATGCTGCTGCTACGACGTATTTATCGCGCGCCGGAGTTACTGCAGCTGTTGGCCACGTTCGGCGTATTGCTGATGGTTCAGGACGTGGTGTTGCTGATCTGGGGACCGGCCGATCTTACGCTGCCACGGGCGGCGTGGATGCGGGCGTGGGTGCCGGTGGGGGACGGGCGGTTCCCGGTTTATGATCTGATGCTGATCGGCGCCGGGCCGGTGGTGCTGCTGGGGTTGTGGGCGCTGTTCCGCACACGCTGGGGTACGCTGGTGCGGGCGGCGACGCTCGATCGGGACATGGTGGCGGCGCTGGGGGTCGATCAGCGCTGGCTGTTTACGGGCGTATTTACCCTGGGCTCCGCCTTGGCGGGCCTGGGCGGCGTGCTGGCGTTGCCGGCCGGGTCGGCTAACCCGGGCATCGACCTGGCGATCATCACGGACGCGTTCGTGGTCGTGGTGGTGGGTGGGCTGGGCAGCATCGGCGGTGCGTATTTGGCAGCCGTGCTGCTGGGCGTACTGCAGGCGTTTGGCATCGCGTTGGCGCCGCAGGTCACGCTGGTGCTGGTATTTGCCGTAATGGCGGCAGTGCTGGTCGTGCAGCCGCAGGGCCTTCTGGGCCGGCCAATGGCACCCGCGCGCGAACCCGGCGTGGCGATGCTGTTGCGCCCGTCCGGCCCGTGGCAGCGCCGCCTCGCTGCATTGGCCCTGCTGCTGGCGGTGGCCGCGCCGCTGGTGGCCGGCCCGTTTGCGCTATCGGTCGCGACCGAGGCGCTGATCGCGATCCTGTTCGCCACCAGCCTGCATTTCATGATGGGCCCGGGCGGTATGCCGAGTTTCGGTCACGCCGCGTGGTTCGGCCTGGGTGCGTATGCGGCGGCACTGCTGGCCCCGTACGGCATGCCAGCCGCACTATTGGCCGCGCCGGTGATCGCGGGCCTTACGGCATTGTTGGTCGGCGCCGTCATCGTGCGCTTGTCGGGCGTGTACCTGGCCATGCTGACGCTCGCATTCGCGCAAATCGTCTGGGCCACCGCGTCGCAGGCCGTGTGGCTGACCGGGGGTGAGAACGGTGTGCTGGGTGTGTGGCCGCCGGCCTGGGCGCAGGGGCCCACGTATTACTGGTTGGCATTGGCGCTGTGCCTGGGCGGGGCGGGGCTGCTGCGGCGGGTCGTGTTCTCGCCATTGGGGTATGCCGTCCGTGCCACGCGGGACAGCCCGGCGCGGGCGGCGGCGATCGGGCTGCCGGTATGGGCGCTGCGGCTGGCGGCGTTTACGCTGGCCGGTGCCGGGGCAGGGCTGGCGGGCGGCGTGTTCGCGTTCAGCAAGGGTAGCGTGTTCCCGGCGGCGGCCGGCATCCAGCGATCGGTCGACGCGCTGCTGATGGTGCTGCTGGGCGGCGTGCAGACAGTCTCCGGCCCCGTGCTGGGGGCGCTGGCCTATACCGGGCTGTACGACGTGCTGCTGCGGGCTACCGACCTATGGCGGCTGGCGCTGGGCGGGGTGATCGTGGCGACGGTGCTGCTGTTTCCGGCGGGGTTGGGCGGCCACCGTGGTTGACGGGCTGGTTGCGACTGGCCTGGTCCGTACATTCGGTGGCGTGCGCGCGGTCGACGGCGTGTCCCTGACCGTCGCACGTAGTGAGATCGTGGCCCTGATCGGCCCCAACGGCGCGGGCAAAAGCACGCTGTTCAACATACTAAGCGGCCAAATACGGCCCGGGCAGGGACGGGTGGCGCTGAACGGTACAGACATCACCGGCCAGTCGCCCCGCGCGGCCTGGCGTTGTGGAATCGGGCGTACGTTTCAGGTCGCTTCCGTACTCTCGTCCTTCACCGTGGCCGAGAACGTGCAGATCGCCCTGCTGCGCGGCCGTGTGTGGAACCCGTGGCGGGCGGCGCGCGCCATGCACCGGGCTGCCGCCCACGCTGCGCTGGACCAGGTGGGGTTGGCTGCACAGGCGGACCGGGCGGCAGGCGTGCTGGCCTATGGCGACGTGAAGCGGCTGGAGTTGGCGATGGCTTTGGCGGCGAATCCCCGCCTGCTGTTGATGGACGAGCCGACCGCCGGCATGGCGTCAGCCGAACGCATATCGCTCATGGCGCTGATCCGTCGGTTGGTGCACGACCTCGGCCTGGCCGTGTTGTTTACGGAGCATGACATGGACGCCGTGTTCACGACCGCTGGCCGCGTGTTGGTCATGAACCGCGGCCGGATCATCGCCAGCGGCCCGCCCGCCGCCATTCGCGCCGACCCGGCCGTTCGCGCGGCCTATCTCGGTACCTGAGCCACAGACAGCCCCAGCGAGCTTGACCCGGAGAGGCAAACCGCCTTGCGCATCCGGCGGATGCCCCTCCAATCGGGACCCAACCCTCACAGGCCGGCCGTTTCCGGCCGCCGTGCATAACCAACAAGGGGCTATTCTGAACCACGCCCCAGCAGCGCTGCGCGGCCAGGCAGCCTCCCTAAGCTGAGCCCACGACCTCCCCGATCACCACGACGGGATTCTTGTTGCTGAAGTTGGGCACGTCCCCGAACACGGGTCCGCCTTCTGCTGCGACGGCCGCCATGAACTGGTCGGCGGTGTCGAATTCCAGAGTGGCGATGATGCTGTAGAGCGGCTTGCCGCCGAACGGCGTGCCGACCGCCTTCAGCACGCGCCAACCCTTGATACCGAACGGTTTGAACTTTTCGTCGACGAGCGGCATGTGCTTGGACATGTAGTAATCGAGGTCGAATGTCGCGCCGTCGACGTTTTCGTAAAGGACGGTAATCGTGATTGCCACGCGTGTACTCCGTTCTGCCACCAGCACCCTGGGGCGTCATTACCGGCAGTGCAACCGTCGCCGACGTTCGCCAAAGTCGCCCGAAGTGAACTCCGGCCGCTGCGTGACCCGCGCGTCAGGCGTCGATGAAGCGTGACGGAAGGCTTGTGTCGGTTTTCTGTTCCGCTGCACCTCAAACTCCCCCGCGACGACGTTGGCAGCGGTCGCGCCCACCACGACCACCGCCATGTACAGGTACCCCACCGTCAGATTCTGCATGGGCGACGCGAACAGGCGCGGCACTGGGGCAAATAAGCGCATGACCGACGGCATCACGCGCCTTTGTGGCTGTCCACCCTGGCGTGACGCCCGGTCGAGAGGCATGGTGCAATGCACCATGAATAGGAATACCACATTGATTCGACACGCTTTCGTATTGACGTTGCTGGCCGGAACAGCATTGGCCCAAACCCCGGCATCGGTGCCAGCCCCAGTATCAGCCCCGGTATCAGCCCCGGTACCAGAGCGGGTCCGGGGCACGATTGTCGGGCTGGACGGGCCGACGCTTACGGTGCAAAGCCGTGACGATCGGCTGCTGCAGATCACACTGGCCGAGCCGATCGCCGTCGCGGCCGTGGTCCCGGCCAAGCTCACCGACGCCAAGCCCGGCAGCTTCATCGGCGCCGCCGCGACCGGCCCTAAGGACAAGCTGCGGGCGCTAGAGGTCCTGATCTTCCCCGAGTCGATGCGTGGCTCTGGTGAGGGGCATTATCCTTGGGACCTGCAGCCGGAGAGCACGATGACCAACGCCACGATCGAGAGTGAGGTCGCCAGCGCCGATGGCCGCACATTGACGGTGGCCGCGAAGGGCGAGCGCCTGGCGATGATCGTGCCGCCCGATGCGCCCGTGGTGACGTTCGAACCCGGCACGCCCGCGATGCTGACGCCAGGCGCGCAGGTGTTCATCGGCGCGACCCGGTCGCCCGATGGCACGCTGAGAGCTGCCCGGGTGAACGTGGGTAAGGACGGGCTTACGCCGCCGATGTAATCGGGCTGCTTACACCGCCAGTTTAAGTGGGCTGCTTACACCGGCGGTGTGATTGTTCTGCTTACGCCGACGGTGTGAGTGGGCTGCTTACGCCGCCGGTGTAGCCCGTATCTCGGCTAGGCCCCGCCGGGTCGATCCGTCCGGCGCGGCGTTGGCCGGGTCGAGCCAGGCCACGATCGCGTCGCGGACGGACGGCCATTCGGGTGACAGGATGCTGTACATGGCCGTGTCGCGGCTGCGGCCCTTCACGACGGCCGCGCTGCGCAACACCCCCTCCGATACGAAGCCCAGTCGATCGGCGGCCCGGCGACTTGGAGCATTCAGCGCATTGCACTTCCACACCAGTCGCCGGTAGCCGAGGTCGTCCATCGCGAGCCGCATGAGCAGAAACATCGCTTCCGTCCCCGCACGGGTGCGCTGCATGCGCGGACTGAACCAGATGTGACCGAGCTCGATCGCCGCGTGCCTCGGCTGGATGTCCATCAGCGTCAGCCACCCGGATACGACGCCGGTGCTGACCGGCCGGACGGCCCATGCCATTGGGTCGTGCTGGGACGCGAACTCCGCCACGTGCGCGGCCATCGCGTCGCGGGAGGAAAACGGGCCGTAACCCATGTAGTCCCAGCTATCGTCAGCGCCCTGGGCCGCGTCCCACAGCTCGTCCGAATGGCGCCGATGCAGCGGTTCAAGGACAGCGTAGCTCCCCCGCAGCGGCGCGCGGGCCGGCAGCGGACGGGGTGTCGCGTCAACGAGGGGCCCAACGGGATTGCTCATGCTATTACAGTGCCACGGCACCCACGACCCGGCCAGCTTGCACCGGTCACCTTGCACCGGCCGCGACATCGGGCACTATCGTCGGGCTAATCAACCGGAGGATCGTTCATGTCTCGTTTCTTTATGCTGGCGGCCGCGCTAGTCGCCGCCGGCGCTGTTTCGGGCTGCGCCACGCCCATGTACTTTCAATCGAACCTGTCAGGTACGCAGCAAGTGCCGCCTAATGCGTCGGCGGGCACGGGCGTCATGACCGCTAAGCTGTACCCAGATACCCGATCGCTGGACTACAAAGTTGAGTACACCGGCCTGTCGGGTCCGGCGAAGGCGGCACACATCCACGCACCGGCGGGCACCGGTGCCAACCCCCCCCGGGCCGGCCCGGTAAAAGTGACCGCGTCGCCCGAGAAGGGCGCCCCTTTTTTTACAGAGTATCAGGTGACGGCGCGGGTTG
>JANPPS010000234.1:0-11580 GCA_031428635.1 Rhodospirillales bacterium
GATCCGCTCCCACTCGGCGTCGGTCAGGTCAGACGGGTAACGCTTTGTCTTGCGCGCAATGTCGGCCATCCGGCCACGGCTCTCTCGGGTCCACATCCAGAGCTTGAATCACATTGCACAGCGTCGCCACAACCATTCTCAAACGGTCACTTATAACATCGAGAACTGTTAGTCGGATTATGAGTATTCTACCTCGACCAAGCGCGTCCAGTTCTCAAATCGTCGCATCTGGCGAACAGGCGCAAGCAATGTTCAGCTAAGCAAGCGACACGCCAGCCACGAGTGGTGCCAGTAAGTGGAAGCCGCAGACTCATCTGCTCGGCGATCGCCGATCCGGGATGACCTTTCACTGCGCGGTCCAAGACCCTTCCACCCCACCCCCACCCCGTCTATCCTTGGCTAATGTCGCAAAAAGGATCGCTTGCATGATCGACCGTCGCACCCTGCTCGGCACCGCCGCCGCCCTGCCACTCCTGTCCCGGGCCGCGTACGCCGACACGCCCCGCGACACGTTGGTCATGGGCGAACAGATCGACGACATCGTGAGCATCGACCCGCAAGAATCGTTCGAATTCACCGGCACCGAAATACTCGGCAACATCTATGACCGGCTGATCCTGCCCAATCTCGCCGACCCGACCGACATTAAGCCCGACCTCGCAGCCAGCTGGTCTATGAGCGATGACGGCCTGACGATGACGTTTAAGATGGCGCCCGGCCGTAAGTTTGCCTCCGGCGCGCCCGTCACGGCGGAGGACGCGGCATTCACCCTTCAACGCGCCGTCATTCTCGACAAGTCGCCCGCGTTCATTATCAACCAGTTCGGCTACACGGCGGCAAACGTCGCTGAAAAAATCCGCGCTATCGACCCCGACACGCTCGCGGTCACCATCGCGGAAAAGGGCTCGCCCTCGTTCCTGCTTTATTGCCTGTCGGCGGCCGTCGGCAGCATCGTCGAAAAGAAGGTCGTGATGTCCCACGCCGTCGGCAACGACATGGGTAACGCATGGCTCAAGGCCGGTAACAGCGCCGGGTCGGGCGCGTACCAGCTACGCAGCTACAAGGCGAGTGAGAGCGCGTCGCTGGAGGCCAACCCCAACGCCAGCAACCCGGCCAAGCTGCGCCGCGTTCTAATCCTGCATCGTGCGGAACCGAGCGCGCAGCTGTTGGGCCTCCAGAAAGGCGATCTGGACATCGTCCGCAACCTGACGCCGGATCAGCTGACCACGTTGGCGAGGGACCCGGCCTACACGCTGGTGGCGTCGCCCAAAAGCTACATCAACTATCTGGCACTGAACCAGAGCCATCCGGTGCTGTCCAAGCCGCAAGTGCGACAGGCGATCAAGTGGGCGATCGACTACGCAGGCATCGCGGCAAGCATCACGCCCAACACGTATGAGCCGCACCAGTCGTTCCTGCCCAAGGGCTTTCCGGGCGCGTTGACGGACCTGCCTTTCCAAAAGAACATTGCGAAAGCCAAGGCGTTGCTGGCCGATGCGGGTGTACCGAACGGCTTCGAGGTCACGATGGATCACCCGAGTGTCGCGCCCTTTGGCGATTGGGCGCAGGCCATCCAGGCCAACCTGGCCGAGATCGGTATCAAGGTCACGCTGCTGGCCGGCGAGAGCAAGCAGGTCATTACCAAGACCCGCGCCCGCCAGCACCAGATCGCCATGGTTCGCTGGGGCAGCGACTACATGGATCCGAACAGCAATGCCGAGACGTTCAACGTCAACACCGATAATAGCGACGCGCAGAAGAACCGCACGTTGTGCTGGCGCAGCAATTGGAAGGATGACGACCTGACCGCCCGCGCGATAGAGGCGCAGAAGGAACCCGATTCCGCGCGTCGCATCGCGATGTACGAGCGTATGCAGCTTGACCATCAGGAACGGAGCCCGTTCGTCTTGCTGGGTCAGCAAATAGAGGTCGCAGCCATGCGCAAGTCTGTCTCGGGCCTGGAATTGGCGTTGTTGCCGGACCGCAGCCTGTTCAGGGCGGTGACCAAGACCTGATGGCGCGTGGCCGGGATCTGTTGGCGACGCTGGCCGGCATCCCGGTCACGCTGTTCGGCCTGGTACTAGTCACATTTCTGATCGGCCGGGTCATGCCGATCGACCCGGTGCTGGCGATGGTGGGCGATAACGCGCCGGCCGCTGTCGTCGCCCGCGCGCGGCTCGAACTCGGGCTGGACAAGCCGCTGCCGGAACAGTTCGCCATCTACGTCGGGCGGCTGGCGCACGGGCAACTTGGATCGTCTGTCGCCACCGGCAATCCAGTTACTGCCGATATCGCCCGGTTTTTCCCCGCTACGCTGGAACTGGCGACGGTGGCGCTGATTGTGGTCCTGGGGGTGGGCGTGCCGCTGGGCGTGCTGGCAGCGTCGCGGCAGGGCAGTTGGGTGGACCAGGTGGTGCGGGTCGTGTGCCTGTCCGGCAGCTCCATACCCGTATTCGTGCTGGCGCTGGTGGCGCTGCTGGTATTTTACGCGACGCTCGGCTGGGCGCCCGGCCCGGGGCGGCAGGACGTTGTATTCCAGGACAGCGTGCCGCCGCGCACGGGCCTTCTGCTGCTGGACGCCGCATTGGCTCAGGACTGGGATAGCCTGCATGACGCGGCCCGCCACATCGTACTGCCGGCCCTGGTGCTGGCAGCACTTAACACGGCCAATGTCGCCCGCATGACCCGCGCATTCATGATCGACGCATTGTCCAGCGAGTACATCACCACCGCCCGCGCCAAGGGTCTCAGCGCCGCCCGTATCCTGTGGCGTCATGCGTTCGGCAACATACTGGTGCGGTTGATCACGGTCGTGGCGTTGGCCTATGCCGGGTTGCTGGAGGGCGCGGTGTTAACCGAAACGGTCTTCAGCTGGCCGGGTCTTGGCCAATATCTGGTTGGCAGTTTGCTTAACGCGGACATGAACGCGGTGCTGGGTGCCACGCTCGTGGTGGGTGTCACCTACGTCCTGCTGAACATGACGGCCGACCTGCTGTACAAGGCGCTGGACCCCCGCGTGACATGAACACGGCGTGGCTGCTGACGGATGAGCCGGCGTCCCGTAGTCAGGCCGCATGGGGCCGGCGCTACCGGCTATGGCTACAGTTCCGGCGTAACCCGATGGCGATGGCCGGGCTGATCGTGGCGGTTCTACTGGTTGTCCTGTCGCTGGCCGCCCCCCTGCTGGCCACGTACGACCCGGCCGTCCAGTCCCTGCGCGATCGGCTGCAGCCCCCATCGGCCGCGCACTGGCTAGGCACGGACGAGCTGGGGCGGGACGTGTATTCGCGGCTGCTATTTGGCGGCCGGGTCACGCTGGGTATGGTCGTGTCGGTCGTGCTGCTTGTGGCGCCTTTTGGGTTGGTGATCGGCTGCGTGGCAGGCTATGCGGGCGGGGTCGTCGACCGGGTCATGATGCGGGTGACGGATATCTTCCTCGCCTTCCCGCAGCTGATTTTGGCGCTGGCGTTCGTCGCCGCGCTGAAACCGGGCGTGACCAGCACGGTGCTGGCAATCGCGCTCACTGCCTGGCCCCCCTACGCACGGCTCGCACGGGCGGAGACTCTGGGTTTCCGCCAGACCGACTTCGTGGCCGCCACACGCCTGACGGGTGCCAGCCCCGTGCGCGTCGTGTTGCGCCATATCGTGCCGCTATGCCTGCAATCGCTGGTGGTGCGGGTTACGCTGGACATGAGTACGATCATTCTGACGGCGGCCGGCCTGGGCTTCCTGGGTCTGGGCGCGCAGCCGCCATCGCCGGAGTGGGGTGCGATGATCGCGACCGCGCGGCGCTTTATTCTTGAGCAATGGTGGGTGCCGGTCGCGCCGGGTGCCGCGATCTTCGTCGCCTCGCTCGCGTTCAACCTGTTGGGTGACGGCCTGCGCGACGTGCTCGATCCGAAGGCCGGGCAATGAACCCGCTGGTGGACATGGCGGGCCTACACATCGCCTTCCGCACACCGCAGGGTCTGGCGCCGGCCGTCCGCGGGGTGACGATGCGGGTCGGGCGGGAGAAGCTGGGCATCGTCGGCGAAAGCGGCTCCGGCAAATCGCTCACCGCCCGCGCCATACTGCGCCTGCTGCCGCGCACGGCGCAGGTTACGGCCGATCGCCTACAGTTCGACGGCATCGATATCCTTCGCGCCGGCGAACGGCAGATGAGCGCAATCAGGGGCCGTCGTGCTGGGCTGATCCTACAGGATCCGAAGCACGCGCTGAACCCCGTCATGACCGCCGGCGCGCAGATCGCGGAGGCCTGGCGCATGCACAAGGGCGGCAGCGCCCGCCATGCCGCTGCCGCCGCCGTCGACCTGCTGGACCAGGTTTTGATCCGCGACCCCGCCCGCGTCGCCGGGTCGTACCCGCACGAGCTATCGGGCGGTATGGGCCAGCGGGTCATGATCGCGATGATGCTGGCGCCCGACCCGGAATTGCTGATTGCCGACGAGCCGACCAGCGCGCTGGACGCCACGGTCCAAGCCGAAATACTGCGCCTGATCGAGGACCTGGTCAGCCGGCGTGGCATGGGGCTACTGCTGATCAGCCATGACCTGCCGCTGGTCGGCCACTTCTGCGATCGGGTGGCCGTGATGTATGCCGGGCGTGTGCTGGAGGAGTTGCCAGCCCGTGATCTGGCCCGCGCGCAGCACCCGTACACGCGCGGGCTATTGGATTGCATGCCGTCATTGCTGCACCCGCGCGATCAGCTACCGATAATGGTCCGCGACCCGGCATGGCTACGATGATCGACGTGAACGCGTTGCGCGTCCGGTTCGGCCCCACCGAGGTCGTGCACGGCGTCAGCTTTTCGGTCCCACGCGGTGCCAGCTTCGGCCTGGTGGGTGAGAGCGGCAGCGGTAAGAGCACGGTGCTGCGTGCCCTATCGGGCCTGAACCCGGACTGGTCTGGCCACATGGCGATCGACGGGGCGGTACTGACACCGCGTCGCAGCCGCGCGTTTTATCGCCGGGTGCAGATGGTGTTCCAGGACCCGTACGGATCGCTGCATCCGCGGCAAACAGTGGATCAGGCGCTCAGTGAACCGTTGATCGTGCACGGCCTATCGGATCAGGACGCGCGCATCCGCCGGGCGCTGGCGGACGTGGCGCTGCCGCTGGGCGTGCGGTTCCGCTACCCGCACCAGCTATCAGGCGGGCAGCGTCAGCGCGTCGCCATCGCCCGCGCGTTGATGGCCGGGCCGGAGGTACTGCTGCTGGATGAGCCGACCAGCGCCCTCGATGTATCGGTGCAGGCGGAGGTGCTGAACCTGCTGCGGGCGCTTCAGACCGAACGTGGGCTGACGTATGTACTGGTTAGCCATAATCTGGCGGTCGTTGCCCATCTGTGCCCGGTAGTGGCCG
Source organism: Rhodospirillales bacterium (assembly GCA_031428635.1). Lineage (GTDB taxonomy): Bacteria > Pseudomonadota > Alphaproteobacteria > Acetobacterales > Acetobacteraceae > JANPPS01. Next base: position 5,361 of record JANPPS010000234.1, read on the forward strand.
TTATGCAGGCGGGGTCGCTGGTGGAGACGCTCGCGACGGACGATCTGCGCGCAGGCCGGATTGCACACCCCTACACGGCCGGACTCCGTGCCCTGGCGGTGGAGCTGGCGTAAGTTGTCCACAACTTATTGTGGCCCGGCTTGCTGAAATGACTAGCCCTGGTATCCAGAGGCCAGTATCGTTTTGATACTGGTAACGGGGGTTCGCATGGACTGGAATGAGGAAGCGATCGCTCGGCTACGGTCGATGTGGGCGGAAGGGCTGACGACTGCCGAGATCGGTCGTCGCCTGGGCGTCACCAAGAACGCTGTGGTCGGCAAGTCGCACCGGTTACTGCTGCCGCCCCGGCCGTCACCGATCCGGCGCCTTCCAGCCGGGCAGGCGCCACGTCTGCAGTTGCGGCGCACCGTCGGCCCGACGCTGCCGCCGCTGCAAAACACGACCCGTACATTAGCGCCCGTCGCAGTCGCCGCCGTACCAGCCGCCGCCGTACCAGCGGTCCGGGCACCAGCCCTGCGCGCGGTGCCTGCGATGGCAGGCGGCCGAATCACGACCTGTTGCTGGCCCCTGGGTGATCCAGGAACGCCCAGCTTCCGTTTTTGCGACGATACAGCGCAGGCTAATAAGCCATATTGTCGCGCGCACGCGGCCCTGGCTTATGTGAAAGTGCGCGACCGACGGGAAGACGCGGCTTAAGCAGGCTGGCGCGTATGTGTTTCGTCGGGTAGGACGAGGCATGTCCGAAACCGAAACACTCCTGACGCCGAAACGTCACGTGGCGCTTGACGCCGATGCGGTCCGCGCGGCCTACCGCCGCTGGGCCAGCGTTTATGACACCGTGTTCGGCGGGGTATCCGCATACGGTCGCCGCCGGGCGGTGGAGGCGGTGAACGCGCTGCCGGGCACGCAGGTGCTGGAAGTGGGCGTCGGCACCGGGCTTGCCTTGCCCCACTATGTGCCAGCAAAACGGATTACGGGCATCGACTTGTCATCTGAAATGCTCGCTCTCGCCCACGCCCGAGTCGCGCGGGATGGTCTGACGCAGGTCGACGCCCTTATGGAAGTGGACGCCGAGCAGACCGGGTTTGAGACGGGGCGGTTCGATATCGCGGTCGCCATGTTCGTGGCCAGTGTCGTGCCCAACCCGCGCCGGCTTCTGACCGAGATGCAGCGCGTCGTTCGGCCCGGTGGCCATCTGCTATTTGTTAACCATTTTGCCGCTGAACAAGGCCCCCGTTGGTGGGCGGAACGCGCGATGGCACCCTTATCGCGCAAGCTCGGCTGGCATCCGGATTTCTCGCGCGCCGATCTGTTGCCCAACGCCGAGCAATCGCGTGCGCAATTCGCTGAAGTACCCCCGCTGGGCCTTTTCACCTTGGTGCGCCTGCCCAATTAGAGGCTACGGACAGGTATGTCCGATCAGAATGTGTGGCTGTCGCTTGCCCCAGTGAGGAGCATCCGATAGCTGTCCGCGTGCGGATGAGGATGGACGGATCGATGCAAGGTTTTAGGGCAGCGGGACTTATGACGGCGGGCTTGGTAGCCTCGGCCCTATTCGCCGGGTCGGCTTGGGCACAGACCGTCGGCGCGCCGCACAATTGGCAAATGAGCTTCCAGACACCGCATAGCCCGGTCGAGAGCGGGATCGTTGGGCTACACGCCCTGGTCATCTGGCTGATGGCGCTGGTCACGGTCTTCGTTGCTGCTCTCCTCATTTTCTGCGTTTGGAAGTTCCGCGCGTCGAAGAATCCGGTTGCCAGCCGTGTCAGCCACCACACAGCGCTTGAGGTTGCGTGGACGACGATCCCCGTTCTGATTCTGCTGGTGATCGCGATCCCATCCTTCCGGCTAGTGTATTTCGAGGACCGCACGGAGAACGCGGACCTAACGATCAAGGTCGTCGGTCATCAGTGGTATTGGGAATACCAGTATCCGGATAATGGCGACGTTTCGTTCACCAGCTATATGATTGCGGCTGATGAGCTGAAGCCCGGGCAGTTGCAAAACTTGGATGTCGACAATCGCGTCGTGGTGCCGGCTAACAAGAATATCCGCCTTCTCGTCACGAGCGGCGATGTGATCCATAGTTTCTTCATTCCGTCCCTCGGTGTGCAACGTTATGCAATTCCCGGCCGGACGATTGAGACGTGGGTAAAGGTCGACGGGCCGGGCGTTTATTATGGTGAGTGCAATCAGATTTGCGGTACGAACCATAGCGCGATGCCGATTGCGGTCGAGGCACTGAACGACGCGGATTTCGCGGCGTGGATTATCTCGGCGAAGAAGAAGTTTGCTAGCGGTGCCACCCCAGCCGGTGGTGATGTGCAGGTTGCGGAGGCGCTGCGATGAGTGAGTTTGTACAGCATGGCGGGTTGGGTCAGGTCGAGACTCATGATGACGCGCATGACCACCAACCTAATTTCGTTAACCGTTGGCTGTTCAGCACCAACCACAAAGACATCGGTACGCTCTACCTGATCTTCGCGATTTTCGCGGGACTTATTGGTACCGCGTTGTCCATTCACATGCGGTTGGAACTACAAAATCCAGGCCTGCAGTATTTCAAGAGTGGTCAGGCCTGGAACGCGACCGTGACCGCGCACGGCTTGGTCATGATTTTCTTCATGGTGATGCCCGCCATGATCGGTGGATTTGGCAACTGGTTCGTACCGTTGATGATTGGGGCGCCGGATATGGCGTTTCCTCGTCTCAACAATATTAGCTTTTGGCTACTCGTACCTGCATTTGCCCTGGTAATTTTAGGCCTGCACGAGGGTGACGGTGCCGGGTCCGGCTGGACGTTATATCCGCCACTGTCGAACAGCACGTATCAGTCTGGTCCTGCGATGGACTACACGCTGTTTGCGCTGCATCTTGCCGGTGTGTCGTCGCTGTTGGGCGCGATCAATTTCATCACGACCATTTTCAATATGCGTGCCCCGGGCATGACGCTGCACAAAATGCCGCTGTTTGTCTGGTCGATCCTAGTGACGGCCTTCCTGCTTCTGCTGGCGATACCGGTGTTGGCAGGCGCGATCACAATGTTGATCACGGACCGCAACTTTGGCACGTCGTTCTTCGACCCGCAGGGCGGTGGTGACCCGGTGCTGTTCCAGCATTTGTTTTGGTTCTTCGGTCATCCTGAGGTCTACATCATGATCTTGCCGGGCTTTGGCATGGTCAGCCACGTGATCTCGACCTTCTCGAAGAAGCCGATTTTCGGTTACCTCGGCATGGTGTACGCGATGATTGCGATCGGTGTCGTCGGCTTCGTCGTGTGGGCGCACCACATGTTCGTTTCAGGCATCAGCGTCGATACCCGTGCCTACTTCATGCCGCCACGATGATCATTGCGGTGCCAACCGGCATCAAGATTTTCAGCTGGATTGCCACGATGTGGGGCGGTTCGATTGAGATGAAGACGCCGATGCTATTTGCGGTTGGGTTCATCTTCCTGTTCACGTTGGGCGGCGTTACCGGAATCGTGCTCTCGAACGCGAGCATCGACCAGATCTTACACAACACCTACTATGTTGTGGCTCACTTCCACTACGTTCTAAGCCTAGGCGCGGTGTTCTCGATCTTCGCCGGTTTCTACTACTGGATTGGTAAGATGTCGGGCCGGCCATACCCGGAGTTCTGGGGCAAGGTCCACTTTTGGATGATGTTTGTGGGTGTGAACCTAACGTTTTTCCCGATGCACTTCTTGGGTCTAGCCGGAATGCCGCGCCGATATCCGGATTATCCGGCGGCATTCGCTGGTTGGAACTACGTCGCGTCGATCGGGTCTTACATCGGTGGCGCGTCGGTTCTGGTGTTCCTCTACGTTCTGTATCGTACCTTCACGTCGAAGGAGCGGTTGCCCGCCAACTACTGGGGTGAGGGTGCCACGACGCTCGAGTGGACCGTGAGCTCACCCCCGCCGTTCCACACGTTCGCGGAACTGCCGCGGGTTCGGTGATGGTATTTCCCGTGCCGGATAGTTCGAGGGGGGCTCCGGCCCCCCTCGCGCGTACGGAGCCGGAAATTCCGGCCGAGTTGCGGGATTGGTTTTCTCTATTGAAGCCACGGGTGATCACGCTGGTCGTGTTCACTGGGGTAATCGGGCTGCTGCTGGCGCCGGGACACCTGCACCCCATACTGGCCTTCACGGCGGTGTTGTGTATTGCAGTTGCGGCGGGTGCGGCCGGCGCAATAAACATGTGGTACGACCGTGATATTGACGCGATCATGCGCCGGTCGGCTAACCGGCCCATCCCTGGCGGACGCATCGGTGCAGACGACGTACTGACCTTTGGCGTTGTGCTGGCGGTCTCGTCGGTTCTGCTGATGTATTTGGCGACGAACACAGTTGCCGCGATAACGCTGGCCGCCTCGATCCTGTTCTACGTCTTCGTCTATACGATGTGGTTGAAGCGACGGACGCCGCAGAACATTGTCATCGGCGGCGCGGCCGGGGCCTTTCCCCCTGTGATTGGTTGGGCGGCAGTGACAGGCAGCATCGACGTTCTACCGGTACTCATGTTCGCAATCATTTTCTTTTGGACGCCGCCGCATTTCTGGGCGCTCTCACTCTACGCGTCGGGTGATTACGAGCGGGCGGGCGTGCCGATGCTTCCCGTTGTATCGGGCGCAAAAACAACCCGGCTGCACGTGCTCGTTTACACGGCCGTGTTGGCAGTCGTCACGGTATTACCCTGGGCGCTCGGCTATGCGGGCGGGGTCTACGCGGTGTCGGCGATCGGCCTATCGGCCTGGTTCTTGATCGCCTCCATCGCGGTCTACCGCGACAAACAGGATGCGACCGGCGTCAGCCTGACCGGTGATGCGCCTGCCCGCTGGGCTTTCCGGGTATCGCTCGTTCATCTCTTTGCTTTGTTTGGCGCACTCGCCGCCGATCACTATATCTGGCCTTATGTCCCCCATCTCTGAACGACCCATCCCAGATCTCGCCCGCCGGCAGCGCGTCAAGAACGTGGCCTTGTTGCTGATCCTCTTTGGACTTGCTGGTCTGTTTTATGCCATCTCCGTCGTGAAGTTCCGCGTATCATGAAGCGCGGTAACACCTTATTCGCGAGCGTCCTCACCGTCGGTGTATTCGGCATGTTGGGCATGGCCTACGCCGCGGTGCCCCTATACCGGATGTTCTGCCAGGCGACAGGATACGGTGGCACCCCGGTCATCGGCGGGCCGGCTGCCCCCGGCACAGGGACTGGCGTGATCAACGTCCGGTTCGATGCGAATACCAGTCCAACCATGCCGTGGAAGTTCAAGCCCGACGAGCGTGCTGTGACGGTAGCACTCGGTGAAGACCGGCTGGCGTCTTATACCGGCCGCAACGTTGGCGATCGCGCGATCACGGGTGTTGCGACCTACAACATCAGCCCTGAAAAGGCCGCTCACTATTTCCATAAAACGGCTTGCTTTTGCTTTAACGAGCAGACGCTGCAGGCCGGCCAAGAGATGCAGTTCCCGCTGAGTTTCTGGGTCGACCCGGCCATCGCCAGCGACCCTGAGACACGCGACGTGAAAACCATCACGCTGTCCTACACTTTCTTCCGATCGCTAGACGACGCTGCGCGCAATGGCGGGCTCGATAACGCCGGGCCTCACGTGGGTCCGATCGCCGCCAGGGTGCCTTAGTCGCAAAGCACCTTGAAACCCGCCGCGTTTTGGCGATGATGCGCCGAAGTACCAGGATGCCCACTAAATGACCGAAACGTTGTCGACGCTCGAAAAGATTACCACCGATGACTACCACACCAGTGCTGACGGCAGTGGGATAGGTGTTGATAGCTCGGGCATGAAGCAGCCGTACCATCTGGTCAATCCAAGCCCATGGCCGCTTACCGCGGCAGTGGCTGCCGGCTTCACAGTGTTTGGGATCGTCCAGGCTGCGCATGAGGGCGGTTATACCTTCCTCGCCATCGGCCTCACGGGCGTGCTGGCGGTCATGTTCCTCTGGTGGCGCGATGTGTTGCGCGAAAGCCGCACCAAGGGCATGCATTCAAAGGTCGTGCAGCTCGGCCTGCGCTACGGCATGACGCTGTTCATCGCCAGCGAGGTCATGTTCTTCGTTGGCTTCTTCTGGTCCTACTTTCACTTCGCGTTGTTTCCGGAACATGTGCTCGGCACCGAGTCCGGGGGCGTCTGGCCGCCCGTGGGTATCCGCACCTTCGATCCGTTCCAGCTCCCGTTGCTGAACACCATGATCCTGTTG
>JANPPS010000235.1:0-23059 GCA_031428635.1 Rhodospirillales bacterium
CGACGAGGTTCCGCGCTTCCGCCCGGTCGTTCAGCCCTGCTGGCTCGCTTGGTAGCGGCGCGGTGTCGGTCCGCGCCCGGCGAATTTTAAGCGCGATCGTATCGGCGTCGTCCGTGAGGTTGATACGCGACTGGTCGGACGGATCGGATTTCGACATCTTTTTCGTGCCGTCCCGCAAACTCATCACCCGGGCCGCGGGTCCGCCAATAAGCGCCTCGACGGCTGGGAAAAACTCGACGCCGTAGTCGTGGTTGAACTTTTGGGCGATGTCGTTCGCCAACTCCAGATGCTGACGCTGGTCGTCGCCCACCGGCACGCGCGTCGCTTTGTACGCCAGGATATCGGCCGCCATCAGGCACGGGTAGATGTATAGCCCGGCCGATACCTGCTCCCGGTCCTTGCCCGCCTTATCCTTGAACTGCGTCATCCGGTTGAGCCAGCCGATGCGGGCGACGCAGGTAAATAGCCAGCCGAGCCGCGCATGGGCGGGGACGGCCGATTGGTGAAATAGGATATGCGCCGCCGGGTCGATGCCGCACGCAATCAGACTCGCCGCCAGCTCCCGCGTGGCGATACGCAGCGCGGCTGGGTCCTGAAATTGCGTGATGGCGTGCAGGTCGACGACGCAATACAGGCACTCATGATCCCGCTGCAGCGCCACCCAGTTGCGGACGGCGCCCAGGTAATTGCCGAGCGTCGGCACGCCCGATGGTTGGATGCCGGAAAAGACGCGGGGGCGGGTTATCATCACCGCTTCTCCCTGGGCGGGGCGGCGCGGTCAAGCTAGCGTGTATGCCAGGGAGAACTCGGCCATGTCCACCGTCAGCTTTCGCTGCAACGTCTGCGGGACCGCGCATTCCAACGTATCGCGGGCCCTGTTGGGTCGGGAGGATGCATCTTGCGCCGCCTGTGGTTCGTCCGTGCGGATGCGCGGCATCATCCACCACCTCAGTCTCGGCCTGTTCAAGCAGTCGATCGCGCTGCCGGACTTTCCGGTCCGGCCGGACATCAAGGGCGTGGGCCTAAGCGACTGGCTCGGCTACGCGGCTAATTTGGCGCAAAAGCTCGGATATACGAACACGTTCTACCACCAGGCGCCATTCCTCGACATCGTCGCACCGCCGCCCGACCATCTCGCCCGGTATGATTTCGTGATCTCGACCGACGTGTTCGAGCACGTGCCGCCCCCCGTCTCGCGCGCGTTCGCCGGTTCAGCGGCGTTGCTGAAGCCGGGCGGTTTGCTGGTGCTCACGGTGCCGTTCACCGACGTACCCACGACGGTTGAACACTACCCCGACCTGAAGCAGTTCGCGGTCACGAAGGTAGGGGACGAATGGGTGCTCGTGAACCGGGATCAGACGGGCGCTTACTCCGTCCACACGGGCCTCGTGTTCCATGGTGGACCCGGCGACACGCTGGAGATGCGCATCTTCTCCCGGGCGGATACGCTGCGGTGGCTGGCGCAGGCGGGGTTCGTCGACGTGGTCGTGCATGAGGGTGCGGCCCCGCAATGGGGCGTGATCCCGCCGCATCACCACGGTCTGCCGATCACGGCCCGGCTTGCCGGAGCGGGGCGGGGCCCGGCGGGGCAGGTGAGAGGCGCTTAATCAGGCCGCGGCCCCGATCAATGTATCAGCATAGGCCCGGTAGCTATCCCAGAGTTCCAAGTAGTACCGGTACTCGGTATCTTTACCGTCCATGATGACACCCCAAACATCGCCGGCCCGGTACGCAGGGTCAGAAAGTCGCTTACGCACGGCTTCTGGCTTTGGACCGTGAAAGTGCACGATCTCTGCATCGGGATTGATGCCCCAATACGGCTTCCAGTTCGCAGCAATCGGTAATCTATCCCAACGGCCTCGATAAAAATCGATGTATGCGCCCTGATCAAACGCGACCAAGCGCAGAAATTCCTGTTGTACGAAGTGTCGAAAGACTGGGAGATCCTGTCGAAGATTGTTTAAATTCATCCACATCACGCCGGTATTGATTGCGTTGTAATCACTCGGGTCAAATTCAGGCGCGCAACTGAAATAGTGAGGGATGACGCTGGGGACTGTCGGCTCTCGGAGGAACAAGACGTCGCAATCCGTGTAGAGGACCATCTCGTCTTCTCGCTCGATATCGGGAATATCGGTCCGGAGATAAGCGCCCAACGCGATCAGGAGCAGGTAGTCCGGCGTGGCATGCCGCTTAAAATACTGTCCTATGCTCACTTGGTGATGAATGATGGTGACACCCATACCTCGAAGATCCCGAGTAAGCGCACATTCCGCGCCATCAAAAATAAAGTTTGGTTGGAGCGATGTATTGCGTAACGCAGACGCCGCAGCTGCTTTGACAAGACCTGGAAAGTCATGATCCGCGTGGGTTAGCGTATCTTGCGTCACAGCAAAGAACCACTTCATCGGATTACAGCTTTCGTGACTTGGCGGTGGACCATTCGACTGGGCAGCAGCGGGCAGTCTGTTCTGTGATATGCGTGGGCCTTGCCGGTGGCACGTTGCGCGACAGGTCAGGCCACCTTGGACTTGCGCCGGCGTGTACGTTTCGGCACACCGTCCAACCGCACCGCCCGTACCGCCATCGATCCCTTACACCCGGGGTCGGCCCGCAGCGTATGGTCCGATCCCTCCGCCGTCAGTAACGGACTGTAAAACGGATCGCCGCCGGTAAAGAACCGCGCCCACCGGGTCCGCAACCGCTTGTCGTCGTCGGGGTGCGCGACCTCCTTCGTTACGGTCCGGGTCGCGCTCTCGCGATGGTACAGCACCGTGAAGCCATCGTAGAGGATTTTCCACCCGGCCTCGCCGATGCGCAGGCACAGATCGGTATCGTTGAACCCCACCACGAACCGCTCGTCGAACCCGTCCACGGCGCGAAATACGTCTATCCGCATCATTATGCAGGCGGCGGTCACTGCCGAGTAGTCCCGCACGGTGGTGAGACTACAGTTGTAGCCGGGATCTCGACTGCCGTCGCTCGCGTACGCGTTTACAAACTTCATCGCGTGGTCGGCCGCACCACTGAAACCCACCAGCACGCCAGCATGCTGCACCCGGTCGTCGCCATACAGCAGCAATGGCCCCACGGCTCCTACCTCCGGCCGGCCAGCCAGGCTGCGTAAGCGCGGGATCCAGCCCGGGCCGATTGCCTCCACATCATTATTCAGGAACAGCACGTATCGTGCGCGCCCCCCATGCACTTTCACCGCGCTGTTGTTCATGGCCGGGTAGTTGAACACGCCCGTGTAGGGCATCACGGTCACGCGCGGGCCGTCGGGGTCGGGCTCCGCGATCTTGGCCAAGTACCGCACGGTCTTCGGATCGGTCGATTGATGGTCGATCACCACGATGCGGTAATTGGCACCCTGACTGGTCTTCGCGATCGACTCGATGCACGGGCGCAGAAGATCGACCCGGTCTTTGGTCGGAATTACGATCAACACCTCACCGCCGTCATCAGGCCAATCCAGTCGGTACCCGTTAAACTGGAGCCCGTCATGCACGGTGGCCGGCAGCTGCCGCCGGTCCAGATGGCGGGCGATGGCGTCGCGGGTTGTGGTCGTGACCTGGCCCTGCCGCGCATGCCCGGTGCTGGTAGTATGCGTGCGCCAGCGATATAAAACGCGCGGCACGTGGGCCACGACCGTTGCCGTTTCCAGCACACGCAACACGAAATCCACGTCGGCCGAGATAGCCAGGCTCTCGTCCCAGCCAGTCACCCGGCGTGCCACGTCGGTGCGCACGGCGATCATGTGTACGAAATAAGGGTGCGACAGATAGTAATCGTAGCTGAACGCCGGCCGTGCCCGGACGTCGATCACCGAGTTGATGTCGTCGGTGGTGAGCGCCTCGTCGCTGTAGATCAGCTCGGCCCCGGTGTCCTGAGCCGCGCGGGCCAGGTGATAGACGGCGTCCGGCTCGATCACGTCGTCATGGTCCAGAAACGCGACGTAATCGCCGCGCGCCGCCCGCAATCCGAAATTGACGCTGACCTCGATCCCGGCGTTAACGGGCGCGCGCAAAACCCGGATCCGCGGGTCCAGTTTTTGTGCGGCGGCCAGAATCTCGGCCACGTGCGGCTCCGTGCTGGCGTCATCGATGCAGATCAGCTCCCAATTTGCCGACCATTGCCCCAACACCGAGTTCAAGGCTTCGACCAACCACTCCCGCCGGGTGTTGTAGACCGGCATCACGAGGGAGATCAGCGTGTCCTGCGTGCGTCGGCTGAGCTGTCGTCCAAGCCGGGCGAGCAAGGGGGCGGGCAGGGCGCTTCGGTTTAGAAAGCGGGTTATGTTCTTGTTCTGCGTCACCCGCCGGGGTGATCCGGCCACGACCTCTCCGGTTTCCACGATCCGGATCACGATGTCCCGGTCTAATAGTATCGCTACCGGCCGATCCAGCGTGACACGAAAGCCGCAGCGCGCGGTCGGCAGCCCGGCGATTTCCACGTCGCCCCGACGGAGGTTGGCCAGGCCCGTGCCAATCACCTGCCCGGCGCACACCGCCTCGACCCTGAACGGCTTTTCGGGCGTATGCATGTTGACAACCCATCCACTGACCAACAGGTGTTCCACAGCGTCGAAAAATCCGAGGGACCGGGGAACGGCCGGGCGAAGGAACGGGCTGTTGGCCAAATGGGTGTCGGTGCCGGCCAGGACGACGCCGAACTCGACTTCCTTGTTCATCGGTATGCCGCGTGGCAACGGGATTTTGAAGGCCGATCGGCCGTTACCCACGTCTAGCGTCTCGAGGTCGGTGCGCGGCTGGTTGGCCGTACCGGTGGCGATCGTGCGGTCGCCGATTCGCACTTCGACCTGCTGGCGCCCGCCGGGCTTGGCCAGGTCAATGGCCCAGCCAATGACCTGGGTCCCCGTAATCGCATCGAGGTAGCCGGCCGCGCCACAGACCTTGGCGGTAATGCGCAGGCTATATCCCGGCACCGCCAGGCCCCCGACCGACGCGACAAGGCTATAGGGCTCCGTTAAGGAGGGCAGCGTCGGGACGGGCAGGCTGAAGCGGTAGGACCGGCCCGGTGCGGCATCGTGCTCGTCGTCGCATTCGGCGAAGGCGATGCCGGAGTGCTTCCCGTCGCGCGCGATGGTCACCGGCACCAGCACATCGGGTGGTGGTGGTGCTGTGCCTACAATCGTAAAGCAACCATCGATGCGCATGTCCTGCACCGACCAACCGTCCCAGCGGACGGCCCGGAAGGCCGTAAAATCGAGGGCAGGCAGGCCAACCGATCGCCCGGTGGCGGCGTCCCGAACCGACAGGTTTCGCGCGAAAAGAGTAGCGGGGACCGCGGCGTGGAACATCCGGTCGTTGGTTCCCGGCACGTCGATCGCGGGCGCTGTATCGATGAAGCGCTGGTCGGCAAACACCGCCACGTGCCGCACGTCGGATTGCGGGGTGAACCGACCCGACAGCACCCCGTTGGCAAACAGCAATCCGGTCGGGGTTGAGCCGGATGCTATTTCCGGCAAGGAGGAAGTGCGGCGGCTCCGCTTGGTCATGGGCCTTTTCGTTCTCCGCCAGGGCCGCGCGTTTATCGGTCGACATCGGGCCGGGTCGTCTTATGGCAGTTTGCGCGGCGCGGCCAGGCTGCGTGCGGTGCCACAGTAGCACCCCGTTGCGCCGGGGCGCGGTTGCCGGTAACGGGACGGCACTTCGTCGGTGCACAGGCCAGGATTCCAATGCGCATACTCCTCACCGGCGGCTGCGGCTTCATCGGCTCGGCCGTGATCCGCCACCTAATCCGCCACACGGATCACAGCGTCATTAACGTGGATAAAATGACGTATGCCGCCAGCGAGGACGCGTTGGAGGAAGCGCGGCATGACCGTCGGCACATGCTGATGCGGGCCGACATCACCGACGCGGCTGCCATGGCGCAGGTGTTCGCCACCCATCAGCCCGACGCCGTGATGCACTTGGCAGCCGAAAGCCACGTCGATCGATCAATCGATGGGCCGGCACCGTTCATTACCACCAACATCGTCGGTACGTTTGTGCTGCTCGACGCCGCGCGGACATATTGGGCAGCGTTGCCGGCTGCCCGAAAAACAGCGTTCCGGTTCCACCACATCTCGACCGACGAGGTGTTTGGCGCCCTGGGACCCAACGACCCGCCATTTACCGAGGCTACGCCCTATGACCCGCGCAGTCCGTATTCGGCCAGCAAGGCCGCGTCCGACCATCTGGTCCGCGCCTGGTTCCACACCTTTGGCTTGCCGGCGTTCGTCACCAACACGACGAATAATTATGGCCCATGGCAGTTCCCGGAGAAGCTGATACCGCTCGTCACGCTCAACGCGATGGAGGGCCGGCCGCTGCCGGTCTATGGCGACGGCAGCAACACGCGCGATTGGCTGTTCGTAGATGATCACGCGGCTGCCCTCGTTCTGGCGCTGGAGCAGGCGGCACCCGGCGACACGCTGGCCATCGGCGCCCGGCAGCCGCGCAGCAATCTGCAGGTTGTGAAAGCCATTTGCGCCATCGTGGACGAGCTATCGCCCGACCCGGCCGGGCCGCGTAGCCGGCTGATCCACTTCGTCACCGACCGCCCCGGCCATGATTTCCGGTATGAGATCGATCCGGCCCGCGCCACCGCCGCCCTAGGCTGGACCGCCCCGCACGGGTTCGACGTGGGCCTACGCCGGACAGTCGAGTGGTATCGGGACCACGCGCCCTGGTGGCAGGCGATCCGCACCGGTCGGTATGAGGGCCAACGGCTGGGATCGGCCGCATGAGCAGCAAGGGCATCATCCTGGCGGGCGGCAGCGGCACGCGCCTACACCCGGTAACGCTGGCCAGCAGCAAGCAATTGCTGCCGGTTTACGACAAGCCGATGATCTATTACCCGCTATCGGTTTTGATGCTGGCCGGCATTCGCGACATCATGGTCATCTCCACCCCGGAAGACCTGCCGCAATTCCGGCGTCTGATGGGTGACGGGTCCCGGCTGGGTGTGCGGTTCACCTATGCCGAGCAGCCCAAGCCCGAGGGATTGGCGCAGGCGTTCCACATCGGCGAGGATTGGATCGACGGTCAGGCCTGCGCGTTGGCCCTCGGCGACAACCTGATTTTCGGCGATCACCTCGGCGTATTGCTGCGTGCCGCCGTGGCCCGGCCGGAAGGGGCCACCGTCTTTGCCTACCAGGTCCGGGATGCGGAAAGGTACGGCGTGGTCAGTTTCGACACCAGCGGACGCGCGATCGAGATCGTGGAGAAACCAGCGGCACCGAAGTCGAACTGGGCCGTCACGGGGCTGTATTTCTACGACAACCAAGTCACGACGCTGGCCCGTAGGGTCAAGCCGTCGGCGCGGGGCGAGCTGGAGATCACGGATCTGAACCAGATTTATCTGGAGCAGGGTACGCTGCAGGTCGAGCGGCTGGGCCGGGGCTGCGCGTGGCTCGACGCTGGGATGCCCGACAGTCTGTTGCAGGCGGCCACGTTCGTGCAGACCATACAGTCGCGTCAGGGCATGCTGGTCGGATGTCCGGAGGAGGTTGCGTACCGCATGGGCTACATCGACGCCGCCCAGCTGCGCGAGGCGGCCCAGCGGCTCAGTAAGACCGAGCTCGGCCGCCTGCTGCTTGAGCTTGCCGACGGTTTGCACGCATGAAGATCGAGCGGCTACGCATACCTGACCTGATCCTAGTCACGCCCGACCGGCATGGAGACGCGCGCGGGTTCTTTTCCGAGACGTGGAACCAGGCGCGGTTCGAGCAGGCTGGCATCGGCCTGCCATTCATCCAGGACAACCAGAGTTTCTCGCGTGAGCCAGGCGTGTTGCGAGGGCTGCACTGTCAGATAGCACCGTATCCGCAGGGTAAGCTGGTGCGGTGCGTACGGGGTGCGATCTGGGACGTGGCGGTCGATGCGCGCCGGGCGTCCCCGACATATGGCCAGTGGGCGGCGGCCGAGCTGTCGGCGGATAACTGGTCACAGCTATGGATTCCGCCGGGTTTCCTGCACGGATTCTGCACGCTGCAGCCGGATACCGAGGTCATTTACAAAGTGACCGGCGCCTATGACCGGGCGAGCGAGCGGGGCGTAATCTGGAACGACCCGGAGCTGGCGTTGCCGTGGCCGGTGGCAACGCCGGTTCTGTCGGACAAGGACCAGGTGTTGCCGCGCTGGGCTGACATCGGTGCGCTATTTTGATTTTGGTGACAGGCGGTGCCGGGCAACTGGCGCAGATGCTGGCGGCAGAGGGCGGGTCCCGCGTCACCGTCGTGGGCCGGCCGGCATTTGACTTCGACCGCCCGGACAGCATTGCCGAGACTGTACGCGCGCATAGGCCGACCCTGATCGTAAACGCCGCCGCCTGGACCGCCGTCGACGCGGCTGAGGCCGAGCCCGCCGCCGCCGCCCGCGCCAATCGCGATGGCCCCGCGACGCTGGCCGCACTCTGTGCCGATTTGCGGATCCCGCTTATCCACCTCAGCACCGACTACGTGTTCGACGGGGCCAAGGGCGCGCCGTACGTCGAAACCGACCGCACGTCGCCGACCGGCGTGTATGGCCAGACGAAGTTGGAGGGCGAGCAGGCCGTGCTGGCGGCGTGCCAGCAGGCGGTCGTGCTGCGGACGTCGTGGGTATACGCGTCTGTCGGCAAGAACTTTGTTCGCACAATGCTGGGTGCGGCGCAGAAAATAGATACGCTGCGGGTGGTGGCCGACCAGCGCGGCTGCCCGACCTCTGCCCGGGACTTGGCGGTGGCCGTCCTGGGCGTTACCGACCGCATCGGCGCCGGATGGGACCCAGCCTATGCCGGCGTATTCCATGCGGCGGGCGGCGGTGACACGACTTGGTACGGCCTGGCGGAGGCGGTGTTCGACGAGGCTGCGCGCCACGGACGGAGCCGGCCCACGGTGGTTCCGATCCAGACGGCGGACTGGCCCACGCCCGCCCGCCGTCCCGCCGATAGCCGGCTGGATTGCACGAAGCTCGCGCACGTTTACGGCGTAAGCCTGCCGCCCTGGCCGGGCGCGGTGCAGCGCGTCGTGCGCGAACTGGTCGGCTGAACCGCCCCATGCGGGACCGTCACCGTGCCTGATCGCGAGCCGGCCGCCGTTATTCTACTGGCGACGTATAACGGTGGGCGGTTCCTGCAGCAGCAGCTCGACAGCATCTCGGCGCAGAGCGGCGTCGAGTGGGTCTTGTTTTGGCGTGATGACGGGTCATCCGACGATACGGTGGCGATCGTGACCGCGTTCCTGGCGCGGCTGGGCCGGGGCGCCCGGGTACCCGGGCCGGAGGGGCGCGTGGGCCCCACCGCATCGTTCCTGGTGCTACTGGCCCACGCGGCGACCGCGCACCCTGGGGCAGTCGTCGCCTTCGCCGACCAGGACGATGTGTGGCTCGATGACAAGCTAGGCCGCGGATTGCTCGGATTGGCGGGGGTGGACGGCCCGGCCATCTATTGCGCGCGACAGATTTTGGTGAACGAGGCGTTGGCGGTGCTCCGCCCATCGGCCCTGCTGCAGACACCGCCGGGGTTCGCCGCGGCGTTGACCCAGAACATTGCGACCGGCTGTACGGTCATGCTGAACCCGGCCGCGGTCGCGTTGGTGGCCGGCAGCCGGGCGCCGTCGGCGACGCTGCACGATTGGTGGTGCTATCTTGTGGTCATGGCCGCCGGCGGCCGGCTGGTGCTGGATCAAGAACCGTCGGTATTGTACCGGCAGCACGGGGCCAACATGATCGGGGCGCCGCAATCGCTCGGGCGGCGCGCAACGGCGGCGCTACTGCGAGGCCCGGACATGTTCATGAACGTTCTCCGTGGCCACGTTGCGGCATTGTTGGCGCAGCCATCGCTGCTCTCGGACGAGTCGCGGCACGTGCTGGCGGTGCTACAGGCAGGGCTGCACGGTGGCTGGGCCGAACGGCGGGTTGCGCTGCGCCTGCCGGGACTGCGGCGGCAGACGGCGGTGGAAACGGGGTTGTTCCGGTGGTGGTTTTTGATCGGATAGGGCCATTTTCTGGTCAATGAACGCAGTCTGAGATCGCCCTCTGCCTCATGTGACGGCTGATGACTTACTCGTTTGGCCCGGCGACGGAAGCGTGGGGCAAGGCGCCGTACGCCCATGGTGGGGTATTTATACGGTGCCTCCAGAGGGCGCATCCCTTCATGTAAGCCAGGTGCGGCGGGCTACTGGATTCTGGAACCAACACAGCGTTGAAACAGGCAATGGAAGTAGCCATCCGGCCCTGTATTGCGGGCGACGCCAATATCCTCGTCTCCGACGTGCTCGGTACGCACGAATCGGTTATTTGGGACATGCAACGTTCCGAGTAGCCCACTCTGATCATCGAGGTCTTATCGCCCGGGAACAAGGACACCAGGCGCGAGACCCTGATGGCCTACGTGACGATGCCGTTCGGTAGGCAACCTATCGTGGTCCACAGCACGCACGTACTGGCCGAGGTGCTGGTCCAAGGCGTAGACGAATCCTGGCCGCAGGACCCGATCTTTGTCGGAAATGGTGGAAGCTTGCGTATTGCCACCGCTTGGCTCGAATGCCCGCTGACCGACCTCTATAAAGGCACCGGGCTCGCGCCTTAAACCGGCGCTACCTCCGCCACCCACCCTGGCTGACCCACAAACGGCATCGCCACCGCCGCACGGAAATTGTGGTCGCCCGCTACCAAGTGCGTGTCGAGACCGACAACCATGTCTTCCGCCGCCAGGGTTCGATACGTACGGAACAGCCGGTCCCACACGCTGAAAACGTCGCCATAATTGCTGTTGGTGTACGGCAGCCGCGCGTCGTGATGCACGTGATGCAGGTTGGGCGTGATCAGCAACCACCCGAGTACCCGGCCCCACCGATCCCCCAATCGGAACGAGGTGTGGGACAGGATATTCGACACGGTCTCGATCGTTTGGCGCAGCACGAGTAGCTCGGGCGGGATGCCGCATAGCACGACCCACACGGCGAGGAAGCTGTTGCGGATCACAGTCTCACCGGGGTGCTCACGAATGGTGGTGCTGGCGTCGATGGCTTGATCGGTATGGTGCACCAAGTGGAAGCGCCAGAACGCCGGCACGTGATGCATCGTGAAGTGGTAGACCCAGTCCAGCAGATCGAGCACGATGAACATCAGTCCGAACTTGATCCACGGCGAGTCGGCGCCCGGCAGCAGGTACAGCAGCCCCCACCGTTCCGCCGTCACAGCCTCGGCCAGCATGAGGCAACCCATCGCAAGCACGAGCTGAATTGGCAAAACGCAGCCTGCGAACAGCGCGTTCACCGTTCCCCGCCGCCGCGTGCGCGCCCGATCGGGCCGCAGCACTACCGTCTCCATCACGCAGCAGCCAAGAATTACGGTGCCAAACAGCGCCGCCTGAATCGATGCGGCATGCGCCGTGAGAAATTGGATCATGTTCACGACGGACTGTTGACCCTGCCGCGCAGGCCGACGCAAGGGCCGCATTGTTCGTTGCCAATTAAACTTTCCCAATGTTGCCCGATGGCTGCGGCCCTTCGCGTGGCCGGGCTGCGCCGCCGGCTTGACCCGTTTCGGGCAAGGTGCGACGCCGAAGCACCGCAACGAAGGAAGCGCCCGTGACGATCTACACTGGTCCCGTGTTCGACATGGCGCGTACGCAGTTCGGTCTGATCGCCGACCACCTGCAAATCCCGACGGACGAGCGGGCGCGGCTGCTGTACCCCAAGCGCGCGATCACGGTTTCGATCCCCGTCCACATGGATGATGGCCGGACGGAGGTGTTCCAGGGCTATCGCGTGCAGCACCACCTGACGCTCGGGCCGACCAAGGGCGGAACCCGATTCTCAAGCAACCTGGACATTGGCGAGGTGGCGGCCTTGGCGATCTGGATGTCATGGAAATGCGCGCTGGCCGGCCTGCCGTATGGCGGGGCCAAGGGCGGCGTGACGTGTGACCCGCCCAGTTTGTCCCGGCGAGAGCTGGAGGCCGTCAGCCGCCGCTACATGCAGGAGATGATCCCCTTCGTCAGCCCGCAAACCGACGTCATGGCGCCCGACATGGGCACGAACGAGCAGGTGATGGCTTGGTTCATGGACACGTACTCCATGTACCAGGGCCATGCGGTGGCGGAAATCGTCACGGGCAAGCCCGTGAGTCTGGGCGGGACGGAGGGGCGACGGGAAGCGACGGGCCGGGGTGTGGCCTACCTCGTCGCCCGCGCCTGCGACATGATCGGACTGAAATCACAGGAGTGCACGGCCGTCGTGCAGGGGTTCGGCAATGTCGGCTCCGTTACGGCCTACACGTTGGCCCGCCGCCATGGCGTGACGATCACCGGCGTCAGCGACCACACCGCCGCACTCTATGACCCGGCCGGCCTACCGCTTGATGCAATCGAGGCGCATGTCGGCGCGCGCGGCGTGTTGGCCGGCTTCAGCAACCAAATCGGGATTGCCGCCAGCGAGTTGTTGCTGCAGCCGTGCGACATCCTGGCGCCCTGCGCGATCGAACGGGTGATTACGGCCGAGAACGCAGGGCGCCTCCGTTGCCGCATTCTGGCCGAGGGGGCGAATGGCCCCGTCACGCCCGATGCTGACGAAATCCTGGACCAGCGCCGGGACGAGGTGTTCGTCATTCCCGATATCCTGTGTAACTCCGGCGGCGTGATCGTCAGCTATTTCGAATGGGTGCAGGATCTGCAGCGCCTGTTTTGGTCCGAAACGGAGGTGAACGATCGGCTGGAGCGGCTGCTGGAACAAGCCTTCAGCCAGGTCACCCGGCGGGCGGCACGGGAGAACGTGTCGATGCGCATGAGTGCCATGTCGATCGGGGTGGAGAAGGTGCGGGCGGGCAAGAAGCTACGGGGGCTGTTCCCATAAACAGCGGCGGCGCGGCGCGTTTCAGTTCGTGACACTTTACCCGATTGTTCTGGCGCGACATTTCACCGAGCATGCGGTGCAACCAGCGGTAGTCCTCATATGCGTGCCTGCGTTTACACCACTCTCTATGGCGCTTGGGATCGCCTGCCGGAGCAACCGGTTCGATCCGGTAGCGCGGTCGATTTTATTGCGTTCGTTGGCGACCCGGCCGTGACGTCGAACACGTGGCAGGTCCGCCACCTGCCGCCGTTATTACCCGACGACTCTGTCCGAAGCTCGCGGTTTGCAAAGTTGATGCCGCATAGCCTGCTGCCCGACTACGACATGTCGCTCTACATCGATTGCACGGTTCGGTTGGAGCAAACGCCCGAGGCGCTATTTCGCGATCTTCTGACCGGCCAGACCGAGACCATGGCCTGCTTCAGCCACCCCGACCGGACGGACGTGCTGGCGGAGGCGGAGGCGATTATCGATCTCGGTTTGGAGGACCCGGCGGTCTGCCTGACGCAGATGGCAGCCTATCGCCGGGCCGGGTTTACGGGGGGTGCGCCGCTGATTTGGGGTGGGTTATTAATCCGATATCATAACAATCCGGCTGTGGTAGATTGCATGGAGCGGTGGTTTGCCCACGTGCTGCGCTATTCGCGCCGGGACCAGCTGGCGTTTCCGTTCGTGGCCGAGCAGCTTGCATTCAACTTCGTAGCGCATCGCTATGCCGCGACTCAGTCGCCGTGGCACAGCTGGCCGCACCCGCGGGACCGCCGCCGTGCCGGGGCCCGGGTTGGGTCGCATGTTGCCCAGCCGCCATCGCCGGACCGGTTGCCGGCCGATATGGCGGCTCTGGCCGCGGGTTGGCAGGCCGCCCGGGATGAGGCAGATGGCCTGACGGCAGCGTTGGTACGGGCCATAAACACCGCGCAAAAAGAAGCAGCGGCAGCGCGATCCGCCTGGCGCGCCGCGGATGAGGCGAACGCGGCGTTGCGTGCCACTCAGTCGGCGCTGAATGAGGCGGATGCCATATTGCACGGTATTCTGGATAGCCGAACCTGTAGCGCGGCCGGACCATTGCGAGATGCGGCCGAGGCGATCCAGAGCATGCGGGCGCGACTGCGTGGGGTGAGCGAACGCGCGAGAGTGTCAGCGGACGTGCGCCGGCGGCATGTACTGCGCGCTGTCCGGTAAGGCCGCTTGGAAAGCCGGGTCAGGCCGGCTTACGCACCGCCATGCACGGCCGACAGCATATCGTGTACTCGATAGGTCATAATGCCCAGCAGTGCCGCCAGCCCCAGGTACAGCACTGTGTACTCCACCTTTGCCGCCGCGCCGATCCGACCATAATACATGACGTTATCCGGGTGCGTTGGGTCATATTGCCAGGCGGCCCGTAAATGCGGCAGGGCAATCACGCCGATTAAGATCAGCATCGGGCTGGGTGAGACGAAGTACGCCGCGACCAGCAACGGCGCGCCCAGCAGCCAGATGCGCGGCCCCAGCACTGCCGTGATCCGCCCACCATCTAGTGGCGAGACCGGCAACAAGTTGAACAGGTTTAGCACCAGCCCCGAATAACAGATCGCCAAGCCCAGCGTGCTCTCCGCCTCCCGCGCCCAGAAATACACGGCCAGGCAGGCGAGCGTGCCCAGGAATGGACCGCCATAGGCGACGTAAGCCTCGACCTCCGCGTCGTCCGGCCGGCCCTTCATGGTGATGAGCGCGCCCAGGAACGGGATGAACGCCGGGGCGCTGACCGGCAAACCGCGAATGCGGGCGGCGATCACGTGCCCCATCTCATGCACGAACAACAGCCCCACGAACCCGGCGGCGAACGGCCAGCCCCAGATTTGCGCATACACCGCGATCGACAGCACCATGCTTCCGGCCGTAAGTGCCACCTTACTAAACTTCAGGCCCGCCAGGCCCAGTAGTACGAGCCTGATCATGCGATAGCCGGACCGCGCGTGGCGCCGGCCTCGGCGTCCCGCGCCGCTGCCATCGTGGAATCCGCCGGCGCCTGAGCCGGCCGGAACTGGGCCCATGCGGGCTGGACGAGCAGCAGGGCGCGGCGGAAAGGCATTGGCTACTCCGAAGTATAGTCACGCTAGATTTGCGTGAGCGATACTTGGCTATAAGGGGTCACCGTAGGGATTTGACCATCGTGATGCGGTCGTAGGCGTCATGACAGACGCGCCCGGCATCGATGAAGCCAAGCCGGCGGAACATCGCCCGGGTTTCCGTCATTAGCACGTTCGCGTGGGAACGGAGTGAGCGAAAGCCCCGGCTGCGCGGGCCGCATCACCGCGCTTACGCCCCGAGCTTTAGTCCCGCCACACCCGCCAGGATCAGCACGACGCAGAAGATGCGCACCACGCCCGCTGGCTCGCCCTCCATCGCAATGCCCCATATCAGGCCGCCCGCCGCACCAATGCCGGTCCAGACGGCGTAAACAGTGCCCATCGGCAGTACCTTCAACGACTGCGACATGCAGAAGAAGCCGATGCCCATCGTCACCAGCGTCAGCGCGTTGGCCGGCCAGCGCATAAACCCGTCCGACTGCTTGAGCAGCACGACCCACACGACCTCGAACACGCCGGCAATCGTGAGCCAGATCCAGGGATTTACGCTGGGAAGGCTCACGCGACCTTTTTCAATAGCAGCCCCTGCGCGACCACAAGCTCGGCGATCTGGACGGCATTGAGCGCGGCGCCCTTGCGCAGGTTATCGCTGACGCACCAGAAACTCAGCCCGTGCTCAACGGTCGGGTCCTTGCGAATGCGGCTCACGTACACCGCATCTTCTCCGACGCACTCGGCGGGCGTCATGTACCCGCCGTCGTCCCTTGTATCCATGACAGTAACGCCGGGCGCCGTACGCAGCAGCTCGCGGGCGCCCGACGCGGTCACAGGCTCATGGAATTCGACCGTTATCGCCTCGGCATGGCCGATCAGTACGGGCACGCGCACGCAGGTCGCCTGTACCAGGATATCGCCGCCCAGAATTTTGCGGGTCTCGACCGCCATCTTCCACTCTTCTTTGGTCGATCCGTCATCCATGAAGTCGTCGATATGCGGGATACAGTTGAAGGCGATCTGCTTCGTAAACTGCTGCGGCACCATCGGGTCGTTCACGTACATGGCGCGCGATTGGGCCCACAACTCGTCCATGCCGTCCTTACCGGCGCCCGACACGGACTGGTACGTGCTGACCACGACGCGCTTGATACGGAACTTGTCGTGTAGCGGCTTGAGGGCCACGACCATCTGTATTGTCGAGCAATTCGGGTTGGCGATGATGCCGCGCCGGATACGTAACAACGCCTGCGGGTTCACCTCCGGCACGACCAATGGAACATCGGGCTCCATGCGGAACTGGCTGGTGTTGTCGATTACCAGGCATCCGGCGGCCACAGCACGAGGGACGTGCACGGCGGAGATGCTGGCGCCCGGGCTGAACAGGGCGATATCCCAACCGGTAAAATCGAACGTGTCGAGGTTGCGGACCTTGAGAACCCGCTTCTCGCCGAAGCTGATTTCCTGGTTGGTCGACCGGGCGGACGCAACGGCGACGATGTCGTCAACCGGGAAGTGACGCTCGGCCAGGGTTTTGATGATCTCGCGCCCGACTGCCCCGGTGGCTCCGACGACGGCGACCCTGTAACCCATTTTCCTGCTCCGTTTTCCGGCTACCGGAACTACGCTGGTGCCGGGGTGGGTGCAAGCGGGTCGTGGTAGATGCCAGTCATGCACACGCCGTCGGGACCGACCTGGCCGCGATACATGCCGCGACTGGTGAATGGCAGTCTGACATGCCCGGCGGCGTCGATCGCGATCAGGCCGCCGTCGCCGCCCAGCTCGGTAATGTCGGCCAGCACCACGCTCGTGGCCTCTCCCAGCGTCAGTCCGCCCAGCCGCATGTGCATCGAAATGGCAAGTCCCGCGCCGGCCCGGATAAAACTCTCGCCGTGGCCGGTGCACGACACGGCAACCGTCCCGTCGGCCCAGGTCCCGGCCCCCGCAATGGGGCAGTCCCCAATACGTCCCGCGAGCTTACCAGTCATGCCGCCCGTGCTGGTGCCCGCGGCCAGCCCGCCCCGGGCGTCGCGCGCAACGGCGCCCACCGTGCCATGGCGATCCGCGTCGTCGACCGGCCCGCCCCGGGCGGCCAGGACCGCGGCCAGGGCACGCTGCCGGCGTTCGGTGATGAAGTACGCTGCCGGCTCGAATAAAACGCGGCCCTGCAGCCACGCTTCCGCACCGCGGCCTGCCACTAGCACGTGGGGCGAGTGCTCCATCACGGCCCGGGCTGCGTCGATGGGGTGACGCGGGCCGCAAACGCCGGCCACGGCCCCGGTGCGGCGGTCGGCGCCGTTCATGACGCAGGCGTCATGCTCGATCGTGCCGTCTGCCGTCAGCACCGCGCCATGCCCGGCGTTGAACAGCGGGTCGTCCTCCAGGACGTGGATGGCCGCCGCGACCGCATCGAGCGCCGGGCCACCCGCCGCCAGCACAGCGTGACCCGCGGCCAACGCCCTGGCTAAGCCGGCGCGATGGGCATGCTCCGCCGGGCCGTCCATGGCCGATGGTGGCAGGGTTCCGGCCCCCCCGTGTATGGCGAGCGCGATCATCGGGGCGCGATCATTCGGCCGCCGCCAGTTCCGGCGACTGATGCCGGTCCAGCACGGCGCGGGCGCGATCCATATCGAGCTGCCCCTCCCACTTCGCGACCACGATCGTGGCGACCGCGTTACCGAACAGGTTGGTGATGGCCCGCGCCTCACTCATGAAGCGGTCGATCGGGAACACCAGTACGATCGCCTCCACGGGGATTTTGCCGGATAGCGTGCCGAGCGTCGCGGCGAGCGTGATAAAGCCGCCGCCCGTTACGGCCGCAGCGCCCTTTGACGTCAGCAACAACACGCCCAGGATCAGCCCCCAATCGGTCAGCGATAATGGGATGTTCAGCGCCTGAGAAATATACGCAATCGCCATCGTGAAATAGAGGCTCGTACCATCAAGGTTAAACGCATAACCCAATGGCACAACGAGCCCTACCAGCGGGCGGGAACAGCCCATCGCCTCCAGCTTTTCCATGAGCGTCGGCAGGGCAGACTCGCTGCTGCTGGTGCCGAGAACGATGAAGAACTCTTCCTTCATGTACGCCAGAAGCTTGTACATGTTCAGGCCACACGCCGCCATGATCAGCGCCAGCACGGCCAAGATGAAGACGGCGCAGGTGACATAGAACGCGATCATCAGCATGACGAGGTTGCTGAGCTGCCCGATGCCATAGCGACCGATAGAGAACGCCATGGCGCCGAACGCCCCGATTGGCGCGACCCTCATGATCAGCGCAACCACGCCGAACATGGCCTTATTCGCGTCATCCAACACGCGCGTCAGTGCCGAAGCCCGTTCGCCCACCCGTGCCAGGGCAGTGCCGAACAGCACGGCAAAAAACAGCACGGGCAGAATGTCGCCCTTGGCGAAGGCGTTCACGATCTGATCGGGGATGATGTTGATCAGGAAGTCGACGACGCCCAGGTGGCTTTTAGGATCGATGTAGCGGGCGACGGCGGACGCGTTGATTTTGGTAGGGTCGATGTTCATGCCCTGTCCGGGCGCCAGGAAGTGGCCGACCAGTAGGCCGATCAGCATGGCGATGGTGGTCAACGCCTCGAAATACAGGATTGCCTTAAGCCCGATGCGGCCCACGCCAGCGCCGGCGGTCAGTTTGGCGATGCCGACCACGACGGTGAGGAAGATGATGGGCGCGATTACCATGCGGACCAGGCGCACGAATGCGTCGCCGAGCGGTTGCATCTGTACCGCGATTTCGGGCGCGTAATGGCCGAGTATGACGCCGGCGATGACGGCGGCCAGCACCTGTAGATATAGCGATTTTGAGCCTGTTACGACCATACGACGCAATTCTCCCCCCTGCGCAGTAGCCGAATGGGGCTGAGTTGGCGACCCCAAACTTAACCTGGCATAATATAGGCCACCGTTCAGGACATTGCCGATGCACTACCTCATTTCCCCGCCGCCCACGCCCGCTATACCGGTCCGTGGCGGCGGTCTGTTCCCCGTGCGGCGCGTATTCTGCGTGGGCCGCAATTACGCCGAACACGCGCGGGAGATGGGCCACGACCCGGTGCGGGAAGTGCCGTTCTTTTTCATGAAGCCCGCCGATACGCTGCTGGTAGGCGGCGCCGACCTGCCATACCCGCCGCTGACGCAGGACCTGCATCATGAGATGGAGCTGGTCGTGGCGCTCGGTTCCGGCGGCGCAGGCATCGCCACCGAACACGCGCTGACCCACGTATGGGGCTACGCGGCCGGGCTCGATATGACCCGGCGCGACCTGCAGGCCGAGGCGAAGAAGGCGGGGCGCCCGTGGGACATGGGCAAGGGCTTCGATGCGTCGGCCCCGATCGGTGAGCTGATGCCGGCCGACGGCTTCGACCCGACCCGCGGCGCGATCGATTTACGCGTGAATGGTGTCATCCGGCAGTCGAGCGACCTCAGCCAACTGATCTGGAGTGTCGCGGAAACGATCGCGATCCTGTCGACCTACGTAACGCTGGCCGCGGGCGACCTGATTTTCACGGGCACACCGGCAGGAGTGGCGGCCGTGCGGCGGGGAGATTTGATGGAGGGCAGCGTCGCGGGCGTGGGTACAGTGCGGACGATGGTGATTTAGGGTCTTCGTCCGCGACCGCGTTCCACTGCCCCCAGGCGACAGGGCCGTTTCCATGCAAGGCGATAAGCGAGCTTAGCCCGTGGTTGGAAGCGAGCGCCGATCGGCGTGTCCGCCCACGACCGACATGGACTGCTTACAATATGGTTGGAGAAGTCCGCGCCGGGACCGTGTGCCCCGGCGCGGTATCGGTTTAGTTCACTTTCGGCGCGGCCAGCATGGTGGCGGCCGACGCCTGCGGTAGCGTGGTCACGCGCGGGCTACCCCCGATGGGCGATACAGGTGCGGACGTGGACGCGGGTGCAACGATCGCGGACTTGCCGAACGCGGGCGTTGTCGCGGTGTTCGCGGCCGCCAGCGGCGCCTTACCGGTCACGGGCATCGCTGTCGGCACGGCTGGGGTCGCCGTCGTCACGGTCGGGGTCGCCGTCGTCGCGGCCGCGTTCGTCGAAATCCGGTGCGCGCTGGCCGAAACATGGCGCACGTGATGCCGGGTAGGCTGGGCCAACGCCGGCACCGCCATGGTGCCGAGGAGGACGGCGGCGAGCGTCAGGCGATTGAAGGTCATGGTAGTGGGTCCTTGGCGATGTCGGCCTCATTGCCGACCCCCTTAAATTGGGACCCGTTTACGGCGCCCGCGGGGCCGGATCATGTCGGGCGCGGGGCGTTTTGTAACGCTGCGTTACGGGCTATCCCCGCCCGCTGACCACCAGGCCAGCCGCAATCAGCGCCGCCCCGGCTGCATGATAGGGGTGCAGCACTTCGCCCAGCACCAATACCGCCAACGCCGTGCCGAAAACCGGGATTAGGTGCATGTACTGCCCGCCCCGCGCGGGACCCAGCAGCGCGATGCCGCGGTTGAAGAACAAAGTCGCCAAGAACGAGGCGAACACTCCGGCATAGACTGCCGCACCCCATGCCGGCAGCGTCATGGCCATGCGGGCGCCGGCCGCGTATTCGGCCAGGGCCATGGGTGTCAGCACGCAAATACCTATCGCGAAGATCGTCGCCAGCAAACTGAGCGGATGCACCGCCGGGCGTTGGCGCAGCACTACGGCGTAGACGGCGAACGCGCTGACGGCGAGTAGAATGAGCCCATCGCCGATGTTGAACCGCAGTGCCAGCAGCGCCGCCCACGACCCCTGCGCCGCGATCGCGACGACGCCAACCATCGATAATAGGATGCCCGTCGCCTGCCACCGCGTCGGACGCTGACCGATCAGCAGCCCAACCGTCAGCACCGCCAGCGGGGTCACAGATTGCATCAGCGCGCCGTTCACCGCCGTCGTGTCATGCAGGCCGCGATAGACCAGCACATTATACATAACCGTGCTGAGTAAACTGAGCGTCAGCACCACCCAGCGCCGGGCCCATAACGCCGCCGCGTCCGCCCGCCAATACGGCCGGGCCAGTGGTGCCACGATCAACAGGGCGACGCCCCAGCGCAGCAACGTGAACATCACAGGCGGTATCAGCCCGGCCGCCGCACGACCGATCACAACGCTGCCGGCCCAGCACAGCATCGTGAGCGTCAGCAGCACCGGACCGGTATGCCATAGCCGGGTCACAGGGTGCGCCGCAGGAACGCCGCCGTTTCATCCCATGCGCGCACCCGGTCGGCGCCCGTGACGAACGCATGGCCGGCCCCCGGGAACGCCACGTACGCGACAGGCAGGCCGCGCGTGGCCATGGCGTCGACCAGCTGCTCGCTCTCGCTGATCGGAACCCGGGGGTCGCGCACGCCGTGCAGAACCAGTAGCGGCGCCCGGATACGGTTCACATGGCGAAGCGGTGAGATACGGTCGAACAAAGCGCGATGGCGGATCGGGTCGCCGTACTCGGCCGCGCGATGGGCCCGGCGCCACGGGCCGGTATGGGTCAGCAGGGTGCCGAAGTCAGAAAAGCCGTACCAGTCGATGCCGGTGCGCCACAGGTCCGGTGCCTCGGTAAGCGCCGCCAGGACCATATAGCCGCCGTACGACTGGCCCATGATGGCGATGCGGGCCGGGTCGATGCCGGCGCCGGGCAGCCAGCGGGCGGCGGCGATCAGGTCGTGTACGGCATCAATGCGCCGATCGTGGTCGTCAGCCTCCATCGCCGCGCGGCCGGACCCGGTGCTGCCGCGAACATTGGGCATCAGCACGGCGATACCGTTGGCGAGCATGGCCTGTAGATCCGCGCGATAGGTGGGGCGGGCCTCGCTGGCTGGGCCGCCATGGACCCAGATGATTGCGGGCCAGCCGGCCGCCGGGGCTGGCACGGGCGGTAGCGCCAGCCAGCCGGGGATTACGCGCCCGTCGAAGCTCGGCCACTCGGCACGGTGCCAGGCTACCGCGGGCAGTCCCGGTGGTTGTAGCACGCAGCGCACGCCGGCGGCGGTCCACAGCCACAGCCCGGATGGGACCGTCGCCCCATTGGCGCTGAATGCGAGCGTTGTGCCGCCAGGTGACCAGGCGAGGTCGGTAATGACGTCCGGTAGGCCGGGCACGACCGGGCGGGCGCCGTCCATCGGGCCGACACGCAACACGCTGACACCGCGATCGTTATCGACCGTAGCCAATAGGCCGGCGTGGGATAGCGACCAAGCCTCCACATCGCAGTCGGGCGCGTGCACCGGCACCGACGCGCCGTTGACGGGGTCGATCTGCAACAGGGCCATCCAGCCGGACGCGTCGGACAGGCCAAGCCAGTGATCGTGATGCCAGCGTAGCCGGCTGTAATCGGTCGCACGCCGCCGGGGGATGGGCGTGGCCGTGCCAGTTGTGGTCAGCGTATAGGGTCGTATGTCGCCGGTCGCGTGCTCCGCCCACGCCAGTAGGCGCGTGCCGTCGCGGTTCCAGCCGCCGCACCAGGTCTCGTGCCGGCCATGGGCCAGCCGGGTCTGCGCGCCGGTCGTGACGTCGAGCGTCAGTATATCGAAATGCGCCGGATCCCGGTCGTTGGCGGTGATGGCGATCGCACGGCCATCCTGGGCCCAGGCGCCCATGTGGTGCATGACGCCCGGCGCCTGAGTAAGCGGCCGGGCGACGCCGTCCAGCAGCCACAGCGCCTGCCGCTCACTACCATCATCGACGCCGTATACCAGCCGCTCGTCATGCGGCGCACGCCGGTGGAACACGACCCGCCCGGTGTGGTCCGTCAGACGCGACGTGGCCCCCGTTTCCAGGTCTAGCGCGTGTAGTTGCGGTGGGTGGCCCATCAGAAAATGCAACGTTCGCCCATCACGGGAGAAGCCGGGCTGCGTCGCGGCGTCGATCAGGGCGGGGTGCATCGAAACAGCATACCGTTGCATTGCGGTCCGTGCGAATTAGGTTGGGGTTAGGAGAACAGACGTTCCAATGGACCTGCTGAAAAAGCTCGAGGTGCTGGCCGACGCCGCCAAGTACGACGCGTCCTGCGCCAGCAGCGGTACGGCGCGGCGTTCATCGGCCGGTGCCACGTCCGGTATTGGTAGCACTGAGGGCACGGGCATTTGCCACGCCTACGCCCCCGACGGGCGCTGCATTTCGTTGTTAAAAATCC
>JANPPS010000236.1:0-27428 GCA_031428635.1 Rhodospirillales bacterium
CCCGGTTGGGAGTCGTCGCGACGGGGCTCGCGTTTCTGCTGTGGTCGCTGCCGTGGGTTGGTCATGGCAGCAAGTCCCAGCGGATTGTCGGCATCGCCGGCCTGATCGCCGGGGTCGTCCCGATCGCCCTGCTTTTCGGGGGCGTCATTCGCTTGAACGTCGCGGGAGCCTTCGTCGCATATGCCTTGCACGCCGCCTGGGGCGCGATGGTTGGTTGGCTGATGCTGACCAACCGGCTCGGAGAGGATCGGTAGAGGACCATCCACCGGGGTGACTGGGTAGGTTGCGCCCCCTAAATCCCTCGCCTTGCTCCCTGACGCGCTCAAATACCCAGCGCCTCGGCGACAAGCGCCGCCTGTTGCTGAATGTGGACGCGGGCGAGACCGGTAGCGGGGCTCGCTGCCTCCTCCCGCCCGGCATAAATCGGGCGAACGTTGCGGCCGAGATCGGTCATAACCTTCTCGATGCGGCGATCGACGAATGTCCAGGCACCGTTATTGGCCGGCTCCTCCTGGCACCACACGATCTCCGCGTTCTTGTACGGCGCCAGGATACTCGGCAACGAGATGACCGGGAACGGATACAGCTGCTCCATCCGAATAATCGCGACATGGGTGAGCTTCCGCTCGCGCCGCTCTGTCAGTAGGTCGTAATAGACTTTACCCGAGCAGATCACGACCCGCTTCACGGCCTCGGGCGCGTCGATCGGATCGATTTCCGGCAACACGGTCTGGAACCGGCTGTCGCCCGCCATATCCGCCAGCGGGCTTACGGCCAGCTTCGCCCGTAGCAGGCTTTTCGGCGTCATGATCACCAGCGGCTTGCGGAAGTTACGCTTCAACTGCCGGCGTAGCGCGTGGAAGTAGTTGGCGGGCGTTGTGATGTTGCACACGCTCATATTCCGCTCGGCGCATAGCTGCAGATACCGCTCAAGCCGGGCGCTACTATGCTCCGGCCCTTGGCCTTCATGCCCGTGCGGCAGCAGCATCACCAGGCCACTCATGCGCAGCCACTTCGTCTCTCCAGACGCCAGAAACTGGTCGATGATGACCTGCGCGCCATTGGCGAAGTCGCCGAACTGCGCTTCCCACAGCACCAGCACTTTCGGGTCGGCCAGCGTATACCCGTACTCGAAGCCCAGTACGCCGGCTTCGGATAGTAGCGAGTTATAGATCTCGATCTTCGCCTGGTCGGGCTGAATATTATTGAGCGGTACGTACTCATTCTGGTTGGTCTGATCGGTCAGCACCGCGTGGCGCTGGCTGAACGTGCCGCGCTGACAATCCTCACCCGATAGACGCACGCGGTTGCCGTCTAGCAACACGCCGCCGAATGCCAAAGCCTCGGCAGTCGACCAGTCGACGCCGTTGCCGGTTTCGATCATGGCGCGCTTCGCATCGAGCTGGCGGGCGATCTTCGGGTTCAGGTCGAAGTTATCCGGCGGCGTCGACAGCGCGCGGCCAATGGACTGCAAATCTTCCGCCGGTAGGCCCGTGGCGTCCTCGACCTGCTCATCATGCTGGTCGGCCACCTTCATGCCGGACCAATGACCCTCCAGCCAATCGGCCTTGTTCGGCTTATAGCCCTGTGCGGCGGCGTATGCCTGCTCGAGCTGCTGGGTGAAGTCGTCCCACATCGCCTTCGCGTCCGTTGCCGTGACAGTACCCTCGGCGGCCAGACAATCGGCATATAGGGAGCGCGTGGTGCGCATCGTCTTGATGGCTTGGTACATGATCGGCTGCGTGAACGCGGGCTCGTCCGTCTCGTTATGGCCGTGGCGGCGGTAGCAGACGATGTCGAGCACGAAGTCGGTCGCAAAAATCATGCGGAACTCGGCGGCAAGACGGGCGCAGAAGATCACCGCCTCCGGCTGGTCGCCGTTCACATGCAGAATGGGGCACTGCACGGACTTGGCGATGTCTGTGCAATAAAGGCCCGAGTATGCGTGCGCCGGTACGGTCGTGAAGCCGATTTGGTTGTTCACAACAACGTGGATCGTACCGCCGGTGCGATAGCCAATAAGTTGCGACATCGCCAGCGTCTCGTACACCAGGCCCTGACCGGCGAACGCCGCGTCCCCGTGCATCAGGATGCCCATCACGCTATGCCGCCCGCGCGTATCGCCGGACATGTCCTGCCGCGCCCGGACCTTGCCGACCACGACGGGGTCCACCGCCTCCAGATGCGAGGGGTTAGGTTGCAGTGACACGTGAACGGAGTGCCCGGCGATCTCGATATCCGTGCTGGTGCCGAGGTGATATTTCACGTCGCCCGAACCCTGGACGTCGTCGGGCTTGAAGCTCTCGCCGCCGAACTCGCTGAAAATGGCGGTGAACGGCTTTTTAACGATGTTGACCAGCGTGTTCAGCCGCCCGCGATGGGGCATGCCGATCGCGACTTCCGTCACGCCAGCCGCGGCACCGGTTTCGATGATGGCGTGTAGTGCCGGTATGGTGACCTCACCACCCTCTAACCCGAACCGCTTGGTGCCGACGAAGCGCTTTTGGCAGAACGTTTCGAAGCCCTCGGCCTCCGTCAGGTGTTCGAGCAGTCTGCGCTTGGCGGCCGCATCGAACTGGGTGGTCCAGGGCGCGCCCTCGATACGGCGCTGGATCCAGGCTTTCTGCTCCGGATTTTGGATGTGCATGAACTCGACGCCAATCGGGCCGCAATAGCTGGCGCGGATAGTGACCATGATCTGGCGGATCGTGGCGCTTTCGAAGCCGAGTACGTTGTCGATAAAAATGGGTCGGTCGACGTCATTGGGGCCAAAACCGTACGTGGCCGGGTCGAGCTCCGCATGCGGGGTCGGCACCTGCAGACCGAGCGGATCGAGCTTCGCCTCAAGATGACCGCGGACCCGATAGGCGCGGATGAGCATGAGGGCGCGTAGACTATCGAGGGCGGCGGCGCGGATTTGATCCTGGCTGGGGGCAACCGGGGCGATGACCGGCTTTTCCTTAGTGGCGGGCTTGGCCGTCCCGGGCTCGGCAACGTCGAACCGGGTGGGCGCCCAGGACGCGCCTGAGGCATCCTCCATCACGCCGCGGGCTTCGTCGCCCAAAGAGGCGAACAACTCGGCGAAGCTTTCGTCGACGCTGGATGGATCGCCGGCCCACCGGGCGTAAAGGTCGGCCACGTAAGCCGCGTTGGCACCGTTGAGGGCAGAGGCAAGAAGGTCGACGCCGGGCATTTCTTTTCCTGGATGAGACTTATTGCATGTAGGGCCGGCGGCATCGCACGCCACCGCCCAATGGTCGGAGCAGCCGTGCGTGTCTAGCCGATCAGGATCCGGCTAGCATCGATCAGCTCCTGAACGCTGGCGCAGGACTTATCGAACGCGGCCTGCTCGGTCGCATTCAGCTCGATCTCGACAATGCGCTCCACGCCGCCAGCACCGATCACGCAGGGTACGCCGACATACAGGTCGCGGACGCCGTATTGGCCCGTCAGATGCGCGGCGGCGGGCAACACGCGCTTTTTGTCGCGCAGATAGCTCTCGGCCATGGCGATGGCGCTTGCGGCCGGGGCGTAGAACGCGCTGCCCTTTTCCAGCAGTTTGACAATTTCGCCGCCACCATTGGCCGTGCGCGTGACGATCGCGTCGATCTTGGCCTGCGTTGTCCACCCCATCTTGATCAGATCGGGGACGGGGATGCCAGCAACGGTGCTGTAGCGCACCAGCGGCACCATCGTGTCACCATGGCCGCCGAGCACAAACGCGGTGACATCCTCCACACTGACGTTGAACTCGTGTGCGAGAAACAGGCGGAAGCGGCTGCTGTCGAGCACGCCGGCCATGCCGACGACCATGTTGGGCAGCAAGCCGGATTTTTGCTGCAGGACCCACACCATGGCGTCGAGCGGGTTGGTGATGACAATCACAAACGCGCCGGGGCAGTGGGCCTTGATGCCCTCGGCCACGGTCGCGATGACGCCGGCGTTCTTGGCCACCAAATCATCGCGGCTCATGCCCGGCATGCGTGGGAATCCGGCGGTTACGATTACAACATCGGCACCCGCGATCGCGCTGTAGTCGCTGCCGCCAGACATGTGGCTATCAAAGCCGTCGACTGGGCTGCTTTGCATGATGTCGAGCGCCTTGCCGGCCGCGACGCCCCCGAACACATCGACAAACGCGACGTCGCCTAGTTCCTTAAGACCGATCAGGTGCGCGAGGGTGCCGCCAATATTGCCCGCGCCAATCAGCGCGATTTTGCTGCGTGCCATGATGTCAGTTGTTCCGCCTTGTGTACCGGGGTGCTAGCCCAATGAATGTGGGCGGGCAAGATCGGAGCCAGGTAAGATCGGAGCCGGGCGGCGTTGGAGTTTGGCCAGTCGATATGTTAACCCGGGCCAGGTATGGTTACGACATAGTTATGGAGTACCGCGTGGACGCCAATCCCAACCTGCACGTCCCCCCGCCACGGGTCAGTGTCGTCACCCCTGCCTATAACGCCGCGCCGTATCTGGCGCAGGCGATCGATAGCATGCTGGGTCAGACCTTCACGGACCTCGAGCTGATCGTCGTCGACGACGCGTCCACCGACGCCACGGCGAGCATATTGGCCGGCTATCGCGACCCGCGGCTTGTGGTTGTGCGCAATGAACGCAACCTGGGCGTGGTCGGTGCGCGCAACCGGGGCCTGGCGATGGCGCGGGGGGAGTTCATCGCCCCTTTCGATGCCGACGATATCAGCCTGCCAACTCGGCTCGCGAAACAAGTGGCCTACCTCTCCAATCACCCGGAGGCGCTTTTGGTCGGAACCGCGACCCGGTACTTAGAGCAAGGGAACGTGGTTCCCGGAAAGCAGGTGGTCGATAACTCGCCGGTGATGATCCGTTGGCTGCTCCATGTCATGAACCCGCTCGGCCACGGTACGCTGATGATTCGATCCGGTGCGGTCGCCGCGATCGGCGAATTGATGAGCGAGGACTTTATCTACGCCGAGGATTTCGAGTTCTGGCATCGCCTGCTGATTTCGGGGGAGCCAGCCTTTATCAACGAGCCTCTGGTGCTCTATCGGCGACACGCGCAGGCGGTTTCGATAAAAAACGAATCACGCATGCTAGAGAACGCGGCCCGGGTCCTCCAACAGCTGTACCGGCCGTGGCTAGGCGAAGATTCTTCTCGGGCCGCGGAACTCGTGACCCGCTTTTGCTTCGGGCGACGGGCGCCAGGCTCGGTCGCGGCCCTTGATGAGTTCGGCAGGTTGCTCGGTCGTTTGACAGACGGCTTTTTCGCAACCTACGCCACAACACCGGCCGAGCAGTCAGCAATCCTCAAGCACGCCGCCTCGTTGTGGTGGAGCAGCGCGCGATTGGCGGTCCGTAACGGCATCACCGGAGCGTTACGCGCCACTCCGCCGGCGTTCGCCGGGCCGGGTGGCTTGGCTGGTACGGACCGGGTGCTGTCGACTGTTGCCGGTCTTGTGCCATGGAAGCGACAAATCGCGACAACGTTGCGTGCGGCCTGGCGCGCAGCCACACCGCCGCCAGAGGCACCCGGTGAAACGGTGTTGGACGGCGTGGTCTACCGGCCGGCGCCGGTCGACCCGGATCGGCCGGCGACACTGTATATCGTGGTCGATTGCGAAGCCGAATTCGACTGGAACAAGCCATTTGACCGAGACCAATCGGCGGTCACGGCACTGTTATCGGTCGAACGGGGGCAGTCGGTGTTCGACCGGTATGGTCTACGCCCGGTTTATGTCACGGATTATGCGATCGTCAGTCAGCCGGAGGGCTACTTGCCGCTCCTGGCCATCCACGATCGAGGTGCTTGTTCGCTTGGGATCCATCTGCACCCCTGGATCAACCCGCCGTTCACGGAAGAGCTTTCTGTCTACAACTCGTATGCCGGCAATCTGCCGATCGAGCTCGAGCGGGAGAAGCTACAAACGCTCATCGTCGCGTTCACCAGCGCGTTCGGTTTCCGGCCACGTTTCTTTAAGGCGGGGCGCTATGGGGTCGGACCGCACACGCTGGCGTTGCTGGCGGAGGCGGGGATCCGGGTCGATTTCAGTGTCATTCCCGGCCGTGACCTATCGCCGACGGGTGGGCCGGACTTCCGCGGGTTCGACAGCGCGGCTCGGCTCGCAGTGGACGGTCAAGTGCTATGCCTACCGATGACGCGGGAGCGGACGGGGCCGCTTGCCCAGTCCCGGTCCGTCCGGCGCCTGGTGAACGGCCCGGGCCAGGCAATATCGTTAGGGGGTGTCCTGTCCCGGCTCGGCCTAATGGAAACCGTAACGCTGACGCCGGAGGGGGAGACCACGGAGCGGCAGATCGCGCTAATCCGCGCCATGCTGGCCCGCGGGCAGCGCAGGTTCGTGCTGCATTACCACAGCCCGTCATTGGCGCCTGGCTTCACCCCCTACGGCGCGACGGTCGAGCAGGCGGACGAGATCGTGAGCCGGCTGGACGCTGTATGCCGCTATTTCTTTGAAGTCGTGGGCGGCATGCCGGGTAACCCGAACGACCTGCTGCCGATGGACGAGCGAGAAGTGCCAATACGGGCGAAGGCGGTGGCGTGAACCCAGCTCGTTTCAGAACCCAGCTCGTTTCAGAATGCAGCTCGTTTCAGAATGCAGCCCGTTTCAGAATGCAGCCTGGGCCCGCATCGCCACCGCCTGCACGCGCTGGCCGATTTGCGTCGTGCCCGCGGCATTTAGCCGGTCGACGTTGATGAAGTCGTAGTCAAGCATTAGCCGCAGATTCTCGTTCGGATACCAGTTCAGGCCCGCGGCATAGATTGTCTGAGACCCGCCATACACGCCGCCCGTGCCAGCCGCGGCCAGCCCGCGGGTCACGCGGTCGTTTAGATCGACGGTGCTGAACCGACCCACCAGTTCGAACGCGCCGGCCCCGCCATTTTTGATCGAGAACGGGTGTGCCGGCTTCGGACTGCCGAACGCGCCGCTGCTGGCCACGTAGCGCCGCGGCTCGCCGGTGATCACCCAACTCGCCTCCGCATAGCCACCGCTGAACGTGAGGCCCGGGGTGCGGATAGCGGCACCGCCGTCGTTACGTTGGACGCCCACGCGGATATACTCGCCCTGTAGCAGCAGGTTTCGGTAGCGGATGCCGAACTCGGGCCCGTATTCGTTGGCGCTGCGGGCGTTTAGCGCCCCGGTGCTGATCAGCCGGTTCTGGTCGATCCGCAGTTCGGGCCGGTCTTGAATCGTAAGCGTCTGCCCGGCCGCCGTGCGCTGGATACGGAACGCGTCGGACGCGCTGAACCCGACATGCACGTCCCAGTCATCCGTCGCCACCGGTCGCCCGGCCGCGCGTGCGACGATGCCCGTCTGTTGCGGTGTGGCCAGCGCCGCCGTCTGCGATCCATAGGTGCCGCCGGTCAGGTAGCCGGCCAGGAAGTACCGGTCCGCCGCATAGCGCACCCCCGCCACGGACCGGGAGTCACCAGCCGCGATGGTGCGCGCAATCTCGACGATCGACGGCCGTTCCAGTAGCAGAAAGTCGTTGCTGCTCATGCTGTCCTGAAGCGTCAACTGCGGTTTGTAGTAGCCGATGGTCGCGGTCAGGCCCTTGATCGGCGTCCAGTTAAAGTTCGCCTCGTACAGCGTGGGCGACCCGTCGGGCGAGCCGCCGAAGTCCGGTGTGATGTTGATTTGGAAGTCATCGTACTTGAACACGACCGGCAGGCGGGCGCGGCGCAGGTTCTCCCCGAACGTGTTCAGGCGCGTGACGCTACGTGTGTCCGGATTGCGGTCGCCCTGAAAATAGCCGCCGATGTCGTAGTGCACTTGCGCGCCGATCGCGGCCGAAAAGCGCTTGTCGTCGGACGTAAATGTGGGCCGGCCCTGGGGGAAGCTGACGCCGCCGGCGTCCGTGGGCCCGGCCGACGCGCTGGTCGAGGCGGGTGCGCTGCTTTGGGCAGGTGAGGAGTCGATGGCGCTGCCCGCACTGGCAGGGGCCGTGGATGCCGCACCCGGCCGCGCCGATGCCTGTGCCTGAACGGTGCGGGCCCGGGACGCTTCCTGCCGGGCCGTTTTCAGCTCAACGTCTTTGGCAAGCATCTCACGCCGGACCCGGCCGAGTTCGGCCTGTAAGCCACGAATTTGCGCCTCGATCGCATTCAGCCGCGCCGCGTCCTGTGCGGCGGCTGGGCCAACCAGTAGCGGGGACGCAAGCATGGCGGCGGCCAAGATGGTGGCGGGGCGCATGGCAATCCCTTGAGTGTGACTGGAATGACCATGACCGAGGTGGCCACGAAACTCTGGTTGTAGTTTCGTGAAACCGATCACGATTTCATGAGTGTCAGGTTTAGCCCTGCTCGGCGTGCGGGGTATCGTGTGCGCCGCCCGTCACCGCGCCGCGCCGAGAGCCCACGCCAGAACGCCTTTTTGTGCATGCAGCCGGTTTTCAGCACCGTCGAACACGACCGATTGT
This sequence comes from Rhodospirillales bacterium, assembly GCA_031428635.1. Lineage (GTDB taxonomy): Bacteria > Pseudomonadota > Alphaproteobacteria > Acetobacterales > Acetobacteraceae > JANPPS01. Next base: position 8,413 of record JANPPS010000236.1, read on the forward strand.
GGGCCGTCGATGACCTCGGCGGTAACTTCCTCGCCGCGATGAGCTGGCAGGCAGTGCATGAACAACGCGTCGGAGGCGGCGCCGGCCATGAGTGCCGCGTTGACCTGATAGGGGGCGAGCAGGTTGTGGCGGTTCTGCGCCGGATCGTCGGACATGCTGATCCAGCCGTCAGTGACGACGCAACGTGCGCCACGGACGGCGTCCTCGGCCGCGTCCACGAGTTCGATCCGGCCGCCTTGGGCCCGCGCCCAGGCGAGGATATCTGGAGACGGGCGGAGCTGCTCGGGGCAGGCGATGCGGAGGGTAAAACCGAAGCGGACCGCGGCCTCGATCCAAGAGCACGCAACGTTGTTGCCGTCACCGACCCAGGCGATGGTCTGGCCGGCGATAGGGCCGCGATGCTCCTCGAACGTCAGGATGTCTGCCATTAACTGACAGGGGTGACTGTGATCGGTCAGGCCGTTGATGACGGGTACGGTCGCGGCGTCGGCCAGCGCATGCAATTTGGCAGCATCGGCGGTGCGCATCATGATCGCGTCGACATAGCGGGACAGAACGCGGGCCGTGTCGCCAATGGTCTCACCGCGGCCGAGTTGCATGTCCTGCGCCGTGAGGTAGATCGCGTCGCCGCCGAGCTGGCGCATCGCGACCTCGAAGCTCACGCGGGTGCGGGTGCTGGGCTTTTCGAAGATCATGGCCAGCGTCTTGCCCTGGAATGGGCGGGAACTGGGCGGTCCGGCCTTGTAGCCCACGGCGACGTCCAGCATGTGGCGCAACACGCCGGGTTCGAAGTCGCGCAGATCGATGAAGTGGCGCGGCGCGTCGGGACCAGCGTGGAAACGACGTAGGGCTTCTCTCATCAGGGGGTTTCACTCATTTTGCGGCGGCGGCCATAGGGGTGGGCTGGCAGCGCCGGGCGCCGCGACGGATCATGGCGACGGCGGTGTCGACATCGGCGTCGGTTAGCACCAGCGGCGGTACGAGGCGAACGACGTTGTCCCCGGCGGCAACGGTCAACAGGCCCTCCGCCATGAACGCCTGCTGCAGTTCCATGTTCGGAACACGCGCTTTCAGGCCGAGGATGAGACCAGCGCCGCGCACCTCTTCCAGCACGTCCGGCTGTTCCTGGCATACGTCCACCAACGCGTGCCAGAGACGCCGGGCCTTACGATCGACGTCGGCCAGAAAGCCCGGCGCCAGCATAACGTCTAGCACGGCGTTGGCTGCTGCGCAGGCGAGGGGGTTACCGCCAAACGTTGTGCCATGGGTGCCGGGTGTGAGTATCGCGGCTGCGGCCTCGGTCGCCAAAATTGCGCCCATCGGGAACCCCCCGGCGATGCCCTTGGCGATGCTCATGACATCGGGGGTGATGCCGGACCATTCGTGGGCGAACAGCTTGCCAGTACGCCCCATGCCACATTGGACTTCGTCCATGCCGAGCAGAATGCCGAACTCGTCGCAGGCGGCACGCAGGTCACGGAGGAAGTCGAGCGACGCGGGTCGGACACCGCCTTCGCCCTGCACGGGCTCGATCAACACGCCAGCCGTCTGCGGGCCGATCGCGTCGCGCAGCGCGTTCATGTTGTTGAACGGCACGTGGTCGAAGCCATCAACCTCCGGTCCGAAGCCGGTCAGGTACTTTTTATTGCCTGTTGCAGCGAGCATCGCCAACGTCCGGCCGTGGAACGCGCCGTCGAAGCAAATGACCCGGTAACGCTCGCTCTGGCCGCGCTCGTGCATTGCGCGGCGCATGATCTTGACCAGGCCCTCATTAGCCTCCGCGCCGGAGTTGCAGAAGAACACGCTGTCGGCGAAGCTCGCTTCGACAAAGCGGGCGGCAAGGCGTTCGGCACCGGGCACGCGATAGAGGTTGCTCGTATGCATGACCCGGCCGGCCTGTTCGGCAATCGCCTGCACCAAATGCGGGTGGGCATGGCCGAGCGAACTGGTGGCGATGCCGGACCCGAAATCGAGAAAACGTCGCCCGTCTGTCGCGTACAACCAGGAGCCGTCGCCCCGGTCGAAGGCGACGTCGGCACGATTATAGGTCGGCATCAGGGCGGGAATCATGGCGCGTACAGTCACTGTCTGTGAACTAAAGATGCACGATGGCCGGGGGTTCCGGGCCAAGTCAACCTGGAAGCGACTCCAGAGCAGGCGATAAGGTAGACCATGCGCCCGCCACGCCCCCCCGGCCCCGCCCCGGATGCCAATACTTTGCGTAACGCGGCGTTGCGGCACCTGGCGCGCTATGGCTCGACAGAAGTGGGAATGGTGCGGGTGCTGGACCGCCGGATCGACCGCTGGGCGCGGGCCGCGAATGGGGACGCGCCCACAGTGCGGGCAGCCCAAACGGCAGCGCGTGAGGTTGCGGCGGCACTGGTGGCGGATGGAATGATCGACGACCGCGCATTTGCAGAAACGCGGGCACGGCGGCTGACGCGGGCAGGGCGGTCGGCGGCGGTAATCGGCGCGCATCTGGCAGCGCGCGGCGTGGCGGCGGAAGACCGGCCGGCTGCACCCGATGCGGAGCAGGAGCTGGCGGCTGCACTGGCCTATGCCCGGCGGCGGCGGCTGGGGCCGTTTGGTGAGGACGCGGACGGGCCGAAGGCGTTGGGTGCGATGGCGCGGGCCGGTTTCAGTCAGACCGTGGCCCGGCGCGCTTTGGCGATGGACGCCGATGAGGCGCGGGACCGGCTGCTGGCATTGAGGGCCGGCTGAATGTCACGCGATCGGCCCCGGTTTTCGGGCGCGGCGATACGGGCGGGGGTGATTGCGACGGCCCCGATCCAGGTCGGGCTGTTGCCTTTCGCGCTGGTGTGCGGGGTGCAGGCCCAGGCCCACGGGCTATCGCTGCTAGAGGCAGGGTTAATGAGTGCCCTGGTTTACGCCGGGTCCGCGCAGCTGCTGGCGTTTGAGCATTGGGGGCCCGTCGCACCGCTGGTTGGCGCGGCGTTTGCTTCCTTCGTGGTCAATCTGCGGCTGGCGTTGATGGGGCCGCTGCTGTCGCCGTGGCTGGATCGCGTGCAGGGCTGGCGGCTGTGGGGCAGTCTATTTGTGATGGCAGACCAGAACTGGGCGCTGTCATTGACCGAACAGCGGGCCGGCCGGTGGGATGCCGGGTACTTGTTCGGGTCCGGGGTGGCGATGTGGACGGCGTGGGTCGTCGCAACCGTGGTCGGACACGTGGCCGGCGAGGCATTGCGGCTACCGCCGGGCCATCCGTTATTCTTTACGGCGTTGGCCGTGTTTGTCGCGATTCTGGTGCCGATGTGGCGGGGGCGGCGTGATGTGCTGCCATGGGTGGTCGCGGCCGGGGTGGCCGTACTGCTGCACCGCCTGCTGCCGGGGACGTCGTGGTACATAGCAGGCGGCGCGCTGGTGGGGGCGGCCGCAGGGGTGCTGCGCGATCGGGTCGTGCGGCATGCGGCTTGATCCCTGGGTGCTTGCCACGATCGTGGCGATGGCGGCCGTGACATACCTAAACCGCGCAGGCGGATACTGGCTGTTTCGCGCATTCACCCCGCCACCGTTGGTGCGGGAGCTGCAAGCCTATGTGCCCGGCGCGCTGTTCGTCAGTTACGTCGTGCCGAAGCTAGTGGGCGGCGGCGCGCAGGAATGGGCGGGTGCCGCGGCGACCGTGGCGGCGATGGCGTGGACGGGCAATTTGGGGGTGGCGATCGTGGCCGGGGCCGGGGCGGCGTGGGCCGTGTGGGCGCTTGCGTAGGGTAACGCTGTTACTACTGCTGGCCGGTTGTGGCGGCGGCCGGGTTGATAGCGATGGCGCCCTGACGTCGCTGGAGTGCGTGCCGTTTGCCCGGGCCAATAGCGGGATCGTGCTGTACGGCGACGCGGCTGATTGGTGGGATCAGGCGGCCGGGCAGTACCCGCGTGGTCCGACGCCGGCACCCGGCGCGGTGCTGGTGTTTGCGCGGACCGGACGACTGCCGCACGGGCACGTGTCGGTCGTGGCGCATGTGCTGGGCGCGCGGGAGATTACGGTCGATCACGCGAATTGGGCGCATGGCCGGATCGGGCGCGATGAAGAGGTGTGGGACGTGTCGGACGCCAATGACTGGAGCGCGGTGCGGGTGTGGTGGTCGCCATCTGCCAGGCTGGGGACGTCGACCTACCCCGTGCATGGGTTTGTTGGGCCACGCTGACAGCTTGGGGACGGCTTGCAAGGAAAACAGGATCGCGCCATGTGTTCAGCGCGATTTGCGGCTAGCCGCGGGGAGACGACGATGGGTGGCTTAAGTATTTGGCACTGGATGATCGTATTGGTCGTTGTGCTGCTGCTGTTCGGCACAGGCAAGGTCAGCACGCTGATGGGTGACTTCGCGAAGGGAATCAAAAGCTTCAAGAAAAATATGGCGGAGGACGACGCATCGATGGAGGCATCGGTCGAGCGTCCGGCGGGCACGATTGCTCCGCCCGGCAGCCCCGCGGCCACGGCAGCACCGCAGCCGGTGCGTCACACCTGACTTGACGTTGTGGGTCGGGGGCGCTCGATAGCGTTTCCCTGACCTGGAGCGTTTATGCACCATCACCTACCAGCCACCCCTGAGACGATTCGCTGGGGGAGCTTTAGCGCCAGCTATGCGCCGATATTGACGGTGCAGAGCGGCGATAGCGTCACAATCGAGTGTGTGTCGGGCGCACGGGATGCGATGCCGACCCCAGAGTCGGGGCTGGTAGTGCCACCGGCATTGCTCGCGATTCAGGCGGCGTCTCATCCGTTCATGGGCGCGCATATCTTGACCGGGCCGGTTGCGGTGGCCGATGCCGAACCGGGCGACACTCTAGAAGTCCGTATTGATGCGATAGAGTTCGGGGCGGAGTGGGGGTTCACGGCATTCCGTCCACTGGGTGGGACCCTGCCAGAGGATTTCCCCTATCGGCGTATCGCGCACAGCCCGATCGACCGGGAAGCGCGGACATGCAGCCCGCCCTGGGGTGGGACAATACCGCTGGCCCCGTTCTTCGGCGTGATGGGCGTGGCGCCCAAGCCCGAGTACGGCGTAATCAGCACAAAGGAGCCGCGGGAGCATGGCGGCAATCTGGACAATAAAGAACTAGGCGTCGGTGCGTCGTTGTTCCTGCCGGTATGGGTGCCGGGCGCGCTATTCAGCACAGGCGATGGCCATGGCGTGCAGGGCGACGGTGAGGTCTGCATCAACGCGTTGGAGATGTGCCTGACGGGAACGTTCACGTTCGTGCTGCACAAGACCGGCCTGGCGTTTCCGCGAGGGGAGACGGCGACGCATTGGATTTCGATGGGTCTGAACGAAGATTTGGACTTGGCGATGAAGCAGGCGCTGCGGCAGATGATTGCCTTTATTGTCTCGCGTAGTTCGCTGACCGCCGATGACGCGTACCGGTTTTGTTCGCTGGCGGTTGATTTTCGGGTGACCCAGACCGTGAATGGGGAAAAGGGCGTGCATGGGATGCTGCGTAAGGGCTTGCTCTTTTAGGGACGGCTGCCCCTGCGCGCGCCGCTACGGCCCCAAAAAACGTCGCGGCCGTGAAAAGACCGAACGCCATGATCGACATCGGCTGATTGGTCGGCATGGCGCTCGGGTCCACCGCGTTGTCGCAACCCCACCGGTTCGGCGTGTGGTGACTGCGCCCGTCCAAGGGGACGGGCGCAGTCACAACGCTGGACCAGTCTCAGATACGTTTCAGCACCGCGCGGGCCAACAGCGCCGGGCCGAGCGTTAGCGGCGAACGGGCCAGCATGCCCAGCGTGACGGCGCCCACCGCCAGCACGGCCAGCGCCAGCGCGTCGCCCTGACGGCTCGTACTGATATCGCGCCTGGTATTGGCCTGCGCCGTAAACCGCCCTTCCGCCGCCTGCGTGCCCGGCACCGGGGCGAACAGGTTGCCGTCCTGCGGCTCCACCCGCACATCCGTCAGTTGCGCGCTGCATCCCTTGGTCGCCAGTGCACGGTCGAGCAGCGATGGGGCCAGCCGTGCAACCAGGATCGTCGGCGTCGTGCTGGCGCCCACGTAAACGTCGCGCCGGCGATGGGTGGTGGCGAACACGATCGCATCGGCCGCAACCTCCGGCGCATACGGGCGGGGCGCGTTGGTTTGCCGCCCGGTCTTGTTACGCGCCCAGTCGAATTGCGGCGTGTTGATTGCCGGCAGATGCACCATCGTCAAATGCAGCGGCGACCGGTCGTGTATCAGCTCGCTACGCAAGGCCTCGGTAAATCCGCGGGCGGCGAACTTGGCTCCGCAATAGGCACCCTGGACCGGTGCCGCCCGCCACGCGAGTACGGAGCTGATCTGCACGATCGTGCCCCGCTTCATACGCTTCAGCGCCGCCAGCGTGCCGTTGACGGTGCCGAGGTACGTGACCTCCGTCACGCGCCGGATTTCATCCGCCGTCATTTGCGCGATCGGGCTGTAGACGGTCGCCATCGCGTTATTGATCCAGACGGTGATGGGGCCGAGTGCGGCCTCGATCTCGTCGGCGGCGCAGTCGATGGCGTCGGCGTCGGCCACGTCAGCCTGGACCGTGTGGACACGAACGCCCATGGCCTCCAGCTCCGTCTTCGCGTCGGCCAGGCGATCCGGGCCGCGGGCAATCAGGCCGACGTTGGCCCCACGACGGGCAAATGCGCGGGCGGTGGCGCGGCCGATGCCGGCGCTGCCTCCGGTAATGACGACTGTTTCGGTCATGAACTCGCTCCCTGTTGCATGGCACCTTTGGTCAAGGCGGGAACGTGCAACCCATGAAGGGGTTCGCGTGTGCGTGACCGCGGGGGTCGGAAGAACGCGTTAGCCGACGACCCGCGGGCTGAGCCGGGTTAGCCGCGCCACGGACCGCAGCGCCGCGGGCCAGCGACGGGCGGCGGCGGTGACCCAGCCGGGTGCCGCCTGTGCCACGCCGAACAGGTACCCCGCGCGGCGGATCGGTGCCGCGATCTGCGGAGCGACCCGGCGGTGATACAGCGCCGCATCCGGCCCTGCCGCCACGGCCGCAAACGCGGTGTGCAGCGCGATCGAGACGCCGTCGCCGCAGAATGACGGAATAACGCCCATTTGATCACCGAGCCGGAATACCCCTGGCGATGCTACGGCCGCCACGTATCCATACGGCACGCCGCTGATGGTCAGTGGCCGGTCAAGCAACGTCGCTGCGCCGTCGATACGCCGGGCCAGATGGGGGCAGTCGCGACCGAGCAGGTCCATGACGCCGTCCCACTCCCGCCCGGCCGTCTGAAACCGGTCGCGGTGCAGCAACAGGCACAAATTGGCGCGCCCATCCTCGATCAGCTGCAATCCCGCGTAACCGCCGGGGAACAGTAGGACCTCGATATGTCCGGCCAACTCCGCCTGCTGCTGCGGGGATAGGCGCAGATACATCTTTAGGCCCACCAGCGGGTTCGGCGGCCCGGGCGGGTCGCGCCGTGCTCCGCGCAGGTCGTATTTGCCCGTCGCAAGATAGAGGCGTGGCGCGTGCAGCCGCCCGTGGCCCGTCACGTCCAGCCCGCCATTATTCAGCCCGCCATCGTCCATGCCCCGGATCGACGCCCGTACGATGGTCGCCCCGCGTGCCGCCGCCAGGCTTAGCAGCGCCGCGTCCAGCGCCCGGCGGCTCAGACCCATGCCCCGGAACGGTAATGCCGCCTCCGCCATCCGATCGCCATGCACCAGCCGCACGCGGTTGATCGGGTGCGCGCCCATGGCCGCTACGTCCAGGCCCAACCGGGACAGATAGGCTTGCGCCTCCCATGACAGGAACTCGCCGCAAATCTTGTCGTTGGGCGCCGTCTCCCGCTCGATCAGGGTGGCGTCGGCGCCGATCAGGCAAGCGGTCGCGGCGCCAGCCACGCCACCGCCGGCAATCAGGGCTTGCATCGCGCCACGCAGTAGCGAAACGGGACGTGCCAGGTGATCTGCGCCGGCACACCTGCCTGCGCCAGCAGCCGCACCCAATCGGCCCGGCGAAAGCTGCGTTCGACACTCAGCCGTCCATCGGCCTGCACGATCGGGTGGAACCGGGCAACGGCGGCCAGTACGGAAAACCCGTCACGGGCCAGAATATTGCGATGCAGGTCGTTCACGAACCACCCGCGCGCCGCACTGCGCTCCATCCATTGCAGGAATTGCACAATTTGCGGGTCGGTCAGGTGGTGCGTGAACAACGAGCTGACGATCACGTCATGCGCGCCTATCGGCTGATCGAACACGTCGCCGATGCAGTAGTCGATCGCCATCCAGTCCGGCGTCCGCGCCCGGGCCGCGGGGGCGGAGCCGGGGTTGAGGTCGATGCCCGACAGGTCCAGCCCGACCCCCGCGCGCTGCCCCCATCGCGCGATCCGCCGCAGCATGTCGCCGTCGCCATACCCCACATCCAGCACACGTAGCCGCAGGTCGGGCGCCCGCCGGGCCACATGGCGCAGAAACTGTAGCGTCGGCGCCCGTGCCCGCGTCAGCGTGTTGACCGCCGCCAGGTCGCGCAGCACGGCGGCCAGCGTCGCGGAGTCCACGTCCTCACGGTCGAGTATCTCGGGCATTAAGCTTCGGTCGCGCAGTGTCATAGGACGGTAAACCGGAACGTCTCGGCACACAGGCCGGGGCCGAACGCCATACCGACGCCGGGGCCGGGTTGACCCATCATGCGGGCCAGTACGAACATGAGGGTTGCCGACGACACGTTGCCCACGTCATGCAGCACGGCGCGGGACGGGGCGAGGGCCGTGGATGGCAGCCGTAACCCGGCCTGCACCGCGTCCAGCACCGTGCGCCCGCCCGCATGGACGGCCCAATGCGGCGTGGTCGCCGGTGGCCGGTCGAGCAGCATACCCGCCGTCGCCCGGTCAGCCGTCGCCCGGTCAGTCGGCGCCCGGTCGGCCACCGCCCGCAACGCCGTGCCGATCCGGGCGGGAACGCGACCCGACAGGACCATGTCGAACCCCTGATCGCCGATCGCCCAGGTGATCAGATCCTGCGTGTCCGATAGGGCCACGCTGTGAAAATCATGCAGCGCGATGCCGTGCGGGTCGGCACTAACGATCGCGGCCGTGGCACCGTCACCGAACAACAAGAAAGAAAGCACTTTCTCCAGCTCCGGCGTCTCCTGCAGGTGCAGTGTACAGAGCTCGGTGTTGACCACGAGCACGCGGGCGCCTGGTTCGGAGCGGACGATGTGGCGCGCGGTGCGCAGCGCGGGCACGGCGGCATAGCAGCCCATGAAGCCAATCAGGCTCCGTTCGATGGATGGCATCAGGCACAGGCGCTCCGCCAGCAGCTGGTCCAGCCCGGGCGCGGTGAAGCCCGTGCAGGATGCAACGACCAGGTGGGTAATGCCGGTGAGGTCGAGCTGCCGCGCCGCACGCTCGGCCAGGTCCGCGGCGCGGGTCGCGTACAGCGCCATGCGGGCGCCCGTGCCGGGAAACGCGCCCCGGACGTAGAACCCGTCAGCGTCCACTCGCGCCGCACCCGGCACGCCCGGCGCGAAGTCGGACCAGCGATGGGCGATACCGGCGCGGTCGGCCATGCGGTCGAATACGAACCGCGCCCGGTCGTCCAGCAGTAGCGTACGGGCGAACGCCACGAAGGCGCCATGCACGTCATGCGGTGGTACCGCGGTCGCGATGGCGTTGATGTGTGCGGTCGTCAACGCACGGCCCGAAACAGCACGCTGGCGTTCATCCCGCCGAATGCGAACGAGTTCGACAGCGCCGCCCCGATCGACGCCGCGCGCGCCACGGGCACCGGGTCGATCGCGCATTCGGGGTCCGGCACGCGAAAGCCGACCGTGGGTGGTAGCGTTTGCGTGCGCAGCGCCATGACGGTGATCACCGCCTCGATCGCCCCGGCGGCGCATAGGCAATGACCGATTGCGCCCTTGCTGCTGCTGGTCGGCGGTGGGTGGCGGAACACGGTGTGGATTGCCGCGGCTTCTGTCCGGTCGTTCAGGCGGGTGCCGGTGCCGTGGGCGTTGATGGTGCCGATCTCGTCCTCCGTGACGCTTGCATCGTCCAGCGCGCCTTGCATCGCCCGGGAAGCGCCGTCGCTGCTGGGGGCCGTCAGGTCCTGGCCATCCGCCGTCATGCCTACGCCCGATAGCTCCGCATGGATGCGGGCACCGCGCGCAACGGCGTGGTCCCACCGTTCCAGCACCAGCACGGCCGCGCCCTCACCCAGCACCAGGCCGCTGCGGTCCTGGCTGAAGGGGCGGCAGCCGTCTTGGCTCAGGATACGCAGGCCCTCCCACGCCTTCAGCACGCCTGGAACGAGGCTTGCGTCGGCGCCTCCGGCTAGCACGACATCCGCACGACCGGCCCGGATCAGGTCCAGCGCCTGGCCGATCGCATGGGTGGCGGACGCACACGCGGATGCGGTGGCGAAACAAGGCCCGTGTAGGCCGAACTCCATGCTGACATGCGCGGCGGCGGCGTTGGGCATCAGGCGCGGTACCGTCAGCGGATGCACGCGGGAGGCACCGGCGCCGTAGAACGCGAGGTATGCGGCATCGAGGCTCGTTTGTCCGATCGCGGCACCCAACACGACGCCACGGCGGTGTGCCTGGGCCGGGTCGGTGGCCAATCCCGCGTTCAGTCCGGCGTCCATCATCGCCTCCCGCGCGGCCACGACAGCCATGGCGGTCGCGCGGTCCATCAGCGGTACCCGGCGCGGGTCGAAATGGTCGGCCGGGTCGAACGAACACTGGGCGGCGATCCGGGCCTGAATCCGGTCGGTCGGTATCGCCGTGATCGGGCCGATACCCGTCTGCCCAGCCAGCAGCGCCCGCCATAACGTGGGCACGTCGGCCCCGATCGCGCACAGGCCACCTAGGCCCGTGACGGCTACCCGAACCGGATGCGCCACTCAGGCAGGCGTTGCGTGATCGAGGGTGTGCAGCACGTGGGCTACCAGATCACCGACCGTCTTAAATTCCCCACCGGTTTGATCGCTTACGATCGGGATATCGATCTGGAAACACTCCTCGATCGCGAAGATAGCCTGGACCATATCGAGCGACGGGATATCGAGGACCGCCAACTCCGCTTCGGGCACTAGTTTGTCACGGGGTACGCCGGTTTCTCTGGCGACGATGGCCAGTATTTCGTCGGCGCGGGGGTCGGTCATGGTGGGCCTATCGACGTGCGAGGCCGGGCGGCCGGTTCGTCCCGTATAGAGGAAGCGCGTAGCCTGGTGTCAAGCGTGGTACCCGGGCACGGACATTTTGGCGGTTGCCGAGTTCAATTGCAGCAAGCAGCTAGCCAAGACGCACTCGCACCTCAAGGTCGCCCACGTTTTTTGTCTCAATGTGGGTGTTACCAGTACCCTCCATCTTCCCGCTTAACATTCTAATTCGCTACAACATTACCTTGATAGTCGAGCGACACCGCCACCCGCTTCCCGTCCCGGGTGGCGGTTCCGCGCCAAATACCCTTGTCGTCCTTCGCGAGGTCCATCACGTCGGCAAAGCCCGCGGTCCCGATCCGGGCGCGGGCCTGGTCCGCGCTAAAGCTGTTGGCACCCGCGACCGGGGCCGCACCCGTGCGGGACGGGCCGGGGGCGGTGTTGACAGCGGCGGGTGCAGCGCCCTCGCCGGGGCGGGCGGGCTGTGCCATGGCAGGTGTGGCGATTAGCAGCAGTGCAGCGATAAACTTCATGATCGATCTCCCTGGCCCAGGATCAGCCGTTCGACCGCCTTTGCAAACCCCTCATCGTCGTAGCCGGCCGTGACTTCCGTGGCCGCTTGCTTCACGGCGTCGGATGACTGGCCCATCGCGATCGACAGGCCACTACGTTTGAACATCGACACGTCATTAGGCATGTCACCGATCGTGGCGATATCGGCGCGGTCGACCCCAAACTGGGCAGATAAAGTATCGGCCACGAACCCCTTATTCGCATCGCGATGGGTCACGTCCAAGTAGTACGGCTGGCTCCGCGCCGCCGTCGCCCGGTCGCCTACGATCTGCTGCACGTCGGCCTCACACCGTGCGACCAGGTCTAGGTCGTCGCTTACGCCCGTGATTTTGACCGCCTGGTCCATCACGTCGTCAAAGCCCGGCACCACGCGCGGTGGAAATTGCACCGTGTACTCCTCTCGCTCCCGGTGGGCGGCGCCCGCATCCCGCAACAGCCACTCGGTGGACGTGTACACCCACGCGTCCATGCCGTGGTCCAGGATGGCGTCCAGCACTTGACGCGCGGTGTCGGCCGGCAGGGTGCGGGTCCCGACCACGCTCAGGTCGGGGTTCACGAACACGCCGCCGTTGAACCCGGCGATCATCGTATCCAGCGCCAGCGGCTTCACCAGCATCGCCATCCCGCGCGGCGGACGCCCGCTGGTGATCGCGAACCGGATGCCCCGCGCGCGCAACGCTTGCACGGCGGCTATGGCGCGGGGAGTGAGCACCTTATCCTTTGTCACCAACGTGCCGTCCACGTCGGCCAGTAAAAGTTTGATGTCGGTCACGTCTTGGCCCTGATCAAAGCGTCGATCTGGTTTAGCAGCCCCGAGAAGTCGATCGGCTTCGGATGGTAGTCGTCGCACCCGGCGGCCAGCGCCTTCTCCCGGTCGCCGGACATGGCGTGGGCGGTCAGCGCGATGATCGGGATGGCGGCGGTGGCCGGGTCGTCCTTGAGTTTGCGGGCGGCGGACCAGCCGTCGAGTATCGGCAGGTTCATGTCCAGCAGCACGATCTGCGGCTGCACCGCCCGTGCCTGGTCGACACCTTGCTGCCCGTCGGTCGCGACCGTGACATCGAATCCGCGGCGTTTCAGTCGCCGGGATAGGAAATCCCAGATCTCCTCGTGATCCTCGACCAGCAGGATGTGCGTCACGGGGCGTGCTCAGCCGGGGTGTGCTCAACCGGCGCATGCTCAACCGTGGTGGCGGGCGCCGAGCCGCGCGCCTCGTCATAGCTCGCGTCATGCGTCAACTCGAACAGCAGAAGCGACCGGCCGGTGGCGACGTAGGCGTCGCCGATCAGGAAAACGTCCATCGCGGGCGCATCGAGGTTCGTGTCCACCAGCAACTGCCACCCCTGGCCGCCGGCTATAGCTGGTAGGGTGAACGGCACGCCCTCATGGTAGGAGTTGAGGATCACAAGCACCGTCGCGTCCTGTCCACGCCGCCTGATGCCCGACGCCTGCGCCCGTCCATCCAGCAGAATACCAAGGCAGCGCGTATGCGTATCGTCCCACGCCGCCTGATCCATCTCCTGCCCATCGGGCTTGATCCAGGCCACGTCTTTGACGCCCAACTCCTCATTCCACTCGGCCGTCAGAAAGCGTGAGCGGTACAGGATCGGCAGGCGCCGGCGCAGCTGCGTCAGGTTCGTGACGAACTCCACCAACCCCTGACCGCGCTCATCGAGGTTCCAGTCGAGCCAGCTGATTTCGTTATCCTGGCAGTACGCGTTATTGTTGCCGTTCTGAGTTCGCCCAAACTCATCGCCGGCCAGCAGCATCGGTGTACCGCGCGATAGCAACAGGGTAGCCAGCATATTACGGATTTGGCGTAGACGAAGAGCATTAATATCCGGATCGTCGGTTGGACCCTCGAAACCGCAATTCCAGCTTTCGTTATTGCTGTTACCGTCGTTACCGTCCTCGCCGTTCGCGTCGTTGTGTTTTTCGTTGTAGCTGGCCCAGTCATTGACCGTGAAACCGTCATGGGCTGTCAAAAAGTTAACGCTCGACCACGCCGGCCGGCCCCGCTTGTTGAAGAAGTCGCTGCTGCCGGTGAACCGGGTGGCCATGGTCTTGACCGAGCCCGTGCCCTTCCAGAACTCTCGCGTATTGTCCCGGTACCGGTCGTTCCACTCCGCCCAACCCGGCGGAAAGCCACCAACCTGGTAGCCGCCCGGACCGCAATCCCATGGTTCGGTGATCATCTTGACCTGGCTCAGCACCGGGTCTTGCCCGACGGCGCGCAAAAAGCCGCTCTGCTCGTCGAACCCGTGCGTCTCACGCGCCAGGATGGTGCCGAGGTCGAACCGGAAGCCGTCGACATGCATCTCCGTCACCCAGTAGCGCAGGCTGTCCATCACCATCTGGATCACGCGCGGATGGCTGAGGTTCAGCGTATTACCGGTGCCGGTATCGTTGATGTAGTACCGTGGCTCATCCGGCATCAGGCGATAGTAGCTGGCGTTGTCGATGCCCTTGAGCGACAGGGTCGGGCCCTTCTCGTTGCCCTCGCAGGTGTGATTGTAGACGACGTCCAAAATGATCTCGAGCCCGGCGGCGTGAAACCGGCACACCATCTCCTTGAACTCGCTAAACGCGAAGTCCGGCACACTGGCATAGCGGCGCATGGGCGCGAAGAAGGACAAGGTCGAGTAGCCCCAGTAGTTCGACAGGCCCTTTTCACCCAAGTAGCTGTCGTCGACGAAGGTGTGCACCGGCAGTAGTTCGACGCTCGATATTCCCAGGCGCCGGATATCGCGGATCACCTCGGGCGTTGCCAAACCGCGGAACGTGCCGCGCAGTTCTTCGGGCACGGCGGGGTGCAGCTTGGTGAAGCCCTTGACGTGGGCCTCATACAGGACCGTCCGTTCCCACGGCACGCGCGGCGCCCGGTCCTCGCCCCAGGTGAAGGCCGGGTCGATCACGCGCCCCTTGACCATGAACGGCGCGCTGTCGCGGGTGTCGAAGGTCGTGTCGTCTTCGCCCATGATGTAGCCGTACAACTCGGGCGCCCAGGTGATCTGACCCACGACGGCCTTGGCGTACGGATCAAGTACGAGCTTGTTCGGATTGAAGCGGTGGCCGTTTTCCGGCTCGTACGGGCCATGCACACGATAGGCGTAGATCGTACCGGGCCGGGCATTCGGCAGAAAGCCGTGCCAGATCTCGTTGGTGTATTCCGGCAGAGCGATGCGCTCGATCTCGGTCTCACCGGTGTCGTCGAACAGGCATAATTCGACCTTGGTCGCGTTGGCGCTGAACAGGGCGAAGTTCACGCCCAGGCCGGTCCACGTGGCCCCTTGCGGGTACGGTCGGCCTTCTTCGATTTGGATCGTGCTCATGCGCTTTGCCCCGGCTGTCGCGCTGCAACACGCGGGCGCGGGGATGGTTGCCTAACCCCGCCCGCCGGTTGCGTCATGCAGTGCGCGGGTCAGGCGCCCCTCCTCGAAATCGTACTCCTCCTCGATCGCCTGTAGTTGCTGGCTATCCAGCGCGTGGGCGTGGTCGAGCACGGCGCGGCGGGCGGCGTGGATCGCGTCCAATTCCAGCTGCAGCCGGGCTTCCCGCCTGCGCCCGGCCAATGAGGGGCCGGTCTCCTGCTGGCGCGCGTCTTCCGCCCGGCGCCGGAATTCGTGCAGCATGTCGCGGTCGGGCATACCCAGCGTGCGCCCCTCGAATAAACGCCGCTCCATTGTCGCCAGCGCCGCCTCTGCCGCGGCGCGCCGCACCCCCGCCTCCCGCGCAGTCGCTGCCTCCTCCGCGACTTCTGACACATGCAGGCGGGTGATGACCCAGCCGAGGGTCGTGCCCTGCAGCACGAGTGTCACCAGAATCGCGCAGAAGGCGAGGAAGATAATCAGGTCGCGGCCCGGGAACCCGAGCGGCAGGGCCAGCGACGCGGCCAGGCTGACCACGCCCCGCATACCGGCCCAGCTGACGATGATCAGGTGCGACGTTGGCATCCGTGCGCCCCCGACGTGAAACCGCGCAGGCGCCAACCGCCCGAGTGTGCTGCTCGCGAACACCCATACGAACCGGCTGACGATCAGGGTCGCGGACATCGCCACCCCCATGCCGACCAGCGTGCCCAGGCTGTAATCACCGAGCCGCCCCAGCACCTCCCGCAACTGCAGCCCGATCAGTATGAACACGAGGCTGGTGAGCGTGAACTCCAGGAAGTTCCAGACCGCCGTGCTTTCGACCCGTGTGCGGGCGGACAGGACCTCATGCTGGGCGCGCCCGATCACGAGGCCGCATGCGACGGCGGCAAGCACACCCGACAGGCCGAGTTGCTCGGCCACGATGTAGCCCACGAACCCGGCCAGGACGATCGCCGTGATCTCCAGCAGGGTGTCATTCAGTAGCCGGGTCGCGGCGATGATAAGCCGGCCCACGGCATACCCAACCAGCGTGCCCCCGGCGGAGGAGGCAAAGAAGCTCCATGCCGCGTCCCCGGCGCTAAGGCTCGCGGTGCCGGCGACGGCGGCGGTGACGGCAAACCGGTACAGAATTAGGGATGACGCGTCATTGAGCAGGCTCTCCCCCTCCAGCACGGTCACGAGGTTCCGGGGTAGGCGCATCGTCTTCAGCACCGACGTGGCGGCGACCGCGTCGGGCGGGGCGACGATGGCACCGAGTGCGATGGCCGCCGCCCAGGGTAGGCCGGGGACCAGCAGCTTGATCGCGATCGCAATCGACCCGGTCGTGAACAGTACCGCGCCCAGCGCCAGCAGCAAGATCGGCCGTAGCGCCAGCCGGAACGCCGCCCAATCGGTACGGTAGGCACTGGCCTGCAGCAGCGGCGGCAGGAATACGGCGAGCGCCACATGCGGATCGAGGTCAATCGCCGGCACACCCGGCACCAGCGCCACGCCCATACCGCCCAGCACAAGCGCCACGGCCGACGGCACCTGCGCCGCCCGGGCCAGCAACGCGAGGGCTACGGTGGCGGCGACGAGTGCCACCAGGGTCTCGATGGGTGACATGGGTGCTCCGCGACGCAACTGTGGCCGGGGCACAAGGTTTGAACGGGGGATGAAGTTGCACCGGGTATGCTGATCGGGACGCAGGCGACGCTGGCGGCGATCGTGGTCGTAACCGCGGGCGTGCTGGCGTGGGGACGGTCGCGGGCGGACGTGGTGGCGGTGCTGGCGCTGCTGGCGGCGGTGCGGGGGGGCGCGGTGCCGGCGGCCGATATGCTGGCCGGGTTCGGGCAGGCGCCCGTGCTGGCGGCGGCGGGGCTGGGCGTTCTGGCGGCGGGGCTGCGCGGGTCCGGCGTGCTCGTGGCGCCCGTGCGGACGCTGACACCGGTGCTGCATCGGGTGTCGGCGCAGATCGCGATACTGGGTACGATCGGTGGGGTGTTGGCGACTTTCGCCGGCCGGCCGGGTTCGCTGGCGGCGTTCCTGCCGGTGCCGGGGCAAGTGCTGCGCACCCGGCAGTGGCCGTCGCCGGCGTTGGTGCCGGTGGCGATGGCGATCGTGCTGGGTGGCATGGTGACGCCGTTGGGGACGGCGGCCGGACTGGTTGTGGCCGCCGGCAGTGGCCTGACCGTGCCCAACTTTGTGCGCGTGGGCGGACCATTGGCGTTGGGTGGGCTGGGCGTCCTGCTGCTCGGCTGGCGGCTGGCGCCCCGGTGGGTGAGAGAGCCTGCGCAGGCCAGCGCTCAGGATGCGTATGTGAGCGAGATACACGTGCCGCCCGGTTCGCCGGCCGTCGGACGGACGCTCGGTGCGCTTGCCCGGGGCGGTACTTCGATCGGCGCCCGGGCCGTGATCCGGGAGGAGTTCCGGCGCCTGCCCGCCCGGTCGTCGCTCGTGATCGAAGCAGGAGACGTGCTGGTCCTGGCCTGCGACACAGATACGCTGCAGCGCGTAATCGAGCAGGTCCGGGGCTCCATCGCCGGCGCTGCCGTGACTGACCGAAATGGCGGCGTGGTGGAGGCAGTAGTGACGGCCGGATCCCGCCTGGTTGGGCAGTCGGCGGCCGATGGACAGCTGGGTGCCGCGCAAATCGGTCTGCTGGGCGTGGGTCGTACGGGCGGACTGCCGGTGATGCGGCTCAGCCGGATGAAGCTGCGGGCGGGGGACACGCTAGTGCTGCAGGGCGACCTAGAGCGTATGCCCACGAGCCTGTCGGCGCTGGGTGTGCTGAAGCTGGCAGAACGGCAATTGCGGTTGGGCCGGACCCGGCGGGCGCTGGTACCACTGGCGGCAGGCGTCGGCGTACTGGCCGCGCTGGCGTGGGGGGTGCCGCTGGCGTTGGCGGTGTTGGGCGGCGTGGCGGTGGTGGTCGTGGCGGGCAACGTACCGGTGGGCGAGCTATATGATGGCGTAGACTGGCCGTTGGTGGTGACGGTGGGTGCGCTGCTGCCGGTGGGGTCGGCGATTGGCACGACGGGGCTCGCGGCGTCCGTGGCGGCCGGTTTGACGGGGTTGGCCGTGTTGCCCGGCTGGGTCTGGACCGCGGCGACGCTGGGCCTGGCGCTGCTGGGCGGGGCCGTGAACGGGGCGGCAGCAGCGGTGTTGCTGGTGCCGTGCGCGGGGGCGTTGGCGGGGGCGATCGGAATGCCGCCGGGTCCGTTGCTGCTGGCGGTGGCGATGGGCGCGACGTGTTCCCTGCGCGGCCTGGGCGGACGGCGGCTATCGTGGCTGCTGGCGGGGTATGTTTGGGTGGCCGGGGTGGCGCTGATCGGTCTGACATGGCGGGCGTGACATGGCGGGTTTGACACGGCTGCGCGCGCTGATCGCCCGGTTGCGGCCTGCGCCATTATCGTCCGTTACGATCGCAGCCCCGCCGCCGCTGACGGACGCGCCGCTGGATGTGCTGGCGGCCAAAGTGCTGTTCAGCCATTTGCGCAACCGCCAGCAATTGCTGGGCCCGCCCCCAACCGCATTCGGCCATGTGGACCAAAGCCAGTCCGAGCTGCTGGTCCGCGCCATGATCGCCGCCAGTGCCGCGAGTGGCCGGATCGACGCGGGCAAGGAGCGCCAGTTGCGGGGGGCGCTGAGTACGTTCGGCCTGACGCCGGACGCGCCGGGATTTTTAGACGACGCGCTGGCGCGCCCGGTGCCGATGGACGCGCTGCTGGCGGACGTGCGGGACGCCCATGTGGGATCGTTGCTGTATGCGGCGGTGCTGGCAGGCGTGGACAAGCATGCGGCGGTGAACCGGGCCTATTTGGTGTATTTGGCGGAACGGCTGAAGTTACCGGCAGATGTGTTGGCGCGGTTGCATGTGCAGTATGGGTATGCAGGGTAGGCCTCCGAACACATTTCGACCCAGGTCAAAGGGCTGTGGGGTCCACGTTTTTAGCGCTGCATAGGCGATAGGTCAGTGCTGTTTGGGGA
>JANPPS010000237.1:0-23098 GCA_031428635.1 Rhodospirillales bacterium
TTCTCACTCGGGCCAAGCGTTGCCGCGTATTCACGCAGCGCCTGCACCGTCGCGGGATTAAGATCGGACCGGTCGACCCCAAACGTGACGCGCAGGCCGGAGGGCAGCGGCGACGTGCCGCCCGGCGCATCGGTCGCGACCGGAATAACGGGCGGGGTGGTTGGCCGCACGGGGACCGGCGTCGGTGGCGGCAGCGATGCAATCGGCGGCGGCGTGGTGGGAACCGTGGGCAGGGGCTGGCGCGGGGCGGTAGGCCGGGGTGGCGGTTTGGGCGGGCTGGGCGCGGATGGCGTAACCGCCGGCCGTGTTACGGGGCGCCGGGCCGGCTGGTTCGGTTTCAAGCTATCGAGCGCACTAGGGTTCGCGGTCGCCTGAGCCATGGCGATCCCGGGCACCAGAACGAGTAGTAGCGCCAGCTTCAAGCTGGCGCCTCGGCCCGTTTTGGTGGCGGGCTGGCCGTGGCCGCGCGGACCCCATCGGCTACTGCTTCCAACAGGCGGGCGTGCATGTGCGGGTTGGCGGCGACGACATCGTTGGCTCCTTCCAGCATCACCGTCTCGGCCCCGGTGGCGTCGGTTACGAACCCGCCCGCCTCACGCACGATCAGCATGCCGGCCGCCATGTCCCAGGGCTTCAGCCCCAGCTCCCAATACCCATCGTATCGCCCGGCCGCGACCCATGCGAGGTCGAGCGCCGCCGCGCCGAACCGCCGGATACCGGCCACCTGCGGCATCAACGTGCCCAGCGTGCGTGCAAACGCCAACCGCCGGGACGCGGTCACCACCGCGAACGGAATGCCGGTCGCCAGCAGCGCCGTGTTGAACTCGCGCCGGGCGGACACGCGCAGGCGCCGCTCGTTGATGAAAGCGCCGACGCCGCGCTCGGCCCAAAACATCTCGTCATTCACGGGATTATAGATCATGCCCGCCTGGATTTCCGCCGATCCATCCGGCAGCCGGTGCTCAAGCGCCACCGAAATGCACCAGTGCGGAATGCCATGCAGGAAGTTGCTGGTGCCATCCAGCGGGTCGATCACCCAGCGCCAGGCCCAGTTATCGCTGCCCGACTTACCAGATTCCTCCATCAGAAAGCTGTAGCCCGGCCGCGCCTTGTTCAGTTCTTCTTTCAACGTCGCCTCGGCCCGCAAATCGGCCTGGCTGACGAAATCGCCGGGTCCTTTTACGCTGACCTGTAGCTGCTCGACTTCGGCAAAATCACGCAACAGGCGCTTGGCGGCGCGTTGGGCCGCGTTCTGCATGACCGTCATGTGGGGTGATAGGCGAAGCGCCATGGGTTAGCCCTTGGCGCGTTCGACGTAGCTCGCGTCCTCGGTCCGGACGACGACGCGCTCACCGGCTTCGACGAAGGGCGGCACGCTCGTTTTCACGCCGTTGGACAGCATGGCGGGCTTGTAGCTGCTGGTGGCCGTCTGGCCCTTTACGACCGGGTCGGCCTCGGTGATCGTCAGCACAACGGTGCTCGGCAGGCGGACGCCCACGGGCTCGTCCTCGACCATGTCGACGGTGATCGTCATGTTGTCCTGCAAAAAAGCGGCCTGCTCGCCCAGTAGACCGAGCGGGATTATCGTTTGCTCGAACGTGACGGGGTCCATCAGCACGATGTTGGTGTCTTCGGTGTAGGAGTAGGTGAACTCCTTTTCCGACGTCTCCAGCCGTTCCACGGTATCGGCGGTGCGCCAACGCTCGTTCGTCTTGTTGCCGGTGCGAAGATTTCGCATCTCCACTTGGATAAACGCGCCACCCTTGCCCGGCGTGATGATCTGTTGTTTCAGCACTGTCCAGCGGCCGCCGCCATGGTCGAGTACCTGTCCGGCGCGGATAAGGTTGGCCTGCTGCTTCATCGATAAAGACCCAAGTTTCTGACAGATATATGACCCGCTTCTACTCCGCGGGGTACGGGTGGGGCAAGCCGCCGGGGTCATGCACCACGCCGGGGCCGAGGTAGCTGGGTCCGGCCGGGACCTTGCCATGGCCACCCGGTATGTCGATGACATAGGTGGGCCACGCGAGACCGGTGAGACGCCCCCGTAAAGCGCGTAGGATGGCCTGGCCCTCGGCGACCGGAACCGCGAACCGCGCTGTGCCGGGCGCCGGGTCGAGTTGATGCAGGTAGTACGGCTTAACCCGGGCGCGAAGCAGGGCGCGGAACAGGGCGGCCAGTGCATCGGCCGAGTCGTTCACACCCCGTAGCAACACGGATTGCGACAAAAGTGGCACTCCGGCGGCCCGGATCGCATCCAGCGCCGTCACCGCGCCCGGTGTCAGCTCGTCCGCATGGTTCACGTGCACAACCATCCAGACCGGCGCGGCGCTGATTAACGAGGCGGCCAGGGCGCCCGTCACGCGGGCGGGGTCGGCCACGGGCACGCGGGTGTGGATGCGAATGAGTTCGATATGCGGAATGGTATTAAGCTCCGCAACGATCGATGCCAGCCGCCGTGGCGAGAGCATCAGTGGATCGCCGCCGGTTAGGATCACCTCCCGCACGGCCGGATGGGCGCGCAGCCAGTCATAGGCTGCCAATAGCTGCGCGTCGGTCAGTAGGCCGCCATCGGGGCCGACATGTTCGCGCCGGAAACAGAACCGGCAATAGGTCGGGCAGATCAGCAGCGGCTTTAGCAATGCGCGATCGGCGTAGCGGTGGACGATGCCGGGCACGGGGGACAGGCGGTCATCGCCGATCGGGTCGGGATGCTCATGCGGGGCGGTCAGCAACTCGTCCGGATGCGGGATGAATTGGCGGCCGATCGGTCCGTCCGGGTCGTGTATCAGGGCACGTAACGCGTCGGGTATCAGCACGGCGTAGCGGTCGCCCACGGCGTCGAGCGCGGCGCGCATGTCCGGCGGTGCCAGCCCGGCCGCGATTACTCCGGCGGCGTCCCGTATCATGCGGCGGCGCGCAGGTAGCGGACCGTCTTGGCGCCACCGTGTATGCGGGCGGTGCCGATCGGCACGAAGCCGAGGGAGGCGTGCAGCGCGTCGGACGCTGGGTTGGGCGGGTCGCTATTCACCTCACACAGCACCTGCGTATGCCCGGCCGCACGCGCCGCGGCGAACAAGTCGGCGTACATTTTCCGGGCCAGACCCCGGCCGCGGGCCGCCTGTGCCACCACCAGCCGGTCGACATAGATAAATCGATCGTGCCGCGCCCGATGCCAGGCAAAGTTGGGGCTGCCGTACTCGGCGGTTTGATCCAGGGCGATCAGAAATGCTTCGGCAGGCGGCTCGATCACGGCCTGAAATGCCTGGTCGACCAGCGACCGTAACTGACCGGCATCGAGCAACGATAGCTCGGTTGAATGGGCGTTATTCAGGACCAATGCGGCGTCGAGGTGCCCAGGTTCGATCGGTATCACGCGACGAACTCGGCCGCGTGGTACCCCTGCAGAAACAGCAGCGCGCGCAGGTTGCAGTACTCGATGCGCACGCGGGCAGCGGCGGCGGTGATGGGCTTGGCGTGATAGGCAACGCCGAGCCCGGCCGTTTGGATCATCGCCAGGTCGTTGGCACCGTCCCCCACGGCCAGGGCGTCGTCTGCGGTTAGCCCATGCTCAGCCGCCAGGGCCAGCAGAGTGGTGCGCTTGGCGTCGCGGTCCAGTATCGGCTCGGCGACCGTGCCGGTCAGGGTGGTGCCGTCGTGATCGAGCGTATTCGCGTGGTGGCGATCGAACCCGACCTGCTGTGCGACCCGATCTGTGAACCAGGTAAATCCGCCCGATACCAGCGCCGTCACCGCGCCGTGCGCCCGCATTGTCCGCACAAGCTCGATAGCGCCCGGCATCAGCGCGGTGCGGCCCCAGGTGGCGTCCAGCGCCGACACGGATAGGCCACGCAACATTGCCACGCGTTCCTGCAGCGCGGTGGCGAAGTCGATCTCACCGGCCATGCTGCGGCGTGTGATGGCAGCGACGGCGGCACCAACACCGGCATGGTCGGCGAGTTCGTCCAGCGTCTCCGACGTTACGATAGTGCTGTCCATGTCGGCAATCAGCAGGCGTTTGCGGCGATTGGCGGCCGGTAGGATCGCCCAGTCCACGGCATGTCCGGCCAGAATCTCGGCCAAGTCGATTACCGCAGGGCAGGGGATGTCCACGGCCTCATCCGGCGACAGCACGTCGGGCGCACCGCCCGCCACCGCGTCCCGCGCCCGGGCAACCAACGCGTGGCCGATGCCGTCGCGTGCAATCAGCGTCAGGACGTGCTGCATCGCCGTGTGATGGCAGGGGACGCGTGATGGAGCAAGGGACGGCACTGATTGTCGCCGGGCCGACCTGCAGCGGTAAGTCGGCGTTGGCGCTGGATCTGGCCGAGCGATTGGGCGGCACGGTTGTGAATGCCGATAGTATGCAGGTGTACCGTGAGTTGCCTGTGCTGACCGCGCAGCCGACGGCCGAGGAACGGGCGCGGGTACCGCACCTTCTATACGGTGTCCGCCCAGCGACGGAACCTGGCGACGCGGCATGGTGGCGACGCGCGGCGCTGGATGCCATGGCAGCGGTCGAGCGGCCGATACTATGCGGTGGCACCGGCCTGTATTTATCCGCACTCACCCAGGGCATCGCAGACATCCCGCCCCCCGACCCGACTGCCCGAGCCGAAGCGCGCGCGCTACTGGAGGAGCTGGGTGCGCCCGGGCTGTATGCCCGGCTTTTGGCCGCCGATCCCGACACCGCCACCGGCCTGCGCCCCAGCGACGGGCAGCGCATCGCCCGCGCATGGGAGGTGTGGCGCAGCACCGGGCGTGGCCTTCGCGCCTGGCAGAGCGTGCGCACGCCGCCCGCGCCGTGGTGGTTCCGCATGATACTGCTCGACCCACCGCGGGACGTGCTGCGCCAGGCGATCGCCACGCGGTTCGACGCAATGCTGGCTGCGGGCGCGCTGGAGGAGGTCGTGGCCGTCCGTCACCTCGATCGCGCGCTGCCGGCGATGCGCGCGCACGGGGTAGTGGAGTTGCTGGAGTACCTGGACGGCCGGGCGACACTGACCGAGGCCGGGGCGCGCACAACGCTGGTAACGGGCCAGTACACGAAGCAGCAGGCGACGTGGTTTCGCAACCGCCGCGTGGTCGACCCGGCAGATTTGCATGTGATCTATGCGCGAAACGAGGGTCTGGCGCAATCTTCGCAAAGTTTAGGTGCTGATTTTTGGAGTTTCGTTCGTAAGTAAACTTGACGGCGCATGGCATCAGTGCGACCACGCCGGCCTAGGAGCGACCCATGAACGAGATCACCACGCAATCCGGTGCCGAGACCCTACTGCGCGCGCTGCGCGACGAGGAAGTTGAGGTCGTATTCGGATACCCGGGCGGCGCAGTCTTGCCGATCTATGACGCGCTGTATCAGCAAAACAGCATTCGCCACATATTGGTGCGGCACGAACAGGCAGCCGTACATGCGGCAGAGGGTTATGCCCGCAGCACCGGGCGCGTCGGCGTCGTGCTGGTGACGAGCGGCCCCGGTGCCACCAACGCCGTCACAGGCCTGGTGGATGCTTTGATGGATAGCATTCCGTTGGTGTGTCTGACGGGTCAGGTACCAACCCACCTGATCGGTAACGATGCGTTTCAGGAGGCCGATACCACCGGCATCACCCGGCCGGCGACGAAGCACAACTACTTGGTCAAGCGGTCCGAGGACCTGGCGCGCGTGGTGCACGAGGCATTTTTCGTCGCCCGCAGCGGTCGGCCCGGCCCGGTTGTAATCGACCTGCCTAAGGATATTCTTATCACTCCGGCGCCCTATTTCCCGGCCGCGGAGGGCCCGCATCGCAGCTACCGCCCAATCACTGTGCCAGATCCCGCGCAGATTGCGGCAGCGGTTAAGCTGCTACGGAGTGCTAAACGGCCGATCGTGTACTCGGGCGGCGGCGTCATCAACTCGGGCGATGCGGCCAGTGCGGCGTTGATCGCGTTCGTGCGGGCGACGGGCATGCCGTGTACCAGCACGCTAATGGGGTTGGGCGGCTATCCCAGCAACGATCCGCAATTCCTGGGTATGCTCGGCATGCATGGGACGTACGAGGCCAACATGGCCATGCATGGCTGCGACGTGATGCTCAACATCGGCGCGCGGTTCGATGACCGGGTAACGGGGCGGCTGAATGCGTTCAGCCCGGATTCGAAGAAGATCCACTGCGATATCGATCCCAGCAGCATCAACAAGAACGTGGCTGTCGACGTGCCGGTCGTTGGGGACGCAGGCCTGATCATGCAGGCAATGCTGGCCGCATGGAACGACTCGGGTGCCACCCCGCCGTCGCTGGCGCAATGGTGGCAGCAGATCGACACGTGGCGTGAGCAAAAGAGCCTGGCGTTCAACCAGGACCACGCACCGGCATCGGTCATCAAGCCGCAATACGCCATCCAGCGGCTGTATGAACTGACGCGCGAGCACGAGCAGGCTACCGGGCGCGATACCTACATTTCGACCGAGGTCGGCCAGCACCAGATGTGGGCGGCGCAGTACTTCCGCTTCGATCAGCCGAACCGTTGGATGACGTCGGGCGGCCTCGGCACCATGGGTTACGGCCTACCCGCCGCGATGGGTACGCAGATCGCCCATCCCGACGCGCTGGTGATCGACATCGCCGGGGAAGCCAGCATACTGATGAATATTCAGGAGCTGAGTACGCTCGCGCAGTACCGGCTACCGGTGAAAGTGTTCATCCTCAACAACCAGTATATGGGCATGGTCCGCCAATGGCAGGAGTTGCTGCACGGCAGCCGGTATAGCGAAAGCTATTCGGAGGCGCTGCCGGACTTTGTGAAACTGGCCGAGGCATTTCAGGGCGTCGGCCTACGCGCAACCTGCGTGGGCGAGTTGGATAACGTGATTCGCACGATGATGGCGACGGATAAGTTCGTCGTGGCCGACATCTGTGTCGATCAAAAGGAAAATGTGTTCCCGATGATCCCGTCCGGTGCCGCGCATAACGAGATGATACTGGGCCCAGCACAGGCCGGTCGTACGGCGTCTGTGACCGATGAGGGATTGTTGCTGGTATGACTGTTGTCCAGGGCGCTATCCGGTCGGCCACAATATCCGTGCTGGTCGAGAACGAGAGCGGCGTGCTGGCGCGGGTCATCGGCCTGTTTGCCGGGCGGGGCTACAACATCGACAGCCTGACGGTGGCGGCGGTGGATCAACAGGGCCGTAGCCGGATCAACGTCGTGACCAGCGGAACGGAGATGGTGATCGAGCAGATCAAGGCGCAGCTCGACCGCCTGGTGCCGGTCTACCGGGTCGCCGATCTGTCGGGGCAGGGCCCACATCTGTCGCGCGAATTGGCAATGGTAAAGGTTGTCAGCCACGGGCAAGACCGAACGGAGGCGCTGCGGCTAGCTGACGCGTTCCGGGCGCGGGTGATCGACGCCACGCCATCCAGCCTGGTTTTTGAAGTAACGGGCGGGCCCGATAAGCTCGACGCATTTATTGAACTCATGCGGCCGATCGGATTAGCGGAGGTGTCGCGATCCGGCATCGCCGCCATCGCCAGGGGTCCGTCGACGCTTTAAGAGACTGCTTTTCAACAAAGGAAGACCCATGCGCGTTTACTACGACCGCGACGCCGACGTGAACCTGATCAAGGGTAAGCGCGTCGCGATCATCGGCTATGGCAGCCAGGGCGTCGCCCATGCCAACAACCTCAAGGATAGCGGCCTTCCGCAGTTGGCGGTCGGCCTACGCGCCGGCTCGACCGGTATTGCCAAGGCGGAAGCGGCCGGCCTGCAGGTTATGGACCCGGCCGATGCCGCCAAGTGGGCGGACGTCGTGATGGTGCTGACGCCCGATGAGGGCCAGGGCGACCTCTATCGCGAAAAGCTTGCTGCCAACATGAAGCCCGGCGCCGCGCTGGCGTTCGCGCATGGGCTGAACGTGCATTTCAACTTGCTCGATCCCCGTGCCGATATCGACGTGTTCATGATTGCGCCCAAGGGTCCGGGCCACACCGTGCGTAGTGAATATCAGCGCGGCGGCGGCGTACCCTGCCTGGTGGCCGTGGCACAGGACCCGAGCGGCAGTGCGATGGAAGTAGCGTTGAGCTACGCCAGCGCGATCGGTGGTGGCCGCGCCGGCATTATCGAGACGACGTTCAAGGAAGAGTGCGAGACCGATTTGTTCGGCGAGCAAGCCGTGCTGTGTGGCGGCTTGGTGGAGTTGATCAAGGCCGGCTTCGAGACCCTGGTCGAGGCCGGGTATGCGCCGGAAATGGCGTACTTTGAGTGCCTGCACGAGGTGAAGCTGATCGTCGACCTGATCTATGAGGGCGGCATCGCCAATATGAACTACTCGATCAGCAACACGGCCGAGTACGGCGAATACGTGACCGGCCCCCGGATTGTGACCTCCGAGACGAAGGCCGAGATGAAGCGCGTGCTGGAGGACATCCAGTCCGGCCGGTTTGCGCGCGACTGGATGCTGGAAAACCGCACCAACCAAGCCAGCTTCAAGGCGACCCGTCGTCGCATGAGCGAGCACCCGATCGAGCTGGTCGGTGAGCGGCTGCGCGCGATGATGCCGTGGATCGCACAGAACCGGCTGGTAGACCGCGCCAAGAACTAGTTTGGCCAGCCTCGTGCCAAAACTTCTACACCTTCTTGCCTGTTTGGCGCTGGGCGGCTGCGTCACCTACTCGTCGCTGGATAACCGGGAACTAGGTCCATTCCCGGGATCAGCCTGTTATGCTGGGCAGTATATTTGCCCAGCAGCGGGGCCGGTCGGTCAGTCGTGCCGCTGCACCGGGCCGGGTACGTCATCCTCTGGTACGATTCAGTAAACGGAAATGCAGGGCGTCTGGCCGTAAGCCGGCGACCTGCTGCAGATCGCACACGACCGGCCGGGTGACTTCGCCAAAACCAATCCGGCCGCCGGCCGTTCAGAAAGATTAGTTGCAGGGGATGGTTCATGCTGAAGGTTCTAGCGGTGGGGACGTTGCTCGCGCTGAGTGGTTGCATTGCGTACGTGCCGATCGAAACAGCTTCCGTGCCGGTTGCGGGATCGACCTGCTATGCCGGGTTTTACGTTTGCCCGGCGGCCGGGCCGTTGGGCGCACCGTGTAGTTGTCCCGGGATTGGCGCTCCGTCCTTTGGCGTGATCCGCTAACGTCTGGGGATTAGCGGGGTGGGCTGGCCAGTCTACCCGGTCTCGTTGCCCAGGACCGCCGACGTCTATCCCGGCCCGGCTATCGACTGAGTATTTGAGCGGCCTGTAATAGTAATACACTGATTTCAGAGACTTAGGATCTAACATGGCAACCAAATCAATCTGCATTATTACGTCGAGCGTTGAAGGAAAGGGCGCTTACGGGATCACAGCCGACACCGACGAGAATGTGTATTTTCCGTTGGGTGTGACCGACGCGCTCCGGCTCGAGGAATTCGAGACTGTCGAGGCGATCGTCGTCAAGAACGACCGCCCGGATCCGGTTTGGAAGGCTATCCGTGCGCGCCGCCTGTCGAGCGACGGTGACCTGCCACTCTCGGAGTAAGACGTGACGCCCGTCTTCCCTCGCCGTCTGGCGAGGGAGGACGGGCCGGGCGTACGGCTACTTCACCATGACGTAGCGCAGGGGGAATGTGTTGTCGGACAACTGTACCAAGTCGATGTTGGATTTGGCCGCCCATACGACCGTTTGCTGGTGTAGCGGGATGAACGCCGCCTCATCATGAACGATCTTCGACGCGGCAGTGATCAAAGCTTGACGCTTGGCCGGGTCAATCTCGGTCGATATCGCGTCAAGGTCCTTGTCGAACTCGGCGTTGCTCCAGCCGCCATCGTTGAAAACGCCGCGCACGCCGTTGCGGCCTCCAGCAAGGTTAAAGAACGAGTTGTGCGCGTCATACGTGTTAGGCGTCCAGCCGAGCATGTAGAAGCTGGTGTTATAGTCGGGGTTGCTGATCTCAGCGAAGTACTTGAGGCGCGTTTGTGCGGCCAGCGTGATGCGAATATTTGCGCGGGCCAACATGGCGGTGACGGCCTGGCAAATCGCTTCGTCATTGATGTACCGGTCGTTCGGGCAATCAAGCGTGACGCCAAATCCGTTCGGATAACCAGCCTCGGTCAGCAGCTTTTTACTCGCTTCCGGATCATAGGGGTAGCGGATGTTATCTGCCTCGACGAAGCCGTTCACGCCGGGTCCGTATAGCAGGCCGGTCGGGCGGGATTGGTTACGCATGACGCGCGCCTGGATCGCCTTGATGTCGATCGCTTGGTAGAACGCCTGGCGTACGCGCTGATCCTTGAACGGGTTCTTACCCTTCACGTCGGACTTCAACAGCTCGGGACGTGTCTGATCGAAGCCTAAGAATATTGTGCGCAGCTCGGGCGTTGTGCGCAGCTTGATGCCATCCGTGCTCGACAGGCGCTGCATATCCTGGGGCGGTACGGTGTAGATCATGTCCACATCGCCCGCCAGCAACGCGGCCACGCGGGTTGCGGCGTTACCGATGACGTTGAACGTCACCTCCGTCAGGTTATGTTCGGGCTTGTCCCACCAATCCGGGTTGTTGCGCATGGTGGTACGGCGGTCGGGCTCACGCAGCATCAGGATGAACGGACCGGTGCCGTTGGCGTTGCGGGTAGCGAAGTTCTCTTCCTTGGTCTTCGCCAGGTCCGTTGGTACCGTCGCGTTATGCTCCTCGCACCATTTCTTGGACATGATGACCCACTGTGTGATCTCCTCGAGGAAGATCGGGTCCGGGTCTTTGGTGATGAAGTCGACCGTGAAGTCGTCGATCTTCTTGACCTCGGTCACGGCCTGGAAATACGAGTTGATCTGGCTTCCCGGCCCGGTCGCGCGCGTCTCGCTAAACAGCACGTCATCGGCGGTAAACGGCTCACCGCCTTGGAACTTCACATTGTGGCGTAGGTGAAAACGCCAGGTATTGGGGTTGGGCTGCTCCCAACTCTCGGCCAGCGCCGGCTCGACCTTTAAGTTGCGATCACGCCGCACCAGCGGATCGTAAAAGTTTTGCGTGAACGTCAGCAGGAATGTCTCGCTGCGCGTGTACGGGTCCATGGAGTTGGCGTCACCGTCATTGGCCCAACGGAGCGTGGCGGCGTGGCCAGGCATGGCAAAACTGGCAACGAGGGCGAATGTGAGGCCAGCGGCGCGCGGCGAGCGTGGGAAGGTCATGGGGACTCCTGGTACAGCGGAGCCGACACGGTACTAGATGCGGCGCGGGCTACAACGCCTTTATGCAGCCCTGCGGCCGGCAAGCGCGGCGGGTAGGCCGGCGATCGCATGGTCAATCAGGGTGGCATCCGCGTCGGCACCGAACGATTGCGACAGAACGTGCTGCGCGGCCCGGGTAGCAATGTCTGCCGCGGCCAGGCGGACATCGGTGATGGCGGCCTTTTCGGCGGCGGCGATGCGGTCGATCGCGGCCTGCTCACGTCGGCGGGCGGCGTTTACGGCGTCGGTCCGGGCGGCTTCTGCCACCCGTGTCGCTTCCCCACGTGCCTGCTCCAACATGGCTTTCGCTTCGATCAGGGCAGCGTCACGCTGGGCGGTGGCGTCACGCAGCATAGCCTCTGCCTCCGTACGGAGCGCGCTGGCGGCCGCCAACTCCAGCCGCACGTCGTCGGCGCGCTTGTCCAGGATGCCGGCCACGATTTGCGCCAGCTTCTTGCCAAAGATCAGAAAGAAGATGGTGAACGCAACGCCAACCCAGGTGCGCGGATCAGCCAGCAGGCTGCTATGGTGTTCCATGGTGGTTCCTATGCCATCACGGCGGAGATGGCGTTCGTGACAGCGGCCGGGTCGGCAGCGCGGCCCGTCAGACGGGTGACGACGTCCGATGTGGCGCCGGTCGCCACCTCACGCAGCGCGCCCATCGCAGAGTCACGGGCAGCAGCAATGCGAGCGTCGGCTTCGGCCATCTGAATATCGAGCTTCTCGTTCGCGATCCGCGCTTGTTCCGCGGCTTCGGCCTTGGCTTCCGCAACGGCTGACGCGATCTCAGCCTGGGCTTCACTATTGGCCTGGCGGGTGGCGCTGGTGACCTCGGCCGTCGTGGCGTCGGCGTGTTCCTTGGCAATTCGCGCGCTAACTAAATCGTTGTCGATGGTCTGGGCCCGACTTGCCAGTACGGTTGCGACCTGGGGCAGGGCCCAACTTGCACACAAATAGTAAAGAGCACCAAAGATTAATGCCATCCAGACGACCTGCGAGATCGTCAGTGGGTTGGCGAAGTCAAGCTGCGGCATGATCCGACCCTATCAGCAAACCGATCCGGGGCCGGCAATCCGGCCCCGGGATAAGCGGCGTTTAGGTGAACAGGATTAAGAACGCGATCAGCAACGCGAACAACGCCACGGCTTCCGTCAGCGCGAAGCCAAGGATCCCGATCGGGAACACGACGTCGCGCGCAGCCGGGTTACGTCCAACGGTCGTGACCATGGCAGCGAAAATGTTGCCGATGCCGATGCCCACGCCCGCGAGTGCTATCACGGCCAGGCCGGCCCCGAGGGCCTTCGCAGCAAGAACGTCCATGTTGATCTAGTCCTTATCGGTTGATTGAAACAGGCTGCCGGTTTAGTGCAGATGCACTGCGTCGTGCAGGTAGATGCAGGTCAAGATAGCGAAGACATAGGCCTGCAAGGCAGCGACCAGCAGCTCGAAGCCGACCAGCACCACATTTATCGCCATCGGCAGGATGCCGGCGGCCGTCCCGAGTATGCCGGCACCGGCCAGCAACACAACGAACGTTGCGAACACTTCGAACATCACGTGCCCGGCCACCATGTTGGCGAACAGACGGATGCTGAGACTGACGGGGCGCGACAGGTAGCTGATCACCTCGATCGGTATGATCAGCGGCGCGAGCAGCTTCGGAGCGCCCTCGGGGAAGAAATAACTGAAGAAGTGTAGACCATGGATCCTCAGCGCCACCGCCGTCACAACCACGATCACCATCAGTGCCAGGCCAAACGTCACCGCGATATGGCTGGTGTAGGTGAACGAAAACGGCAGCAGGCCTAACAGGTTACCCATCAACACAAAGGAAAACAGCGTGAAGATGAACGGGAAGAACCGCTTACCCTCGGTTCCGATCGTTCCGACGGTCATGTCCATCATGCTGGTGTACGACAGCTCTGCCGCTGCCTGTAGCCGGCCGGGAACAACGGCGCGTGGCTTCATGCCATAATACAGCAGCGAAAGTACCAGCCCGCCGCCCAGCAACATCATGAAATTTGCATTGGTAAAGTTCACGGACCGGCCGAGGGCCCCGAACCATGTATGCAGCTCGAACTGCCCGAGCGCGTCGATTTTTGAAGGTTCGGCCGCCAAAATTTATGCCCCTCTAACGCTTCCGCGGCATCATTAGCCGCCACACATTTGCCACCCCAGCCGCGCCGCCCAGAAGGACAAACAGCGCCAGAAACCACGGCTTCGTTCCCAACCACCAGTCGAGCGCAAACCCGATAGCAAGCCCTACGATCAACGCCGAAACCAGCTCGACCCCTACCCGGACGCCAACACCCATGGGGCTGACTGTCCCGGTCTGACCCGGTGCTGGGGGATTGACCCGGCCCTCCGCCGCCTTCAGCCGCGCCTCGAACGAACCGTCCTTATCACCGCTCAACGCCGCCCCCTGTCTGCAGACTGCCTGCTTTTCGATGGCTTGCGTCCCCTACCGGCGGGGGGTGGTAGTGTCAACCTGGTTGCGAAGTATGGGTCATTCGGCTGCGACGGCCATTGCCTCGGCACGGTCCAGTGTCACCGATAGCAGCCGGGACACACCGCGCTCCTGCATTGTTACGCCATATAGCCGGTCCATCCGCGCCATCGTCAGCTGATGGTGGGTGACGACCACGAACCGGGTGCCGCCGTCGCGCACCATGTCATCCAGCAGCGAGCAGAACCGCTCGACATTCGCATCGTCCAACGGCGCATCGACTTCATCCAGCACGCAAACGGGCGCCGGGTTACAGCGGAACACGGCGAAGATGAGGCTCATGGCCGTCAGTGCCTGCTCACCACCCGACAGCAGCGACAGCGCCTGCAACTTCTTGCCCGGCGGCTGCGCATAGATCTCCAGCCCGGCCAGCAGGGGATCGTCGGACCCGACCAGCGCCAGATGCGCCCGTCCCCCACCAAACATGCGGGAGAACAGGGCCTGAAAGTGCCGGTCCACCTGGGTGAACACCGTCTGCAGCCGCTCGCGACCCTCGCGGTTCAGGTGGCCGATCGTGCCACGCAGCTTGGCGATGGCGGCCGCAAGCTCCACGCGGTCACTCGCTATCTTGGCGGCGGTGCTGGCAATGGCCGCTTCCTCGATTTCGGCCAGCAGGTTCACTGGCCCGATCTGGTCCCGTTCACGCGCCAGGCGATCAAGCCACTGGCGGGCCCGGTCCTCGGCGGCCGGGCTGAGGTCGGTGGGGACGGGCCCGGGGCGATAGGCCGGGTCCTGCCGGGCCTCGCGCCAGGCGGCGGTGGCGTGGGCCGCGTCCTGCTCTGCCCGGGCCAGGCTTTCACGAGCCGTCGCAATGGCTCGGTCGGCCGTTTGCGCGACGTTGAGGGCACTGACTAGCGCGCGCTCGGCGGTCGCAGTCGCGGTCGCGGCATCGGCATGGGCCGCCTCGGCCACGCTCAGCCGGCTGCCGTCAGACAAGGCGGGCAGCGTCGCGGCATTCAACGCGGTCAGGGTCGACTCCGCCTCCATTAACCGTGCAACGAGGTCCGTCGTGCGCCCGGTGGCGTCCCCATCGCGCAGGCGCCAGTCCGCCCGCTCCCGCGTCAACGATTTCTGCCGGGCGGTGCGCACCGATTCGTCACGCTGCAACTGCTCCCGGGCGGCGGTCGTGCGGGCGACGCCTGCGCGAGCGGAGGCCAGGGAAGCGCGGGCGGCGGTAGCGGCTGCATGGAGCGCGGCCGAATCGGGTAGGGCGGCGTGGGCCCGCTCGGCCTGGCCCAGTGCGGCCGCGGCCTCGGTCAGCTCGGGCGCGAGCGCTGCGGTATCGGCCTCAAGGGTAGCGAGGCGCGCGGCGGCGGCGGACGCGCGCTCCTGAAGCGTGGCGTGGGCGGCGCGAGTGGCGTGCTCCCGCTGCTCGGCGGCGCGACCTGCTTCCCGGGCCTGGCGTTCGACGTCTTGCGCGGCGCGGGCTGTTGTCTCGGCCACGGTGCGGTCGTGGCGCGCGGCCTGCCACGCGACGTGGCGGGCAGCGACGTCCTGCTGCAGCGCGGTCAGGCGGTTGCGTTGGCGTAGTCGAATCGCGGCGGCGGTCGGCGCCCCCGGCTGCACAACGTAGCCGTCCCATCGCCACGCCCCGCCGTCGCGGGAAACCAAACACTGACCCGGCGCCAGCCCCGCCTGGCGGGCCGGCCCCTCCGCCGCGTCCACGACCGTGATCGCAGCCAATGCCCGGACCAAGGCTGGCGGGCCCTGCACGTACGCCGCCAAGGCCTCACCGGGTGCGGCAGCCGTAGTCGTGTTGGGTAACACCCGCCAGTAATGCGGTCCGGAGTCGGCCCCCGCTTCCAGCGTGTCACCGAATGCGGCACCAAGCGCCACCTCCATACCCGCCGCGACCTGCAGCTGGTTCAACAACGGCGACGCACTCCGTCCGCCGGTCGCTAGCACTTCGGCCAGTGCCGACGCCTCCGCCGCGACCCGGGCATGGGCGGCGGCGGCGGCACTTTCGGCGGCGCGGGCGGGCTCTGGCTGGGCGGCGGCGCGGGCGGCTTCGGCCCGATCCAGCGCGTGGGTGGCGGCGATCCGGGCATCACGGGCAGCGCCGGCGGCGTGTGCGGCCCCGAGTACCAGGGCCGGGGCGATTGGCGCGTGCCGGGCGCGTTCGGCGGCCAACCGGTCCGACGCCGCCTGTGCCCGGCGATGGCGTTGCCCCGCCTGCTCACGCATCGATGCCGTCAGCGCGCGCGAAGCCTCCGCCTGCGCCGCCTGTACCAGAGTCGCCGCACAGTCCGCTTCCGCCCGTTCCAGCGTGGCTGCGGCCCCTTCGGCGAGCGCCGTGGCGGCCCCAAGTGCCGTAGGGTGGGAGGTAGCGCCCTTGATCAAGCGCGCCTCCTCCTCATCCAGACGCCGCGCGGCATCTTGCGCCTGGGTCAGCGCCCTGGTCGCGTGGGCTAGGTCCCCCGCACAGCGCGTGCGAGCAGCGACGGCGGCGGCGAGCGTTTGGGTGTGCCGGGCACGCGCGTCGTCCAGGACCTGCTCGGTCAGCCGGACCTGCAGCGCGGCGTCGCGGGCCTCAGCCTCCTGCTGACGTAGCGGCGGTAGGGCCGCGATGTGCCGCGCATGGCTGGCGTGGGCGGCCATGCCGGCGATGACGCTGATATCCACGGCTGCGCGGGCGTCGGTTAGCGCGCGCATCGCCCGATCGTGCAGGGCGTCGGCGCGGGCATGGCGCAAATGCGACAGCGCGGCCTCGCCCTCTGAAATCTGCATCGTTACAGCCCGGTAGCGCGTGGCCTGCTGCACTTGCCGGATCAGCGTCGCCTGTTGCTGGGCCAGGGCGTCCAGCCGCTCCTGCGCGCGATCGAGGTTGGCCTCGGCGGCGCGTAGCTTACCCTCTGCCTCATTACGGCGGGTATGCAGGCCGCCGATACCGGCCGCTTCCTCCAGTACGGCGCGGCGCTCATCGGGGCGGGCGGCAACCATCGCGCCTACGCGGCCTTGGCTGATCATGGCCGACGAGCGTGCGCCGCTGGCGAGGTCGGCGAACAGCACCTGCACGTCGCGGGCCCGTGCCTCTCGTCCGTTCACGCGGTATGTGCTGCCGGCGCCCCGCTCGATCCGGCGGCTGACTTGCAGCTCCGACGCGTCCTGAAATGGCGGCGGGAACGGCGTGTCGGCCGACAGCGTGATTACTGCCTCCGCCACATTACGGCTCGGGCGGGTGGCGGTGCCGGTGAAGATGACGTCGTCCATCTCCGCGCCACGCATCGATCGGGCGTTGCTCTCGCCCATTACCCAGCGCAGCGCCTCGGCCACATTCGACTTGCCGCAGCCATTGGGGCCAACGACGCCCGTCAGGCCCGGTAGAATTTCCAGCTCCACCGGCTCCGCAAAGCTTTTAAAGCCTGCGATGCGTAGCCGGGTGAAGCGGGCGGGCATCAGGTGGCGTCGGTCACAGCCCGGTCGAACGCGTCGAATGTGACGGCGCCGGGCAACAGGCGGCCGTTGATGACGAACGTGGGCGTGCTCGCGACCTTGAGCACCTTATCGGCCTCGTCCTGCGCGTTCAGGATCGCCATGCGCAGGCCCTCATCGGCCAATGTCGCGTCGAACGTCTTACGCGGCATACCGGCCAAGGCGGCGATCTTCGCCAGCTCCTCCGTTGAGTTTACGCCGCGGGCGAACGCCCACCGGTCCTGCGTCGCCAGCAATGTGGTGATAAACGCCTCGTACCGCTCGGCCGGCAGGGCGCGGCTGATCATTGCGGCGGCGAGTGCGACCTGATCCAGCGGGAAGTCCCGCCACACGTACCGGACGCGACCGGTGTCGATCAGCTTGGCCTTGACCGTCGGGAATGTTGTTTTTTGAAAATCCGCGCAATGCGAACAGGTCAATGAAAACCACTCGTTGACCACGACCTTGGCATCGGCCGAACCAAGGCTCCGCTCGGCCATGCGCAGGTCTGGGGCAGGGGTGGGGTCTGCCGAAGCGGAGGCTGGCGGGGCGGCATCTGCCGGGGAAGGGGCTGGCGCAGACGGACTGGGGGTTTGCGCCAGGCTGGGTACGGCAGGAAGGATGGCGAGCGTGGCGAGCAGGATACGGCGGCGCATGTGTCGAGCCTCGTGCAAGGGAAGTCTTTATGCGCCATTCGTGGGCGGTCGCGTCAAGCGTTCCGGCGGCTTCGCATCGCGCCCCCGAGTGCCGCCAGCGCATCGCGCAACGGACCCGGCGGTAGGCCGTCGACCGTAATGGGCGTGGACGGCGGCCTGGGCGGCGGCGGCGCGGGTGGCGGCATAAAATCCTGCACGAAGCGCAGCTGTGCCACGGTGGCCCGGCCGAGGGCGGCGTTGATCCGGCTCAATAGTTCGGCCGACAGATGCTGCAGCTCCATCGCGACCGGCCCGGCGCATCCAATGGTAAGCGTGCCGCTCTGTAATCGCCGGGGGGCGGTCACGGCGGCCAGTGCGGGGCCAACGATCATGGCCCAGTCCGTCATCAGCGCGCCCGCGGCCGGCGACCGGGTCCGAAACGCGGCACGGGTAATGGCCGGCAGCAGCGCCCCCACGGCGCGAGGGCCGTAAACGTGCCGCGCGTTGCCTGTATCGTCCTCCGCCGCCATACCGCCCCCGTGCACCCTATTCCGCCTGCCGCCGCGCTACTGACCTGGTACGATCGGCATCGCCGCGCCATGCCGTGGCGAGCGCTGCCAGGGCAGGCACCTGACACATATCATGTTTGGCTCAGCGAAATCATGCTGCAGCAGACCAGCGTCGTGGCGGTGATCCCGTATTTCGAGCGGTTTATTGCCCGCTTCCCCTCCGTATACGCGCTGGCCGAGGCCGAGACGGGCGCCGTGATGGAGGCCTGGGCCGGTCTTGGCTACTACGCGCGCGCCCGAAATCTTCATGCGTGTGCCAAGGCCGTGGCCGCAGGGGGCGGGTTCCCGGACACTATGGCGGGCCTGCGAGCACTGCCCGGCGTTGGCGTCTACACAGCGGCCGCGATCGCCAGCATCGCGCAGGGACAGCCGGTCGTGCCGGTCGATGGTAATGTGGAGCGCGTTGTTGCCCGTGTCTTCGCCATCACCCAGCCCCTGCCGGGTTCGAAGCGATCGATTGCGGACGGGGCGGCGGCACTGGGGTCCGATCCGCACGCCGTGGCACGCCCGCCGGATTTTACGCAGGCGCTGTTCGACCTTGGTGCCACGATCTGCACGCCGCGCAACCCGGTCTGCTCGCTATGCCCCTGGCGGGACCCGTGCCGTGGCCGGGCGCTGAGTGTGGCGGATGGGTTGCCGGCGAAGGCGCCCAAGCCGGTGCGGTCGGTGCGGCATGGGGCTGCGTTCGTGCTGACGGATGCGGCGGGCCGGCTATTGCTGCGCCGGCGTCCCCCGTCGGGCCTGCTGGGCGGCATGATGGAGGTGCCGAACACGCCTTGGCGCACGGAGGCGTGGGCGATGCCGGACGCAATCGCTCATGCGCCGATGCCTGCCGCCTGGTTGCTGGCGGGGGTAGCCCGGCACGCATTCACGCATTTCGAGCTGCTGTTGGATGTGTACAGCGCCAGCGTCGACGACCTGGGGACTGCCGGTACGGAAAGCCAGGAAATCGCCGAGGCGGCGCTGCCGACCCTCATGCGGCGGGTTCTTCAGGTAGCAGGGGACCTGGCCCGGCTAGAGACTTTTTAAACGGCGCATAACCTCCGATCCGCCGAAGCCATGCGATCGGATACCGCTTTGGTGCTTGTTTCCAGCGGCTTCACGGTTTTTTAACCGCCTGGGGTCATGCTTCGTCCGTGCCCGCAATAAGGGGGCGCTTGATGAACCAAATTGGCGAAAGTACCCGATCATGTCTTTGAACTCGGTCCACACCAACATCGGCGCGCAGATCGCGCTGCAATCTCTAAACAACACCACGACGGCGCTGCAGGCGGCCCAGAAGCGGGTCAGCACCGGCTTCCGCGTGGCAGATGCGGCCGATGACGGCGGCGCTTATGCCGTGGCGGAGCGGGTGCGCTCGGACGTCGGCGCGCTGCAGACGGTCAATGGCCAGCTGGGCAATGCCA
Organism: Rhodospirillales bacterium; assembly: GCA_031428635.1. Taxonomy (GTDB): domain Bacteria; phylum Pseudomonadota; class Alphaproteobacteria; order Acetobacterales; family Acetobacteraceae; genus JANPPS01. Next base: position 19,720 of record JANPPS010000237.1, read on the forward strand.
AGGGCCTCGTTAGCACAGCACTGAGCTCGCTCACCTCGATTTCGAGCTCGCTGACCACAGCAAAAAGCCTGCTGGTGCAGATTGGCGATAACAGCATTACCCAGTCGCAGCGTGACCAGTACGTAGCGACCTACAAGGCGGTCGTGGTGCAGGTCGCCAACACCGTCGACGGTTCGACCTATAATGGTCAGACTCTGGTCGGTAAGGCGTCGGGCGCGGTGGCCGGTACGGATAAGTCGATCATCAACAACGAGGTCGGCGCGCAAAGCACGCTGCATAACGCCGATAATAGCGGCCTTGCTAACACGCTGGCGACGCTGATCGGCTCCACGTTTACCCGCACGAGCGCGGGTGCCGACACGTTCGGTGCGATCACATCGGGTGCGGACCAGACGTCAGCCATCACGGCACTGAGTGCGACGACGGGTTCGACGGCGTTCGTGACGGCGCAGACGGGTTTGGCGAACCAGCTGAACCAGACGGGCGCCGATAGCCGCTTCATCGACGCCACGATCTCGCTGAACAGCTCAAAGATCGACAGCCTGAACGCCGGCTTGGGCGCGCTGGTGGATACCGATTTGGCCAAGGAATCGGCCAACCTACAGGCGTTGCAGATCCGTCAGCAGCTGGGCACCCAGTCGCTGTCGATTGCCAACCAGGCCCCGCAAAGCCTGCTCAGCCTTTTCAAGTAACGGCGATACGGCGGCGGTCCAAACGGGGCCGCCGCCACCGTTGCCGACCAAACGATATGTGTGAGTTCGCTAAAACAGGAGCTGGCTTATGTCTAACCTCGTGCTGGAACTGCGACAGGGTGAGGTAATGGTGATCAACGGCGCCCCGATCCGTTTCCGGACCAAAACCCGTATCGAATTGACCGCGCACGCGCGCTTCTTGTTCGGCAAGCAGATCATGCCGCCGCAAGAGGCCGATAGCCCGGCGCGGCAAATCTATTTCGCCCTACAATCGGCCTATATCGGCACTGATGAGGAGCGGGTGCAGGGATTGGCCACCGCCCGTGAGCTGTCGGAGCGGTTCAAGGCCGCGACCAGCAGCGCGCTGGTGCGAGAGATTCTGGACCGTGCGATCGACGCTGCCGCCGCCGACGAGTGCTATCAGGCGCTGAAGCTGGCGCGGCGGATTATTCGGCATGAAGACACCGTGCTGGGCCGCGTGACGCCGGGTACGGTACCGGCAATGGCCGACGCCGAGGCCGACCTATGCACGGCTTAGCAAACCTCGCCTACCGCGCCACGTCCGCGCGTCGTACGCAGAAGGAGCAAGATGCGGAGGTGTTTCGCCGCGCCAACGTGGCACTACGCCGTGCCGTTCAGGCTGATGGCGTGTCGCAGGCCCGGGCTATCGCTGATAACAGCGCTCTGTGGACGGCCGTTGTCGACTTGCTGCGTGACCCGGCCAACCCGCTTCCAGCGGTGTTAAAGGGCTCGATTATCTCGGTCGGGCTTACCGTTCAGCGTGAGATGACGACCCCAGCGCCCGATTTTGGTTTCCTGATCGGGATCAACGACCAGATCGCGGCCGGGCTGGCCGGGACCTAGATGAAGGCCCGCCGCAACGGGTGGATTAGACGTTAGGCATCACGGTGCAGGTCTGCTGGAATTGATGGGCGCGAATAGTTTTTCACACCACCTGATCGATGCCGCCTGCATCGACAAAGCTGGCCGGCAGTACGTTGATTTTGAAATAGTAGAGCAAAAACTGAGCAACAACGGCAGCACTTGCGGGATAGTGCCATGGACAAGTGCCCGGGTACTCCGGGCGCCCTATACCGGGTAGGGGTCGATCGGCCCCACCGCGTTGGGAAATGACTTGGCGAGGACCCCAGTCCTCGGCACCCAACGCGCCAAGAACAAGCCCAGGCCGATTGTGACGACGAACAGAGTAGTAAACTCAGCTCGTTAATACTGCGGCGCCATTCCATCTGACGCCGGACAGGCTGCGGGATAAGCCCAGGCGCTTTGTTGCCCGCGCACAGCAGGCCGTACGGAATCGCAAACAGGATTGCCAGCACCGTGGCCTGCAGCGCGATCGTCATCTCATCCACGTCACTCCGCCACGGGCTGAAATGTACGTGAAAGAATATTGCGGATCGGCGTGGTGATAGTCTCGCTGTCGCGCACCACGTCGCCCGGCTTCATATCGGCACACTCTAGGACCAGGCGAGCAGCGCGGCGATCCCGGCATTGCCGGTCTACCCCGGTCAGCGATGCACCGCGCGGCCCACCGCCAATCGTTGTGCCGAACGCCATCGGCGCGCCGGGGTGATTGGCGCGGCCTAGGCCCTGCAGCACGTTCATCACAAGTAACTGTTCTCGGGATCAGGCGAGTCGATCGGCTCGCCGATGTGTCCCAACAGCGTACTTCTGCCCGGGCCGACGCCCTAATGGGTGTTACCGTTTCCCCGCATGACGCTGAAGGCGGGAACGTCGAAGGCCGGTACGCGTTGTTGGCAAGTGAGAACGATATCGATCAAGGGTCGCTACAGCTCAGAGCAGGGAATGGCATGGCATCGAAAGTAAATCAGTCTTGTGACGCGCGTGCGACGTGAGGGGGGTCGGCATGGCCATACTCAGCAGTTTGGTGCTCGGCGCCTGCTCGGTCGTAGGCGTGCGTAGCGGGACGGAGGAGCCGGCGTTCACCGTCGTCGGCCGTGCTGGCGCGGTAGAAATACGACAGTACGCGGCGCGTGCGGCGGCCGAAACGACTGTGGATGCAACGGAGATGGCGGCACGAAGTGAAGGGTTTCAACGCTTGGCCGGCTATATTTTCGGGCGCAATGCTGGCGCAGCCAAGATCGAGATGACAGCGCCCGTGGCCCAATCGGCACCGACCGCGACGGTGATCGCCATGACGGCACCCGTGGCCCAGGACGGGTCCGTGATACGCTTTTTCCTTCCGGCCACGATATCGGTGTCTACGGCGCCGCGGCCGCTCGATGACCGGGTCCGGATCGTGACCGTGCCAGCTGAAACGGTGGCCGTTCTACGCTACAGCGGCAGCACGGGGCCGGAGGCGGTGGCCGAGCAGCAGGCCCGGCTGATGGCGGTGCTGGCCGGCAGCCCATACCAGGCAGAGGGCAAGCCGTTCAGCTGGTTCTACGACCCGCCATGGACGCTGCCGCCATTCCGCCGAAACGAGGCCGTCGTCCGGCTGCACCCGTTAAACGGCGGCGCTGCCGAATAGCGCGGTCAGGATCAGAAACACCGCCCCGCCCACAGCCGCGCCGACGATCGTGCCGTTAAGCCGTACCCATTGCAGATCTTTGCCAATCCGCAGTTCCAGTTTGTCAGTGATAGTGGCAGAGTCCCAACCGGCCACTACGTCGCCGATAAAGTCCGCCAACTGTCCCTGGGCCGTAGGT
>JANPPS010000238.1:0-18792 GCA_031428635.1 Rhodospirillales bacterium
GCCGCGCACTTGGTGAAGACTGCCTTGCCAAGCGCCGGATCGCCCTCTGCCCGCGTCGGGGCGGTCAATACCAAGATGGCCAGACATGCAATTACAGTACGCATCGTTTCCCCCTGCCGCGTTTTGACGCGTGCCGTACTAATATGCGGCGGCCCGCGGCGAAGTCGAGGCCGGGCCATTTCCCGTCGCGCCGTCCCGAGTCTACTGTCGCGAAACACTATGGGGAGACGCGCGATGGCGGATCGGTCGGGGTTGCAGACAAAAAGCGAACAGGCCTGTTTTGGCGGCACGATGGGGTTCTACAGCCACCCCTCCGCAGCCACCGGAACCACGATGCGTTTCGGCCTTTATCGGCCGAGCCAGGCAGCGCCCAGTCCGGCGCTTTACTGGCTCGCGGGCCTGACCTGCACGGAAGAAACGTTTGCCATGAAGGCCGGTGCACTACGCTACGCGGCCGAGTACGGGCTGACGCTGGTGATGCCCGATACTAGCCCGCGCGGCCTCGATCTGCCGGGTGAGGCGGATAGTTGGGATTTCGGCTTGGCGGCGGGCTTCTACCTCGACGCGACCCAGGCACCATGGGCCGGTCACTACCGCATGGCGCAGTATGTAACGCACGAACTACCCGCATTGATCGAGGCGCAGTTTCCGGTGCGGCCAGACCGGCGTGGCGTGTTCGGCCATTCCATGGGTGGCCATGGCGCGCTGGTGACGGCGCTGCGCGACCCCGGCCGCTGGCACTCGGTGTCCGCCTTTGCGGCAGTCTGCAACCCGGTCGCGGTGCCGTGGGGCCAGAAGGCGTTTACGAACTACCTGGGTGCCGATCAGGCGTCATGGGCCGCGTGGGATGCGAGCCTGCTGATGCGCGCCCGGGCCTATCCCGGCCCCATTCTGGTGGACCAGGGCGCTGACGACCAATTCCTGGTGCCGCAACTCCATCCCCACGCGTTGGAACAGGCCGCCGCCGCGTCCGGCCAGGACCTGACGCTACGCATGCAGCCCGGCTACGACCATAGCTACTGGTTCATCCAGACCTTTATGGCGGATCACATGGCCCACCATGCACGGGCGTTGCACGCATGACCCGGGTCGTTGCACTGGCCAGTACGTTATGGATCGCTGCCTTGTGCGTTGGTGCCCAACCGGCGCTGGCGGCGGACCCGTTGCGGTTCTGGAATCTGACGTCCGTCACCATCACCCGCCTGGTGCTGGCGCCAGCAGGTAGCGGCATATTCGGCGCCGACCAGTGCGCCAATGACAAGGACGGCGCCGTCGATCATGACGAGCGGCTTCGCCTGACCGCGGTGACGCCCGGCCGCTATGATGTGCAGCTAACGACCAAGCCCGGCCATATGTGTCTTATCCGCAACGTCGAGGTGACGGATGGGCGCAAGTTTGCCTTTTCACTCGATGATGGCGACTTGACCGACTGCCGGTAGCTGGTGCTCTGTAGCAGCAACGAAAAAATCAAGGGAGGCCCAGTATGTCGGTCAAAATCCATCCGAGCGTCGATCACGGCATCGCCGTTGCCAAGCCGGACTTCGCGGGCGGCACGCTGACCTGCCATTGCAAAACCGACCAGGTGACGGTGCACATCTCCGCACAGACGGCCCACAACCATGCATGCGGCTGCTCGAGGTGCTGGAAGCCCGAGGGCGCGGTGTTCTCCGTGGTGGCCGTAGTGTCCCGAGACAAACTCAACGTCACCGCCCATGGCACAAAGCTGCATGTGGTGGACACCACCGCCACCATTCGGCGCCACGCGTGCCACACGTGCGGCGTGCACATGTTCGGCCGGATCGAGAACAAGGATCACCCATTCCACGGCTTGGATTTCGTGCACACGGAGCTGTCCAAGGAGACGGGCTGGGCTGCGCCGACGTTCGCGGCATTCGTTTCCTCGATTATCGAGGCGGGGTATCGGCCCGATGCTATGGCCGCCGTGCGGGCGCGCCTGCATGAGCTGAAGCTGGAGCCGTATGACTGCCTGTCGCCGGTGCTGATGGATGCGATTGCCACCCACGTCGCCAAAAGCCGCGGGTTGCTGGCAGCATGATGCGCTGGGCGGCCGCCAGCCTGGTAGCCGCCCACCTGGTGGCCGCCCAACTGGTGATGGCCGCTGTACTGACACAGGCGCGGGCGGCCGATCTGGCGCCGCCCCGTCTGGCGGCGCTTCCGTTCACGTTGGTCAACACCTCACCCGCCAGTTCCACGCCTGAGGAGCTGGCCCGGCTGCACCGGCTGGATAGCCAGTTGCAGCGGGAGCTGACCGCGCGGTTCACCCTGATGGACATCACGCCGGCCGCCGGGCAACTGGCCCTTATTGACAATATTCGCAGCTGCAACGGGTGCGAACTGGATATCGCGCACTCCCTCGGTGCGACGCAGGTCGCGTATGGCTGGGTTCAGAAGGTGAGCAACCTGATACTGAACGTAAATCTGGTTTTCGAGGATGCAACGACCGGCAAGGTCTTGCGTGCCGGCAGCGTCGATATCCGCGGCAACACGGACGAGTCCTGGACCCGGGGCCTGCGCTACCTGATTGCGGAGGAGCTGTTCCGCACCGACTGACCCCGCATCAGAACGTGACCCCGTGTTAGAACGTAACCCGCACGCCGCCATACCCGGCCACAGGGGCGCCGGGCGTCAGGCTACGGGTATTCGTGGTTCCGGGCGCCTGGTTGATGGGTACCAGCCCGACCGGGGAGAATCCGCCAAACGTGGCGTAGCGGGCATTGGTCGCGTTCTGCACCAGCCCGAATAGCTGCACGGTTTCGGTGACCTGATAGGCCGTGTTCAGGTTCAGTACGACATAGGATCCGGTGCGGGGATTGAGGTTGGCCGCATCCCCCTGCAGCACCCGCCCGCTGCTGGCGATGCCGGTGCCGCCCACCGTCCACTCCGGCGTTAGGTTGTAGTCCACGCCGAACTTCAGCCGGTGCTCCGGCACGCCTGGTATCTGGTTACCCCGGCGCACTGCGGTCTGCCCATTCTCGTCGGCGAACGGGTTGTTCTGGGATCCAACCGTGAACGGGTCGCGGAACGTGGCGTCCGTGTAGGCATAGTCGAGATAGGCCAACAGCGAGCCCCGGCGCAGCGACGCCCCGGCCTCCACGCCCTGCCGTCGCGTGGCACCGACGTTCTGAAAATAGCCGCGGCCCTGGATAACGCTGCCGGTGAACAGGATGTCGTCGCTGCTATCGGTGCGGAACACCCCGGCATTCCACGCGAACTTCGTGCCCTCCCATGCCGTCCCCTTTTCGGCGGCCCAATTGCCGCGCACCCCGGCCTCGATCGTGCGGCCCACGACCTGCTTCAGCGCCGGGTCAGCGACGAAGAAGTTGGTAAGCGTGCAGGGGCTCGTGGGCGAAGCGCACGACAGCTCCGCCGGGGTCGGCGTCCGGTTGCTTTCGGCATAGCCGGCATAGAGCGACAGGGTGGATGCCAGTTTGTACGTGACACCCGCGGCGGGGTTGAAGCGGTTGAAACTATGGGCGCCGGTGAGTGCCGTACCCATCCGGTCGCGCAGGTCGATCTGCGCGATATTCAGCCGGCCCGACACGGTCGCCGATAGCCGGTCCGTCACGTCCAGCGTATCGGACGCGTACAGACCATAATAGTCGTTCGACGCCGCCAGCCGCACCGCGCCGATGCTACCATCGGCCTGGCTGATAACGATCCCCGGCCCAGCGTAATCCCGGTCCTGCGTGAGCGCACCGAGCGAGGAGCGGGCCGAGAACATGGTGCGTCCGCCGTCGTAGCTGACACCGACCAGCAGCCGGTTCGGACGCCCGTACACCTCCGACCGGTGCGTTGCCTGCAATGACACGCCATACGCATTAGTGTCCGTACCGGTCGCATCCAACTGCGCATAAGGGCCGCCGCGGTTGAACTGACTGGCATTGGGAAAGTACCCGGACGGCAGGAAGTTCGGTATCCGGGTCCCGTCACGGGTCGTCAGCGCCTGACCGTTGCCGAGGCACAGGAACGTTGGACTGGCGTCACAGGGCGCCGCGTCGGCCGCGTTACCGTTATACGTGCGCTGAGACAGGTTGCTGTAATACGCGGAGGCCTGGAGACCCAGGTAATCGTTCACCTGCGTGCTGGCGCTGACGCTCATGCGCAGATATTTGTTTCGCGTCGCGTCGGGGTAGGTGAACACGGCGGCGCGGTTGGCGGCCAACAGGTCCACCGGGGACGGCCCGTTGCCCGTCAGGGTGTTCAGCGCGCCCACCAAACTCAAATGCACCTCGCTTTTGTCGGTTCGGTGCCCGATATCGGCATAAAACTGCCGTAGTTGCGACGGGGAGTGATCGCGCCAACCATTCTCGTTCAAGCCACTGAGGGCGACGTAGCCAGCGGTGTCGCCGGACTGCACGCCGTATTGGGCCGATCCCTGGATGCGTCCGAACGAGCCGCCCGACAATTCCAACTGCGCGCCATGATAGCTGAAGCCGTCCTTTAGCCGGACCGTAATCGCGCCGCCCAGGGCATTGAGACCGAATGCCGGGTTCGGCCCCGCGATCTCGATCCGGTCGATGGCCATGTCGGGGATCAGGTCCCAGTTCACGGTGTCGCCGAACGGCTGATTGAACCGGGTCCCGTTCAGGTAAACGGCCAGCCCCTGGGCGTTACCCGCCAAGGGCGATGCCTCGAACCCGCGAAAAATCAGGTTGGGCTGAAACTCATTACCGGTCGCCTGATCGAGCGCAATCGAACCCACGCGCTCATCGAGCGCCCGTAGCGCATTGGCGGGGCCAGTGCGCTGGATGTCCTCGCGCCGTAAGATCCCCGTATTGACCGGCACCTTGCCCCGCTCAATCTCCGACCCGGCGAGCGGCGCGGTGACAACGATCTCCAGATCGCTCGGGACGTCGGCCGCCGGGGTGGGCACGGCCTGGGCGTTTGCGGCAATAGGCCACACCAGTCCGGCCGATAACAGGCCCGCACGCCACCAAACGACCGCCCAGGATGTGCATGGCATCGACGATACTTCCCCTGGGCCTGAGCTGGCCTTTCCAGTGTTATTCCTTATCGGAGAAGGTTTGACTATGGCGCTGCTCGCCAACGGAGTCACACCTAGTGGCCCATGATCATGGGCCACTAGGTGTGACTCCGCCCTGGCTGTTCGGACTAGTAACGGGGTGGCGCAGTCCGGCATTCGCGGGCTACGGTCCGGTGATGGGACGAGATGGTGTTCGGAGGCGGCTACTGGTAGCGGGCATGGTAGGCCTGTCGCTGGCTCCCCGTGCGGCCTGCGGCGCGAGCCTCAGCGTACGTCAAGTGGTTGCACGGCTGCGCGGCCCCAGCCCGGCGAATTTCGAGGGCGCGGATCTGTCACGGCTTGACCTGGCTGACCTGGACCTGAGTGGGGCGCGGCTCGCGGGGGCCATTTTGTTCGGCGCCGACCTGACCGGGGCGCGGTTTGCGGGCGCCGATTTGCGTGGCGCCAACCTTGACCGGGCCATCATAATCCGGACCGATTTCAGCAACGCCACCATGACGGGTGTCACGATGATGCTGCCCGCCGCGTCCACCGTGCTGGATAATAACCCGGCCCGCGAGGCACCGATCTTCCGGGGTGCCGACCTCAGCTTCGCGCACGTCCTGGCCAAGCTCGGGCACGCCGATTGGACCGGCGCGAAGCTGACGGATGCACATTTCGAGCTCGGGCGGCTGCAGTTCCTGGCGGCACTGCGGTCCGACCTTGCCGGCGGCTTCATGGCCGGTGCTGACCTTGCTGGCGCCAATCTGACGAGCGTGAGGCTCGCTTTCGCCGATCTGCGGGGGGCTAACCTGCGCGGCGCGAATTTGGAGGGGGCGGACCTCGCCGGGGTCCGGTTGGACGGTGCCGACCTACGCGGGGCGCGATTGGCCCGGTGCGACCTGAACCGCGCGGCACTACAGGGTGCGATCGGGCTTGATGCTGCCGTGGGCCTGGCCGAGGCGTTCAACCTCGATCTGGCGGACCATTGACCGGCTGGGTTGGGCGGATGGCGTTGGGGATGGCCCTGCTGCTGTCACACGCCGCCGTCGCGGCCCCGGCGGAAGTGGCCCCCGTGGAAGTAGGCGTGGCGGAAGTAGACGTGGCGCTGGTCCTGGCGGTCGACGTGTCGGAATCAATCGACGCCGCCCGCTATGCGCTGCAGATGGAGGGGATCGCGGCCGCACTAGAGTCGCCCGCCGTCCAGAATGCGATTATGTCCGGGCCGCGCCAGGCCATGCTGATTACGATCGTACAATGGTCCAACCGCCCGATGGTCACGCTGCCCTGGACATTGCTGGCCAGCGGGCGCGATGCGAACGGGATTGCGCAGCGGGTGCGGCATATGACGCGGGCCAGCAACGGCTTCACCTGCATGGCGGTGGCCTTACGCAGCATCGCCGACAAAGTGCTGACCCAACTACCCATCCCGGCTACGCGACAGGTCATCGACGTGTCGGGGGACGGCCAGGATAATTGTAACGGGCCGGAGCCGGTCGACCGGGTCCGGGATGAACTGGTGGCCGAGGGCGTATCCGTGAATGGGCTTCCGATCCTGGAGGGTGACGAGGAGGAAACACTGGAGGCATGGTACCGGGAACACGTCGTCGGCGGCCCAGAGGCGTTTTTGCTGCCCGCCGCGAGCTTTGACGACTTTGCGCACGCGTTCCGCCGCAAGTTCGTGACCGAGGTCAGTGCGGTGTTATGCCGAGGCTGTACGCGGCACGCCCGGCGGTGAGGTTAGGATTCTTCTTGACACCAAGCCTGGTGTTGTGTCGTTGTTCATGTGCGAAATAATATCAGTGAGGAAACAAAAATGGCATGGACCGCTCCGAAGATCACCGTTGTCGCCCTCGGCGCCGAGATCAACTCCTACGCTTGCGCTGACCTGCGCAAGTAAGGGGTCGCTTCGCAGTCCCATACTGGGACCGGCCATATCGGCCCGCCATCGTTTGCGGTGGCGGGCGGTTTTGGCTTAATTCAGGCCCATCATCATGTGCGTCATCGTGCTCGCGTCTGGTGCCGGTGGCGCAGACCCGCAATGGAACTCCACCGCCCCCGCCTGCCGCAGCACCCGTTTCGGCGACCCGGTTTCGTGGTCGTTTGGGCAGGCATCATTCGCCGTCATTGCCGATGATAAGGCACGGGTTGTGCTGAAAGCGTCCCCCGACCTCCGGCACCTGATGGAACAGACGCCCGCTTTACAGCCATCGGATCGGCTCCGCACTTCCATTGCCGTGGTCGGGCTGACCGCGGGCGACGTCGACGTACTGCTAACGCTGCGCGAACGCCAGTCGTTCACCCAACTGGGCACCCCGCGCGTCCAGGCCATACTCGTCGCCAATCCGATGGTTGAGGTCCTAAACCACATGATCGGCTCACACCGTGCGCTGCCGGTCGCATGATGGACGTGCCCCTGGATACCGGTCTGGCATCGGTGGTCCCGGCGTTCAACCGTGGCTTCCGGTTGCGACACGACGCCGTCCGCGACGCATGGGTGGTGCTGGCGCCTGAGCGTTTGTTGCTGCTCGATCAAATTGGCGCCGCGGTGCTGCAACTGGTGGACGGCGTCCGAACCGTGCCGGACATTGTGGCGGTGCTGGCCGCGCAGTTCGACGCGCCCGCCACGCAGATCGCCGCCGACGTGGACACGATGCTGCGCGATCTGCAGCAACAAGGGGCAATCCGGCTATGATCTTTCCCGACCCACCCCTGGCGCTGCTGGCCGAGCTTACGCATCGCTGCCCCTTGCAGTGCCCTTATTGCGCGAACCCGCTGGAAATGGATCGCGTCTCCGCCGAACTCGATACCGCGACATGGGTGCGCGTGCTCGACGAGGCTGCGGCGCTGGGTGTGTTGCAAGTGCATTTCTCCGGCGGCGAGCCGACCGCGTGGCGGGATCTGCTGCACCTTGTGCAGCATGCGGCGGCGGTCGGGCTGTACAGCAACCTCATCACGTCGGGCGTATTGCTGGATGCCGGATCACTCGCAGCATTGGCGAGCGCCGGGCTCGATCACGTGCAACTCAGCTTTCAGGACGCCGAACCGGGTGAGGCGGACCGGCTGGGCGGCCTGCGCCAGGGCCATGCCCGTAAGCTGGCTGTTGCGGAGCTGATACTGGGCGCCGACCTGCCGCTTACGGCCAACTTCGTGGTGCACCGGCAGAACCTGGACCGCCTGCCGGACATGCTCGCGCTGGGCGAGGCGATCGGCGCCACGCGGATCGAAATCGCACACGTGCAGTATTATGGCTGGGGCCTGGTGAACCGCGACGCGCTGATGCCGAGCCTGCGGCAGTTGGAGGCCGCCAACGCTCATGTCGCGGCGGCGCAGGAGCGGCTGCGCGGGCGGATCGCCATCGACTACGTGGTGCCGGATTATCATGCCGCCCGGCCAAAGGCGTGCATGGGCGGTTGGGCGCGGCGCATCATCAACATCACCCCGGCCGGCCTGGCGCTGCCCTGTCATGCGGCCGAAACGCTGACCGGCATGCACTTCCCCTCGGTCCGGACCACGTCGCTTGCTGAGATTTGGAACGCGGACCCGGCGTTTGCCCGCTTCCGCGGCACGGCCTGGATGCCGGAGCCCTGCCGCAGTTGCGACCAGCGGGAAGTGGATTGGGGCGGCTGCCGCTGTCAGGCGCTGGCCCTGACCGGGGACGCCGCCGCGACCGACCCGGCCTGCGCGCTATCGCCGCACCACGGCGTGATGGCTGCCGCCGTGGCCGCGGCGGAAGCGGCACCGCCGCCGGCGCTGGTGTACCGGCGCATCCGGGCGCCCGTCACACCATGAAACGCCGGGATGCTTTGCTGCTGGCTACCGCCGCGGCCCTGCGTCCCCACGCGGCCGAGGCGGTCGCCCACCAGCCCTTCGTCATGACCGAAGTGGCGCCCGACAGCTTCGTTCGCCCCGGCGTGCATCAGGAGGCGACGGCCGAGAACGCCGATGGCATCGCCAATATCGGCTTCATAATCGGCCGGGACTGCGTGGCCGTGATCGATCCCGGGGGCAGCCAGCTGGATGGCGACCGGTTGCGCGCCAGCATCCGCGCCCGCACCGACCGGCCGATCCGCTACGTCATCATGACCCACCTGCATCCGGACCATGTGTTCGGCGCCGCCGCGTTCGCTGATGACGCGCCGGTGTTCGTCGGCCACGCCCGTATGGAGGGCATGCTGGTGCAACGGGGCGAATTCTATCGTAACGCCCTGGCCGACATCCTGGGCATCGACGAGGCCGGGGACTACGCCAAGCCCGGCCTGCTGGTCCGCGACGAGGCGACGCTGGATCTGGGCGGACGCATGCTGCAATTGCGGGCGCACCCAACGGCGCATACGGATAATGACCTGACAGTGCTGGACGCGACGGCGGGTTTGCTATGGCTGGGCGATTTGCTGTTTGTGGACCGCGTCCCGGCCCTCGATGGCAGTATTCGGGGATGGTTGGCGCAGACGGCGGCGCTGCGGGCGTCCCCGGCGCATCGGGCGGTGCCCGGCCACGGGCCGGCATCCATCGCATGGCCGGCGGCGGCAGGGGCACAGGAACGCTACCTCGGCGGTCTGATGCGCGACATCCGCGCCATAATCGCCCGGGGCGGTGACATCGAATTGGCGATAGAGTCCGTGGGCCAGGGGGAGCGGGCCAACTGGGCGCTGTTCGACGATTATAACGGCCGCAACGTGACGGCCGCGTTCAAAGAACTCGAGTGGGAATGAGGAAGCGAACCATGGCACACATCCGGACTTGGCTTCTCGTAACGGGATTGCTGGCGGCGCTACCCGGCGTGGCACGGGCAGAAGACGATCCGGCCGCCCGGGCCGAGCGGTGGCAGGACCTACAACACGCCGTGTTCGGCGACCGGCCCGTGTCCAGCGGCGCGGGGGTTATCACGCTCGATGCGCCGGCCCGGGCGGTCGACGCGTCACTGGTGCCGGTGACCGTGACGCTCGCCGCCGCAGGGGGGATGGCCCATAGCCGGGTCAAAGCGGTCTGGCTGATTGTGGACGGCAATCCGTCCCCGCTGGCCGGCACCTTCCGGTTCGGGCCTGCCGCCTACGCGCACACGCTCAAGACCCGGGTCCGGGTAGACCAGTACACGCTTATGCATGCCGTGGCCGAGACCGAGGACGGCCATCTGTTTGTTGCTGAGTCGTACGTCAAGGCGGCCGGTGGCTGTTCCGCCCCATCGACCAAGGACCCTCAGCTCGCCCTGAGCCGGTTGGGCCAGATGCGCCTACGGCTCGATGGCGATACCCTGCCGTCCGAGGGTCCGGCCACGGTGCAGCTACTCATCAGCCACCCCAACAATAACGGCATGCAGGTCGACCAGCTAACCCATAACTTCGTCCCGCCCCGCTACATACAGGACATCACGGTTCGCTACGGCGATACGCTGGTGCTGGCGGTGGACGCCGATATTTCTCTGAGCGAAGACCCGGTAATCACCTTCAGCTTCGTACCCGGCGGCACCGGGCCGCTGCAGGTCGATATGAAAGATAGTACCCAGGCCAAGTTCCATCAGGAATTCGCTTTGACCGGGCCTGGCCTCTGACGGCTACTTACACTGTAGCGTCACCTCTGCCTGCGCCCGGCGAAGCTGTTCGGTCCGCTCCTTAGCGATTGGCGTATCGCGGAACATGGCACCGCGATCACCGAGGCCGCCCTGTTGCAGGCGCAAAATAGTGTCGGCCTGTTCGTAATCGGCGTACGTCATTTGATCGGCGATCGTGTCGATCCCGCAAGCGCAGCGGTCCAGGTTCTCCCGCTTGAAATTGGCGGTGGCCATGCAGCCGATTACGTAGTCGGCGCGGGCGGCCGTGGGATAATCATAGGTAGGATGGCGTTCCTGCGCCCACGCCGCACCCGGTGCAAAGGCGATAACCGCAGCCAGGGCGAAGCGAATCATGGTGATACTCCCGTGAAAATGGTCCGTTGGCTGAATGCGGGCGATTCCATCTTTGCATCGGCCGGGACCGAAATGCGGATTTCGGCGATCATACCGGGGACCGTATCGGCCAGAACGAAGGTGTAGCTTTTGGCCTGCACGGACGGAATACGCTCCAATCGGGCGTTACCCAAAAACGGCTGGATCGTGATTTCACGCGCGGGAACCGTCACACCGTTCAGCAGCACGGACGTATCCGCCATAGTGGCGCCGGTCACGAACGCCTCCCTGATCTTGTTGCGGAAGTAGCTGCTCGATAGGCCTAGCGCCTCCTTCATTGCGGCGGCGTCCTGTTCTAGCGTTAGCATCACCAACGGGTTACCGCGGAAATGGTCGAGCTCGGGGAAGCGGACCTGCCGTTCGCCCGTCAGGTAGTCGAAGGTGAGGGACTTACTGCCATCCGGATATACTTTGAGGATATGGACGGCCACCTGGTCGGTATAGTTGACGCCGCCATCCTGAACGAATCTGTAATGGAGCGTTTCGGGCGCCGTGATGCTACGCAGATGCGGCGTCTCGAATATGGCGGTCTGGGCGGGGCTGAGCGGGCGACTATCCTCGACCGGAACCTGCGCCCGCGCGGCGAGAGGGACACAAAGTACTAGGCCCACCACCAAAGATAAACGCATAGTGCTACCCGTCGGAGAAAAGATCATGATCGAACTCGTCCTTGTGTATTGTCTGGCGAACGATCCCATCCGCTGTCTGGATCAGCGGGAGGTGCGGGAGGCGGTAGCCAGCCCGATAGCGTGTGCGATGATGGCGCAAACGTACGCCCAGGACTACCTGGATGGCCACCCCCGCCTACGCCTGCAGGGGTGGCGGTGCGAGGTGGACCGCCCGAAGGAGAGTCCAGCCTAATCAACCGACTAGTAGACCACCACGGTGCGGATACTCTCACCGCGCTCCATAAGGCCGAAGCCCTCGTTGATCTGCTCGAGCGGCAGGATGTGGGTGATCAGGTCGTCGATGTTGATCTTACCTTCCATGTACCAGTCCACGATGCGCGGCACGTCCGTGCGGCCCCGCGCCCCACCGAACGCACTGCCCTGCCACACCCGGCCCGTGACCAGCTGGAACGGTCGCGTGCTGATCTCCTTACCGGCGGCGGCGACGCCGATTATTGTGCTCTTACCCCAGCCTTTATGCGCGCATTCCAGCGCCTGCCGCATGAGCGTTGTGTTGCCGACGCATTCGAAACTGTGGTCGGCACCGCCGCGGGTAAGGTCCACAAGGTGGGGGACGATGTCGCCGCTCACCTCCCGCGGGTTGACGAAGTGGGTTAGGCCGAACTTGCGGGCCAGTTCCTCACGCGCCGGGTTTAGATCCACGCCCACGATCATGTCGGCCCCCGCCAGCCGCGCGCCCTGGATGACATTGAGGCCGATGCCGCCTAGCCCGAACACGATAACGTTGTCGCCGGGCTGCACTTTTGCGGTGAAGATCACAGCGCCTACGCCGGTGGTAACGCCGCAGCCGATGTAGCAAATCTTATCGAACGGCGCGTCGGTGCGGACCTTCGCCAAGCTGATTTCTGGCATGACCGAGTAATTCGCAAACGTGCTGCAGCCCATGTAGTGCAGGATTGGCCGGCCCTTGTAACTAAAACGGCTGGTCCCGTCCGGCATGACGCCGCGGCCCTGGGTGGCGCGGATTTTCTGGCACAGATTGGTCTTGCGGCTGAGGCAGTAATCGCACTCCCGGCACTCGGGCGTATAGAGCGGAATGACGTGGTCGCCGACCTTCAGGCTGCGAACGCCGGGGCCGACTTCCACGACAATGCCGGCGCCCTCATGGCCCAGGATCACGGGAAACAGCCCCTCCGGATCGTTACCGGACAGGGTGAACATGTCGGTGTGGCAGATGCCGGTCGCCTTCATCTCCACCAGCACCTCGCCCTCCTTGGGACCATCGAGTTGCACGGTCTCAATCTGCAGGGGCTGTCCAGCCTCAAAGGCGACGGCTGCGCGCACATCCATTTGTTTTCTCCCCGAACCTTACACCATCTAAGGCGGGTTGGGGCGCGGCGGATAGGCCTAGTCTGAGTAGTTGGGTTTTGCTGCGTCAACGCGCCGCTTTTTCCCCAAGAGTTAAAGCAATTTCAGCTTTGCCAGCCTCACAACCGCCGCCATCGTGGTGTCCGTGCGACCCCGCGATACGTCCCCCAGCGCATGCAGTTTCTTGATCCCGTGCGCGCCCAACGGCGCGCTGGTGAATGCCGGGCGGGGTACCGTCGCCAGTTCGTCCATCAAACGCGGGCGCGGTGCTTCCACGACCCAGGTGCCGGCCAGCAGGTCGGCCACGCGGATGCCGAGCGCGCGCTTGCCTGGCGTGGTTCCGTACGGCCGGCGACAAATGGCACCTGGACGAGGTCGTGCTGATGATCGCGGGCGTGCAGCACTGGCTGTGGCGCGCGGTCGATCAGACCGGGACCGTGCTGGACATCCTGATGCAGAGCCGGCGCGACACGCGGGCCGCCAAGCGCCTGCTGCGCAAGCTGCTGAAGCGGAAGTGCCGGGTGCCTTGTGTCATAATGAACGACAAGCTGGCCAGCTACGGGGCAGCCAAGTGCCAGGTGATGAAGCCGGTCAGCCACAGGAAGCGCACGGAACTGAACAACCGGGCAGGGAACTCGCACCAGCCCACGCGACGGCGAAAGCGGCAGATGAAGCGGTTCAACTCAGCGGGGCAGGCGGAGCGCTTCCTCTCCGCGCATGATGGGATCAACACCCGCTTCCACCTTCGCCACCACCGAGAGCCCGCCAAGCAGTATCGAGCCGCCCAGACCTAAGCTTTTCAGGTTTGGGCCGAGGTCACCGGCGGCGTCGCTGTGACGTAATCACGAACACGCCGTCCTGATCGCGCACCATCGCGACCTCAGCCCAACAAGTTGACGGTGCAAGCGACAAATCTCTCCAAGCGCTTTCAGATCGCCGCGCTACGTGGCCGCAGCACCGGCAACCATGCCGACCCCAAACTCATGCCCCTAACGACGCTGCTCTTCAACGTAATCTTATTTCTAAATGCAGTGCTTTGGATGGCGGTTGTCGTAATGCTGTTAAATGCCGAGCCGAACGTCGTGGCTGGGACATGGGCGGTGTTGCACGTGCGCCAGATGGCCTGGACCACTACCTGGGCTACGCTTTGGACTGTCATACCTTGCGAGATGTAGCGTGAAATATCGTAAACGTTCATTAGCACGAGAATCGCAATGGGTGATGCGATCGCGAACTCCATGGCGGCGATGCCCCGATGATCTTCTTTGAAAAGTACATTCTGGCGGAATATAGTTGCTTGTCCGCTCAATTGAGCAGCTTTGGGCGGCTTACAGGCATGACCAGTCCCGCGCTGGCGCAGCCGCTATGGGCCAATATGCTATCAGTTCCGCTGAACAAGAGGTTATCAACCACTATGACAAAGCAGGAACTGCCGTAGGAGGACTTATTCACAGCGCCACTAAAGACGACACTTGCATGCGGCAGGTAGACTAAGCCCGTTATATCCCAGATCGGACTGTTACCGGCGGCAGAGATGTCCACGCCCGAGGTGAGGCTAGGGTCTTGGTAGATTGCCACGCCCGCCCACGGTCCGCTGGTCGGTGAGGTGATATCGAGAGTGCCCGAGCCGGTCGGTGCGTGCGTGTAGCCGCCTGAACTGCTACCGGTGAAAATCACCGTCAGAGCCGCGCCTGCTGCAGTTTTTAAAGTATGACCGTTGAGGTCGAGTTGGCCATTCACGATCACGAGTAGCGTCGAGCCAGGGCCGGTCAGCGTGACGTCGCCTGTAAGTTGCAAATCTCCACAAACAGTCTGGGTCCCCACCTGGAGGATGCTACCTGCCTGAAGGATACTGCCGGATAAGAGATTCGACGCCGGCAATGAGATACCATTTTTCGACGGTTCCTGCGGATAGCTGGTACAAACATTAGCCGGTATTTGCCGCGATAACTGTGTATACGGATCAGTGACAAACGGCATATTAGATCGCTGAATATTCCCGCAGTTAGTGTTTATCCCATATGCATCAGCAATGTCCGCGTTCAGATTATGCCCGTTGCATGTAGCGCTAGTATCAGACATGGTATTGCAGCCAGTCATGTCGGCTTTAGATGAACCATTTGTCCGAATTCCTTGGGTTCCGCTGCTGGCGAGGGCTAGGACACAATACTCGGTGCCCCGGCTTGCGACCGCCGTGGCGGCCAGAGCCACCCTGTTCTGTCCGTTTACGACCACGTCGCCCATGTATCCAACCACCGGAGCCAAAAACAGAGGCACAGCCTGCGTTATCGTGACGCTATAGCAATTGCTCCCCCCGGTTGGACAGACTGCCGTGTTGGAGGGCGTCACGGTCACGCCGTTGGTGCCGTCGATGAGGTTATACAGTGCCGTAACAGCCTTCGCTTCAATATCGTAATTTGTTTGCCCATTCGTGGATGCGGCAAGCGCTGCGGTATCCGCAGCGTTTTGCAGGCTATGCCGTATCATGAACCACGCAGAGGCTTCGACGCCCAAAGCGGCTACACCGATTAGCGCGGTAAGCACAATCGCCACTAGAATAGAAATCGAGCCCCGTCTATCTGCGGATAGGCTCCTTGCGCATCCGATTGGCATTATTCACTCCGTAGAAATAGATTAAGATTGGAAGTGAAATAGAGATTATTGGTAGTCAAGAATTGTTCCGATCTATCACCGTGCTGGAGGACGTCACGCTGGCGCCGCGCAAGGTGCCTGGGAAAGACAACCGCGCGGCAGAGGCAATTGCCGCGAAGAACCCAGAGCACGTGGGGCTCTACGACAAGCCCAAGGTCTATCCGTCCAAGCTATCCGGTGGCCAGCAGCAGCGCATGGCCATCGCCCGGCCCCTGGCGATGGCGCCCGACGATATGCCGCTCGACGAGGCCACCTCCGCCCTGGACCCGCAGCGCCTGGCCGGCGAACGGCTGATCGAGACGCTTTCGAACCGATCGACTATCGTGTCGCCGATCGATCTCCTGAACAGGTCCTGCTATTTCGATGCCCTAGTCGTGAGAAAGGGTCTATTTCAAGCAGCAACAACTGCAACCGCGCCGGCGGCCCATCCCACCCGCGGCGCACCACAAGGAGATCGGCATGACTGCTCAGATATTCTCAGGCGTGATCCCCGCGCTAATGACCCCGTGCCTGCCAGATCGCACGCCAGATGTTCCGGCGCTTGTCCGTAAGGCCCGGTTCCTGATCGCCCAGGGCATGTCGGCCGTCGTCTACTGCGGCTCGATGGGTGATTGGCCGCTATTGAGCGACCAGCAGCGCATGGATGGTGTCGAGGCGCTGGTGAAGGCCGGTATTCCCGTCATCGTCGGCACGGGTGCCGTCAACACGGCTGCGGCGGTGGCGCACGCGGCGCACGCACAGCAGGTCGGCGCGCATGGCCTGATGGTGATCCCGCGCGTGCTGTCCCGCGGCAGTTCACCGGCGGCGCAGCGCAGCCATTTCAAGGCGGTACTGTCCGCGGCGCCCGATCTGCCGGCGGTCATCTACAACAGCCCGTATTACGGCTTCGTTACCCGGGCGGACCTGTTCTTTGCCCTTCGTGCGGAGCACCCGAACCTGGTGGGCTTCAAGGAGTTCGGCGGCGTGGCCGACCTGCGCTATGCCGCCGAGAACATCACCAGCCGTGACGACGGCGTATCGCTGATGATCGGCGTCGACACGGCCGTGTTCCATGGTTTCGTCAATTGCGGTGCGACCGGCGCCATCACCGGCATCGGCAACGTGCTGCCAACCGAGGTCATCCACCTGTGCAATCTGGCCGCCGCCGCCGCGCGTGGTGAGACGGAGGCACGATCCCGCGCCTTGGAGCTAGAGGCGGCTATCGCTGTGCTGTCCTCCTTCGACGAAGGTCCGGATCTGGTGCTGTTCTTCAAGCACATGATGACGATCAGGGGCGACCAGGAGTACGCTCTTCAGTTCAACGAGACCGATGCCCTGAGCGAAAGCCAGCGCGGCTATTGCGAGGCGCAGTTCGCGCTGTTCAACGCCTGGTATTCCGAATGGAGCACGCTGCCCGGCGCCGTTTCCGAGTACCGTCCCACCGGTCGCGCGGTCCCCGCATCTCGGCTCGCCGCGGACTGATCCCGCCAGGCTCGCGTAGCCCAGGATGGCCGCAGTGACGGACGTGGTGGTTATCGGCGCCGGCGTTATCGGCTTGTCGGCCGCGATTGCGGCGCAGGCACGGGGGCTGTCCGTCCTCGTGCTCGACCGCGAAGGCCCGGCCGCCGGTGCCTCGGCCGGCAATGCCGGGGCTTTCGCGTTCAGCGATATCCTGCCGCTCGCCTCGCCCGGTATCCTACGCAAGGCCCCGGGATGGCTATTCGACCCCGTTGGCCCGCTGTCGATACCGCCCGCCTATGCCCTGCGGATCGCGCCGTGGATGCTGCACTTCTGGCGTGCGTGTGCGCCAGCCAGGGTGGCCCGTGCCACAGCCGCACAGACCGCGCTCATGGACCTATCCAGGGCCGAACTAGAACCGTTTCTGGCGCGATCCGGAACCGGGTCCATGCTGCGAAAGGACGGCAACCTTGAGGTTTATGAGGGAGAGCGAGCGTTGACTGCGTCATTGCCCGGCTGGGCGGCGCGCGAACGGCACAATATCTCGTTCGAGCACGTGGATGCGGCCGGTATGGCCTCCATCCAGCCGGGTCTGGCACCCCAGTTCACCCACGGCACCTTCACCCCCGGATGGTATTCGATCGCCGATCCCAGGCTTTATACCCTGGCGCTGGCCGATTATTTCCGCGCGGCAGGCGGCGTGATCGGGCAGGGGGCCGTGTCCGCGCTATGCCCTGCCGGAGATCAGGTTGAGGTCGCGGTGGATGGACGAACGCTCCGCGCGGGTCAGGTAGTGCTGGCGGCCGGTGCCTTCTCCCACCGCGTGGCCCGAACGCTGGGCGAGCGCATACCGTTAGAAACAGAGCGCGGGTACAACACCACGCTACCGGCGGACGCGTTTGCTCTGCGCACGCAGATCACCTTCGGCGGCCACGGCTTTGTGGTTACCCGCTTGTCGGACGGCATACGCGTCGGCGGCGCGGTGGAACTCGGCGGGCTGGACCGACCGCCAGACTTCCGTCGGTCCGCGGCGATGCTACGCAAGGCCCGGAGTTTCCTGCCGGGGCTGAATACAGAAGGTGGTGTGCCGTGGATGGGGTTTCGTCCATCGCTGCCCGACAGCCTACCGGCCATAGGCCCATCACGCGTCGCGCCCCGAGTGATCTATGCCTTCGGCCACGGCCATTTGGGCCTTACGCAATCCGCCGGCACGGCCCGCCTGGTGGCGGATCTGCTGACCGGCATGCGCCCGCCCATCGACCTCGACCCGTTTTCGCCACACCGCTTCTCGGCGCGCTCCTCTGGGGCGGCTTGTATCTTCGCGACCCTCGGCTGCAGGCGTTGCTCCCGCTCGTTTCTAATCCACGGCCATAGGGCCCAACAACTCCGCGCGGACCGTATCATGGCAACACCGGCAGCCTCTCAATACGCACCCGCGCAATCCGGTTTCGTTCCATCTCTAAAATCGTAAACCGCCGCCCATCGTCCTCCAACACCACGCCCTCTTGCGGCAGGTCCCCCAACTTCGAAAGCAGATATCCGGCCAGCGTTTCAAAGCCACCATCGGCTGGCAGCTCCACGCCGTACTCGTTCGCCAGATCCGGGATGTTAATCGTCCCCTCCAGTTCCAATGCCGCCGCGTGATGGTCTTGTTTCGGACGCGAAATGTCGTGCTCGTCCTCAATCTCTCCGAACACCTGTTCCAGGACATCTTCCAGCGTTACGACACCGACGGTGGATCCATGCTCGTCCACAACCACCGCCATATGTGTATTGTG
>JANPPS010000239.1:0-8773 GCA_031428635.1 Rhodospirillales bacterium
AGCCACAGTCACGCTTCGTGACTCTGCCGTTATGGTCTGACGGCCTTTCACATTCGACCGAACGGGCGTCCCGGTTGGGGGCGCGCGTTTGCGTTTGGGGGAGATGTTGCTATAGCCCGGCCATGGACCCGGCAGGAGACGACGAGTGATTGACCGCCAACAATTCCGGAACGCCATGGCCCGGTTGGGTGCCGCAGTGAATATCATTACGACCGTCGGACCCGAGGGCAGTCTGGGTTTCACCGCATCGGCCGTCTGCAGCGTGACCGATGATCCGCCGACGATGCTGGTGTGCATGAACCGGGGCAGCGCGCTGAATGAGGCGTTCAAGGGCGCAGGCGTATTGTGCATCAACACGCTGGCGTCGGTGCAGGAGCCGTTATCGGGGCTGTTCGCAGGCAGTGGCAACGTGCCGATGGCCGAGCGGTTTGCGCGCGCGCAGTGGTCGACGTTGACGACAGGTGCGCCGGTGTTGGATGGGGCGGTCGTATCGGTCGACTGCCGGATCGCGCAGGTGACCGAGGTCGGGACACACAGCGTGGTCTTTTGCGAGGCCCTAGCGCTGCGGATCGGCGACACGCGGGATGGGTTGATTTACTTTGGCCGGGCGTACCATCGGGTTGCGGCGGCGTAGATTACTCAAGCGGCTTCATTGTTGGAAACAAGTAAAGCAAGATAGAACAGTGTAAAATATCAGTATCAATCTTTCCGTGGCCGGTTCGCCTGCCATAAAATACTTTGCCCACGAATTTAACCCTTGTTGCTTAGCCGGTCCATATAAGCCAGCAACACCGCGCTGAACACGAACATGAGATGCAGGCCGGCGGACCAAGCCAATT
The DNA here is from genome assembly GCA_031428635.1 of Rhodospirillales bacterium. Lineage (GTDB taxonomy): Bacteria > Pseudomonadota > Alphaproteobacteria > Acetobacterales > Acetobacteraceae > JANPPS01. Next base: position 840 of record JANPPS010000239.1, read on the forward strand.
CCCTGTCGGAAAGCCGGGCGATCGCCATGAAATTTTCCAGTACGTGAATAGCCGAGATAGCCATGATGCTGGTCATCAGTTTCAGCTTGATCTCGGCAAAGCCAATATGAGCCATCCAGTCCGGCCAATCCGGGTGGTCGTTCGCGGTCATTCGGCTCACAAAATTCTCGTAGCCGGCAAAGACGACCATGACGATCAGGTTGGCCATCAGCGAAATATCGATCAGGCCAAGTACCCCGACGATTATCGCGTCCGTCGCGTCGGTCGTGTCGGTCGCGCCGCCCGCGGCAGTCAAGACCAGTTTCCAGGCAGCGCCAAAAAACTTGTATAGTAACAGAAACAAGCTCAGTCCAAGCCCGAAGTAGATCGGCGCTAACAACCATCGGAAGCTGAACAGCGCGCGCTCGAACACGATTTCTAGGCGGGATCGCATCGGGTTTGGCCGGCCTTGGGTGGAGGGGCCGGCCATTCCGTTACATCTCGGTGTAGTTACCGTTCTTCCAGACATAGAACACATAGTCGGCGGTCGTGATGTCACCTTTCTTGTCAAACGTGATCGGGCCGATGACCGAGTTCCAAGTGGTGCCCCCGCGCAGTGTGTCGGCGTCCTTGTGAGCGTCGGTGCTACCAGCCTTCTTGGCTGCCTCGGCCCAGATCTGCAGGGCGGCGTAGGTGTAGAGCGTGTAGCCCTCCGGATCGAAGCCCTTTGCCTTAAACTCGGCGACGACGGCGGCGGCGGTGGGCCGCTTACGCGGGTCGGCCGGGAACGTCATAATCGTACCCTCCCCAGCCGGGCCGGCGATCTGCCAGAACTCGGCGGTGGCCAGGGCGTCGCCGCCGACCACGGTGACGTTCATGCCCTGCTCTTTGGCCTGGCGGGCAATCAGGCCCGTTTCGGTGTGGTAGCCGCCGACGTAGATCACGTCGATGCCGGCCTGCTTCATGCGGCTGACGATGGCGGAGTAGTCGCGCTCACCGGGGGTATAGGCGGCGTACATGGCTTCCTTACCGCCATTAGCGGCCAAGCCCTTCTGCGTCTCGTCCGCCAAACCCTTACCGTAGGCGGAGTTGTCATGGAGGATGGCAATCTTCTTGCCCTTGAACGTGGTGGCCAAGAACTTGCCGGCGATGGCACCCTGCTGATCGTCACGGCCGCAGACGCGGAAGGTGTTCCAGCCGCCATCGTCGGTGTAGCGCGGGTTGGTGCTGGCGGGGCTGATCTGCAGCACGCCCTCTTCGCCGTACACCTTGCTGGCTGGGATGGAGCTGCCGGAGCAATAGTGTCCGGCCACGACCGCGACCTTCTTGCTGGCCATCTGGTTCGCGACGGAGACCGCCTGCTTCGGGTCGCAGGCGTCGTCGCCGATTTCCAGGATCAGTTGCTGGCCGTTTACACCGCCGGCCTTGTTGATGTCGGCCACGGCCTGCTCGGCGCCGGCCTTCATCTGCGCGCCGACTGCGGCGTAGGATCCGGTCATGGGACCGACGGTGGCCACATGAATCTGGGCCTGGGCGGCGCCAGCGAGGGCGAGTGCCGTGACAGTGCCGAGTAGCGTTCTGCGTAGCATGAAGCGTCTCCTGTGTTCGATTGGGCTAACGTAGCCTATGCGTGAAACGAGGGGCAGGGAAGCGGCTAATGCGCACCTTCAAGGTATGCGGCCCTGATTTCGGGCCGGGCAAGCAGTTCTGCGCCCGGGCCGGTCATGGTGATGGCACCGTTGACCAGCACGTAGCCGCGATGGGCCAGGCGCAGCGCCTGGAACGCGTTCTGCTCGACGAGGAGGACGGTCAGTCCCTCGGTCCGGTTCAGCTCGCGGATAGAACCGAAAATTTGGCGAACCACCAGCGGCGCCAGGCCGAGTGACGGCTCGTCCAGCAGCAACAGGCGTGGTTGGCTAATGAGCGCCCTGCCGATCGCCAGCATCTGCTGCTCCCCACCCGACAGCGTGCCGCCGCGCTGGGCCTGGCGTTCCTGCAGCCGGGGGAACAGGTGGAAGACCTGCTCCCGTATGCGGTTGTAGTTGCGCATTTTCACGACCTGCGCGCCCATCAGCAGGTTTTCGTGCACGGTCATACGGGCGAAGATGCGCCGGCCCTCGGGCGCCTGGGCCAGGCCCATGTGCATAATCTGGTGGGTGGGCGCCTGGGTGATGTCGGTGCCGTCATAAACGATGGTGCCGTCGCGGGCGCGGGGGTTGCCGCAGATGGTCATCATCAGCGTGCTCTTGCCAGCCCCGTTGGCGCCAATGAGGGTCACGATCTCGCCCTGCTGCACATCCAGCGACACGCCGCGCAGCGCCTGGATCGCGCCGTAATAAGCGGTGACGCCGTCCATTTTTAACAGCGCCGTCATGCGGCGGTCGCCACGGGCGCGTCCATGTCGTCATCGTCGCCCTCGCCAAGGTAGGCGGCGATGACGGCCGGGTTGGTGCGGATGGCGGCGGGGGGGCCGTCGGCAATGTGCTTGCCGTGATCGAGGACCACGATGTGGTCGCTGATGCGCATGACGACGCCCATGTCGTGCTCGATCAACAGGATCGTGCAGCCGTCGGCCTGGATAGACTTAAGCAGCGTGGCCAGTTCGTCGCTCTCCCGCGGGTTGAGGCCGGCCGCGGGTTCGTCGAGGCATAGCATGACGGGGCCGGTGCACATGGCGCGCGCGATTTCGAGCCGGCGCTGGTCGCCGTAGGGGAGCGTCCCGGCGGCCCGGTCGGCGCGGTCGAGCAGGTCGATCCGATCGAGCCAGCTGCGAGCGCGGTCGATGGCGATAGTCTCTGCGCGCGCGTAACCGCCGACGCCGAAGACTGACAAGAGGCCATTGGCGACGTTGGGCATCAACGCGTTGTGCTGCGCGACGAGCAGGTTTTCCAGCACCGTCATGCCCTGGAACAAGCGGATGTTCTGGAACGTACGGGCGACGCGGGCGCGGAGGGCGATGCGGTGGCCGGGCAGGGTTTGTAGGCTGTAGCTGGTTCCGTCGGGATGAGTAAGCTCGATGCTGCCGCTGGTTGGGCGATAAAAGCCGGTGATGCAGTTGAACACCGTCGTCTTGCCGGCGCCGTTTGGGCCGATCACGGACGTGATGTGACCGTCTGCGGCCGTGAACGATAGGGCGTTGACCGCGGTCAGGCCGCCGAAGCGCATGGTGAGGTTGCTGACGGTAAGCATCAGCCCCGGCCCTCCGCCACCAGTTCCGCCGAGATTTCGCGTTTCTGACCGAGCGAGACGCTGGGCGTACGGCCGGAGACGAGGCCGCGAGGGCGAAGCACCATGACAATGACGAGGGTCGCGCCGAAAATAAGCATGCGATATTCCTGTAGGTCGCGGAACACTTCCGACCCACCGATCATGACGATGGCGGCGAGTGCGGTTCCGAGCTGACTGCCCAGGCCACCCAACACGACAATGGCGAGCACGATGGCGCTTTCGATAAAGGTAAAGCTCTCGGGGCTGATGAACGAGGCGCGGGTGGCGAAGAAGCAGCCGGCCAGGCCGCCGAACCCGGCGCCGATCGCGAATGCGGTCAGTTTCGTGACCGTCACGTCGATGCCCAGGCTACGGCAGGCGATCTCGTCCTCCCGCAGCGCCTCCCACGCGCGGCCGAGGGCGACCCGGCGGAGGCGGAGCGAGACCCAGTTCGTGAGGAGAGCCAGGCCCAAGATAACGAAATAGAGGAAGGCCGCGCGCTGGGTTGGACTGTAATCGATCGGGATACCGTGGGCGCTGAGAAAACCGACGAAAGTGTTGGGCCCACCGGAATTGGTGAAGGCGAGGCCAAACAGGGTGGGGCGGGGAATGTTGCCGATACCGTTCGGGCCGCCGGTGACGCTTACGGAATTGAGCAGGACGAGGCGAATGATCTCGCCAAACGCCAGTGTGACGATAGCAAGGTAGTCACCGCGAAGGCGCAACACGGGGAAGCCGAGCAGGACGCCGAACATTGCCGCGACCAGGCCCGACACGGGCAAAGACGGCCAGAAGCCAAAGCCCTGCTGGGATAAAAGTGCAAACGTGTAGGCGCCGATGGCGTAGAACGCGACGTAGCCGAGATCGAGTAGCCCGGCGAGGCCCACGACAATGTTCAGCCCCCAGCCGAGCATGACGTACGTCAGCACGATCACGCCCGTATCGATGACGTAGCGGCTGCCGATAAACGGCAGGGCAACGGCGAGAACCAGCAACGCGGGTGTGAGATATTTGCCGGCGTGGGTTAGACCCTCGGCGAGGGCTCGGTTGGCGGCGTAGGTCTGGCGGGGGGTGCCGCGCCAGGCGAGCAAAGCGAGTCGGCCGAAGAACACGGCGGCGACAGCGATGGCCAGGGCCGCCGGGCGGGGTACGAGATACAGGCCGCCGGGTGCGCTTTCGGTTTTGAGGCCGATCATGGGTCCGAACAGGCCGAGGGCGACCAGCGCCGACAACCCAGCGTCGCGGAAGGCACCCGTTGTCGTGGTCCCGGTCATACTTTTTCGACATCCGACCGGCCGAGTAGCCCGGTGGGCATGAAGATCAGCACGATGATGAGCACGCTGAACGCGGCCACGTCTTTATATTGCGTGCTGAAATAGGCGGACCAAAACGTCTCGATCAAACCGATGGCGAGGCCACCCAGGACCGCGCCGGGCAGGCTGCCGATGCCCCCCAGCACGGCGGCGGTAAAGGCTTTGACGCCGGCGACGAAGCCGATGAAGAAGTCGATCACGCCATAATACAGCAGGAACATGAACCCGGCCACGGCGGCCAGGGCGGCGCCGATGACGAAAGTGATGCTGATCGTGCGGTCGGTATCGATGCCGAGTAGGCCGGCCATCTTGCTGTCCTGCTCGCACGCGCGCATCGACCGGCCGAGCGGAGTGGCGGCGACGAGCCAGGTAAAGATGGCGAGTACTGTCAGGGTGACGACAAATATAACAATTTGCATCCACGATAGCTGCACGGCAAAGCCGCCGTCATTCATGACCTCAAAGCCGCCGGGAATCACGGGCGCGATCGGCTTGACGCGGGCGCCCTGACTGACCTGCGCGAAGTTTTGCAGCAAAATGGACATGCCGATGGCGCTGATGAGGGGGGCGAGGCGGAAGCTGCCGCGGAGTGGGCGGTAGGCCACACGTTCGATCGACCAGCCATAGAGGCCCGCGATGCCGGCGGCGAGGACGAGCGTGAGGGCAAGCGCCAGGGGAACGGAGGTGAGACCAAGAGCGGACAAGGCAGTAAGGGATATTAGAGAGATGAACGCGCCGATCATGAACACATCACCGTGGGCGAAGTTGATCATGCCGATGATGCCGTAAACCATGGTGTAACCAACGGCGATGAGGCCGTAGATCATGCCGAGCGTGACGCCGTTGATGAGTTGCTGGAGGGCGTAGGCCAAGGCGTGATCCCCTATTTGAGTGTTGAACAAACCACGCGATGTGTGATTGGCGCAAGGCTGCGTTGCGTTTCGACTGGCCACGGCGTGTGGGGTTTCATTTAGAGGCGGCAGTTGGTATACGCGCCGCTCGAGCAGTGTGGGCGCTTAGCTCAGTTGGTAGAGCAGGTGACTCTTAATCACCGGGTCGTAGGTTCGAATCCTACAGCGCCCACCACGGTTTTAACGGGTTAGCCGGTTTCGAAAGAAACAGTGCTGGTAAGTGTCCGTACCATGTCCGTATCGAGGCGATCAATTAGCCGCGTGGCCACGACCGCCAGCGCGCCCAGGGGGCGGCCGGAGGTGCTGTTGCGGGCACAGCGGGAGAATCTGTTCTTGATCTGTTCCCACAAGAAATCCACTTTACGCTCCTTTCTAGAGCGCCCACCCACCTGCCTTCCTTCGCAGCCACCGCCTATCTGACTGGCCAGAGTGCAGTCTGAAGCTGCGCTGCCCATGCTCACCACGCTTTACGCTGCTGCCTGTGCGGATGCTTCAAGCCCGGCATGCGACCGAACCTTCGGCATGATCCTGGACGGGTTGCGCTGCTCATCGCGCCGTGGCCGACCTTCGCGCGTGTATTTGGTGGCTGGTCATAACCGATCGTTCATCAATGGCCCGCCGGCTACTTGGTCGCTGGAGCTGGTGCTGGACGTAGCCTAACGGATAACCTGTCACAGACGGTTCTGCTCCTGCCGCCCCCGTTCATTTTATTGAGGATCTGACTTCCCAATCGTATGCGTCAGGTCGGGGTGATGTGGAGATCATACCCTGCTCCGTCATTTCCCTGGCAGACCCCAACTCCACTGCGGCTGAAGGCGTTAAAATAATACTGGCAGCGGAGGGTTGATCCGTCAGGGGCCGATGCGATCACGGAACCTCCGCCTTGGGTCGGGAGTACTAGGCTGGTGCCGCTCGCGCTTACGGCTCGGCCACCCGCGAAACCGGTGGCCGACCGGTATGACGCGCCGCCGCCGTCAGCAACATAAATCCATCTGCCACTATACTGTTTGCCGTGCAATACAATCGCGAACTCTCCGCCAGGATGACCCGTTGTTACGGTAATGGTCGTGTGTGCTTGATCTACAGCGGATTGCGACATCAGATTGACATCGTAGTGGCGAGCGCATCCCACCAAGATAGTGCATAAAAAAATGAAAGTGGCACATACTATTGAACGAACGTAATGTTGTAAATATACCATCACTTACTTCCTATCTTATAGTACTCGCATTCTGGAGATTGGGCTTTATCAGATAGCAGCTGACAAAATTTGTCCGAACCGCCCGTAATCCTATGGAATTCGACACTCGCCCAAAACCTCCGTGCTCTGATTCTAACCATTAGCCATTGGAGCCTCCCATATCTGTTCTGCTCGCAGCCTACCTCCGCGATGAAGCCGCATTCAAGGCAATGGCACCCTGGGGGTTGTCATCTCGCGCCAACCGCCGGTGCCGGACCATACCGGTCTCGTGGGCTGGTTCAGTCGTCCAGGAGAGCGCCTCGCGTTATACTGCCCTGAAACCGGATAATGGACCGCGAGCCAGTGTTAAAACGGCACCGCTCAGGCGCGAGACTAAGTGTGACCCCATTCCGGCGTAATGCATGGGTCGTGGCCGGTTATGTTGCCTGGCCGGATCAGAACGAGGAGCTTTGCTTTGACAGAAAAAATTGCGCGGCACGTGTTGTTTAACATTCCGACTGATCCGTCAGTGCTGATCGCCGTTGGTAAGGTGGCTATCAGACACGCCCACCTTGAACAGGTTGTCCGGTTAGCCAGGCGCAGCGTTACAAATGAAACGGTCGAGGAAGCGTTACAGTTTACGAATACGTCGTTCAGCGATGTTGTTAAGAAACTGCGGAAAGCGGCCGGATCAGCAGCCGCGGAAAAGACGCCAAGCGTGAGGTTTCTTGCTCTCATAGAAGCCGCGGTAGCAGCGTCTGATGAACGCAACCGGCTGATGCACGGCCTATGGGGTGAGGAACTGGACGGAGACTTCGTATTCAGCACGAGGGGTCAAACCTTTAATGCTCCCCCTACCGCTGCTACGATAGAGACCCTAGCAGTGAAAATAGAACAGCTTGTAAGAGACATAATCGATGAACGGTTCTTGAACGTACTATCAAACCAGATTTCAGATTAGCGGCAGCCCTAAATCATCAACGCTCCTGCTCCGCGGTATACTCGCCACTGTCAGGCAGATCTGTCACCTATCGAGCTGTCCGATTGTCCCGGGCCACCTCTCACCCTGCATAAAAAATGGGTTCTCCGGTAACTCAACGACCTTAATTAGTTTGGCTGATATGTCTCTTACGAACAAACCTTCGGATCCGGTGCTACCGACGTTTATCAAATTGTACGGTTTCCGCTCTTGCCAACAGAAAACGCAATAGTCATATACAATCTTCTTTTACAACTATGATATATTATAGTATGATAGGAATAATGGAGAATCCTATGTTTGAGAAACAGCCAATGACGAGTGTCCCAAGATTGTGGCTGATCATGGCTGCGGTCAGAAACGGT
>JANPPS010000240.1:0-2919 GCA_031428635.1 Rhodospirillales bacterium
CATCGGCATGAGCCGATGGCGCATCGGCACCCGCATTACCCCGACCTACACCATCGGCACGGGCACCGAAACGCACACTGAAGGCCAGTAAATGCCTGGCCACCAGCTACAGCCTCTTTGTCACACCAAGCAGTCATCGCCCCATTGAGGTATACCCCAACAAGACAGTCCCGCGAGACGCTGAACCACGTCTCATTTGGGCCGGAAACGGGGGCTTGAGACACTACCGGAAGCGGGCCTAGACTCTACCGAGACATTCCCCTCCTCCAGCCCGGCCCTTTGCCCATGCCCCTTTACGGCTACGCCCGCGTCTCCACGATCGAGCAGGACCTAACCCTTCCGCGTACCGCGCTGGAGCGGGCAGGGTGCGACGTTATCCGCGCCGAGAAGGCCAGCGGCACCCGCCGCGACGGGCGCACCGAGCTGCAAGTCCTGCTCGACTTCCTGCGGCCCGGCGACGCTCTGGTCGTCACCCGCATCGACCGGCTGGCGCGCTCGATGAAGGACCTGCAGGACATCGTCCACGAGCTGAAGGTGAGGGGCGTGGCGCTGCGCGCGACGGAGCAGCCGATCGACACCGGTACCGCCGCTGGCAAGGCGTTCCTCGATATGCTGGGCGTGTTCGCAGAGTTCGAAACCAATCTCCGGCGTGAGCGCCAGATGGAGGGGATCGCCGCCGCCAAGGCGCGCGGCGTCTACACCGGTCGTAAGCCGCGTATCGACCCGGCGGTTGTCCGGCAGCTGCACGAGGAGCAAAAGCTGGGACCTGCCGCCATCGCCCGCCAGCTCGGTATTGGACGCGCCAGCGTCTATCGCGTGCTCGGCAAGAAGCAGGCGGCGTAACCGTGCCGATCCGCCCTGCCCTACGTGCTCTTTACCCGGCTCACTGGCGCGAGCTGAGCCGGCGTGTGCGCTTCGAGCGCGCCGGCGGCCGATGTCAGCGCTGCGGCCGGCCGCACCTGGTGCAGCTCCGCTGCCTACCCGACGGGCGCTGGTTCGACGATGAGGCAACAACCTGGCGTGATCGGCGCGGCCGCCCTGCCCGCTGGCCCGACCTGATGGAGATGGTGCGGTTGAGAACCACCCGCGTCGTGCTGGCCGCCGCCCACCTGGATAGCGACCCTCGCAACAACCGGCTCACCAATTTGCGCGCGTTCTGCCAGCGCTGCCACATGCTGCATGACCGGCCGCATCACCTGGCGCAGCGCTGGATTACCTACCGGCTACGCTACGCCTTGGGCGACCTGTTCCTCGGGCGCTACGAGATCTTCCGGCCTGCTCCCTCACCGTCCGTAGCGAGACGGGTGACCGGCGAGCCCTGATCGGCCTCGATGTTCTTGACTTGTTCTCATCAGGGCGGCACAGTGATCCGCGATGTCGGAGCAGAACCACCCCCCGCCGTTCTCGCCGACACAGCGGCTCTCGCAATGGGTGGGGTGTACACTCGAGGTACGATGCCCGTGTAGCCCGCGGGTGGTACTGCTGCCGGTCCGGCTCCTTCGAGGAGATGGCGATCGCCGCATCAGCGACGCGGTTGCGGCCCTACGGTGTCGCTTGTGTCGTGGCCGTCCGGCCCCGGTATATCTGGTGGCCGGCCAGCACCGACAGCGTCGCGGAGGCGCTGGTCCCGACTGGGCAGTCGAGGTGATCGGGGCGCCGCCTGCACCATTGGGCACCTAACGTTGCCAGCCGGTGTGGTCATGAATAGCCAAGGGTAAGGACAGCCGGATGCGGCGCGCTAGTGCTTGGCTGTTGATGCATCTCCCGCAAACCCATCGTGCGCATTAGGGTGTGGACTCAATGAAGCCAATCCGTGATGGCAACGGCGAGGCAGATGCCGGCGAGGAAGTTTCGGGCGGTCTTATCGTAGCGGGTCGCGATCGCGCGCCAGTCTTTCAGGCGGCAAAAGGCTCGCTCGATCAGGTTTCGTGTGCGGTAGGCGTCCCTGTCGAACGCTGGCCGTTCCAGACGCCTCGGCATGGGCGATATGACGGGCTCGGTGCCCTGACCGGCCAAGAAGTCCCGCAGGTCGTTGGCGTCATAGGCCTTGTCGGCAATCAACTGCCGCATGGCCGGCACGCTGGCCAGCAAGGCCCGGCCGCCCTGAATGTCGTGTACCTGGCCTGCCGTCAGCATCAAGGCGTAGAGGCGGCCGGTGCCGTCGCAGAGCGCGTGGATCTTGGTCGTGGGTCCACCGCGCGACCGTCCGATGGCTTGGTTCTGCTGCCCCCTTTTGCGCCTGCGGCCGAGCGGTGGGCACGAACTGCCGTGCTGTCGACCATCGCGCTGTCGGGCGGGTCTTCACAGGCAACAAGTGCGGCGAGCAGTCCCTGCCAGATGCCCTTCTTGCTCCAGCGGTCAAAGCGATTGAAGAGCGTTGTCCGCGGGCCGTACGCGGCCGGCACCGCGCGCCAGCACAGGCCTTCGCGATACCGGTGCAGGATGCCACTGATCACCCGCCTGTCATCCACCCGTGGCTTGCCACCCAGACGCGGAAGCAGAGGCTCCAACACAGCCCATTGCGCGTCGCTCAACCAGAACTGCCTTGCCATAATGCACCTCCGCCGAAAGGTGAATCAGAGCTGTCGTGACCGGCGCAATGGGGACACACCCTAGCGTTACCAACAAGCTCACCAAGCAGTAAGACGAACCCGACTATGAGTTGAAACGCGGGAAAAACTTTATAAAAAAACTAATAACCCAATAATATGAGTGGATTAGCAAAGCCCTGTGGCGGAGAGAGTGGGATTCGAACCCACGTTACGCTTGCGCGCAAACACGCTTTCCAAGCGTGCGCCTTCAGCCACTCGGCCACCTCTCCGGCGGGCGCGGTTATATAGGGCGCGGGCGCTTTGTTGCAACCGCGCGGCGCGGCAGCGCGTATCCGTGCCGCGCCGCCACACTATATTGGCGCCAAAG
>JANPPS010000241.1:0-2297 GCA_031428635.1 Rhodospirillales bacterium
GCACCGCCTGCCCCGCCGTCAGCAGCGCGTCCCAGGCGGGCTGATCGAGGTACAAACGCCCGGCTGGCAGCGGACGATACGGCACCTCCCCCTCGCGTGGCACGGCCTGGCGCGCGGCGGCGTGGTCCTGGATCATCTCAAGGCGGGCTTCCACAGCGGCACCCGATTGGTCGTCCAGGCTAATGGCGGCACCAGGCAGATAGTCCAGCAGGCTTTCCATGGCGGCATGGAACAGCGGCACCCAGTGCTCGATGCCCGGATAGCGGCGGCCGTCACTTATGGCCTGATATAGCGGGTCTTCTGACGATTTCGGGCCGAATAGCTCACGCCAGCCTTCGCGAAAGCGGCTAACGCTCACTGGATCAAGCGGGACCTCCGACACCGGGCGTAGGATCAGCGAGGGAATTCGGTCGGCGCTACGCTGCGTGGTCGGGTCGAACCGGCGCAGGCTCTCAACCGTGTCGCCGAACAGGTCGATGCGGACCGGCTCGCTCTCGCCCGCCGGGAAGATGTCCAGGATGCCGCCCCGGACAGCGTACTCGCCATGCTCCATGACCGTGCCGGAGCGGCCGTAGCCGTTACCCTCCAGGAACACCACGATCGCATCGAGGTCGGCAGCGCCCCCTTCGCGGATGGACAGCATCGCGCCCTGAAACAAGGTACGCGGCGGAACACGCTGCACGAGCGCGTTGACGGTCGTGAGCACGATGCGGGGCCGGGCCGCCGGTTCCGTGAGGCGCGCCAGGGTCGCGATGCGCTCGCTGACGATCTCAGGATTTGGCGATACCCGGTCGTACGGCAGGCAGTCCCAGGCGGGAAAGCGGAGTAATTCGACGTCGGGCGCGAAAAACGCCAGCGCATCCGCCAGCCGGGCCATTCGGGCGTCGTCTCGCGCGACGTGCACGACCGGGCCATCGTGCTCCGCGCGGCGTTCGGCCAGCAATACGGCGTCATAGCCCTCGGGCGCGCCGAATACGGTCGCAGTCATCGCGGGCTCGGGTTGGGCGGTGCGCCGGGATAGCTGACGACCTGCTCGCCGTCCCGGGCAGCCTGACGCACGGCGCGCATCATGGGGGTGTCGACGTCGTCGGGTATCGGCTGGCGGCCCGTCAGCCAGTCGGCCAGCATGGCGTCCGGGTGTTCCATCACCGCCTCGATCTCGTCCAACTCGGCCTCGGTGAACGTGGCCAGGCGTCGGCGTACGAAGCCGCCAATGAGGATATCGTTCTCGTACGTACCACGATGGGTGGCGCGAAACAGGATACGCCGGCGGCGGGGGTCTTCATGGGTGGTGGTCAGCGGCTTATCCCTTGGGGTCGTCGGGCTGTCATATAGACGCCGACCCGCTAAGTGTCAGCCCGTGGATGCTCTCGAACCCCTGCTGGCACCGCTGGCCACGTTGCCCGGCGTCGGACCACATACCGCCCGGCGGCTGGAACGTGTGTGCGGCGGCCCCCGCGTGCTGGATCTGCTGTTTCACATGCCGGACGGTTATGTTGATCGCCGGTCCGCCGCCACGATCGCCGATGCGACTCCGGGCGGCGTCGTCACAATCGAGGCTGAGGTAATCAAGATCGACAGCCCCGCCCGCGGCAGCCGCCAACCATGGCGCGTACTGATGCAGGACCTGACCGGCTTTGCCGAGATAGCGTTGTGGGAGAAACCGTCGCCCCTGTTCATTCCCGGCGCCCGCCTGGCCGTGTCGGGCAAACTGGACGTCTTTGGCGCCCGCAAGCAGCTACGTGACGCCCGCGCAGTCCCAGCCGAACAGCGCGCGTCGCTGATGAAGCTGGAGCCCGTGTGGCCGTTGACCGAGGGCCTGAAGCAGCCCCGCATCGCGTCCGCCATGGTAATTGCCCTGGCGCGCGTACCCGACCTGCCCGAATGGCACGACGCGGCGCTATTACGGCGAGAGGGCTGGCCCTCGTTTCGCGATGCCTTGTTTGCGGTGCAGTCGCCGGCCGTGCTCCCTGGTGACGCCCCGCGCGCGCGCCTAGCCTATGACGAGTTGCTGGCGCATCAACTCGCCCTGGCCCGGATGCGGGCACGGGACCGGCTCGTACCGGGCCGGGCATTGATTGGAGACGGCGCCTTGCGGGCGGCGGCGCTGACCCGCTTCGGCCACACCCCCACCCCGTCCCAGTTGCGTGCGGTGCAGGAAATCGACGCTGACCTAGCCGCGCCCCGGCGGATGCTGCGGCTGCTGCAGGGCGACGTTGGCTCCGGTAAAACGCTGGTGGCCCTGATGGCGATGCTTCGCGCGGTCGAGGCCGGGCATCAGGCGGCGCTGATGGCGC
>JANPPS010000242.1:0-6063 GCA_031428635.1 Rhodospirillales bacterium
CCTGCGACATGCCGATCGCGTCGGCCAGGCGCACCTGCGCCACCCGGCGCATTGCGACCTCCCGCGACATCATCTCCTCGATGTTGGCGCGCATCGTCTCCATCGCCGCCAGTAACGCGCCCAGCTCGTCCTGCCCCTGGGTCAGTTGCGGCGGGATACGCACTGCCCACTCACCGGCGGCAATGCGGCGCGCGGCTGCCGACGCGGCACTGACCGGGCCCATAATTTGACGGGACAATAGCGAAGCAACCAGCGCCGCGAGGAGCACCATCAACACCGTCGCCGTCGCGTCCACCACCCGGCTCTGCCGGATTAGGGCCCGGGCCGATTGCCGGTGCACGAAGCCGTCGCCAGCGGCAATGTTGATGAGCTGATCCAGGCATTCGTTCACTTCGGCCGCCTGCCGGTCCAAGTTCGCCCACGGGATCACACCGTTCAGCAGGGGCGGCACGGCGGCCATCCAGCCCGTTAACGCCGCATCCGCCGCCGCCCGGCGCGCCTCGTCGGACAACGACCGCTCCCCCGCGATCTGCACATCGTCGCGGACCTGGGTTGCCAGCGCCTCGATAGACGGTTGGGATGCGGTGCCGGATACCTGCTCACGCAGCATGGCGGTTTGCAGGACGGCGAAATCGCTCACCGCGGCGCGGGAATAGTCGAGCGACATCAGCACCCGGTCGAACGTGGCCGCCATCAATCCGCCGGTGACGCCGATGTTGTGGACGGCGTAGGCACCGAACCCGGTCGTAATGCTGGCCGTGACGAAAAACGCGAGGACAATCTTGCGCCGGATCGTCGACGCAAACGCGGCCGGGCTCAGCTGTGCCCACGCCCGAGCGAACCACCTGACCCGTCCGACCCGCGTTGGCAGCGCCATTCCCATGAACGAACGGTCGCAGGTCTAGGTTAATCAAACCTGTTGCTGATCTCGCCAGTAACGATTTTTCAACATGTCGGACGCATGTTGCCGTTATGCATCACCGCCTCGCCCTACTTACGGCCATCTTGGCGGTCGCCGCCATGGCGCGCCCCGCCCAGTCAGACGATCCACTTTTCGATAGCGGCCGGTTGCGCGGCACGGCCGGAATCGCTGCGATCGAGGGGGCAGCCGGCGGCGGCACCGTTCCCTGGGCTGCCATCGCCGGCTACGGCACCGGGGACGCAATCGGCGGCACCGCGCATGTAACCGCCGTTCGTCTGTCGGATTTCAAAGTCGCGTCGGCCGGCGTCAACGCGGGTTTCTATAACCGGCTTGAGCTATCTTATGCCCGCGTCGCCATCGATACCGGGCGCGCCGGCCAGGGTTTGGGCATCGGACGCGGCTCCACGATCCGCATGGACGTCTTCGGCGCCAAACTTCGGCTGCTGGGGGACGTCGTATATGGCCCCGTCTGGCTGCCGCAGGTCGCGGTCGGGTTTCAGTACAAGACCAATGATCGCGGTGCCCTACTGGCTGCGTTCGGCGCGCGAAGCCATCAGGGGACCGACTTCTACGCCTCCGCCACCAAATTACTGCTGGGGCAAAGCGTGCTGCTGAACGCGACCATCCGCCTGACCCGCGCCAACGAGGCCGGCCTGCTCGGCTTCGGCGGACCCGAGAGCGACAGCTACCGCCCCGCGTTCGAGGGGTCAGCCGCCTGGCTCCCCAGCCGCACCCTGGCGTTGGGTACGGAGCTGCGGACGATGCCCAATGCGCTGCACAGCACCCGGTCCAGCCGGTGGATCGACGCCTTTATCGCCTGGTTCCCGACCAAGACCGTGAGCGCCACCTTGGCCTATCTGGATCTGGGTACGGTCGCGACCCGTAAACACCAAAGCGGCGTGCAAATCAGCGCGCAGATGGGGTTCTGATGTGCTGGATCGTTGTGATGGTGCTGCTTGCGGCTAACCCGGCATGGGCCGGGTTGTATGAAGAGCTTGGCGAAAAGCCTGGCATCGCCCGTATCACGGATGGAACGCTGCGCCGCTCCTCCGCTGACCCACGGATCGCCGACCGCTTTGCCGAGGCAGACATGCCGCGCCTTCGCCTGCTGCTGGCCGCGCATATCTGCCGCCTGGTCGGCGGCCCATGCACCTATCCTGGCCGCACGATGACGGAGGCCCATGAGGGTCTGCACCTGCGGCCCCGCCATCTGAACGCTTTGGTCGAAAACCTGCAGGAGGCGATGGACGAACAAGGCGTGCCGTTCGCGACGCAAAACCAACTACTCGCCCGCCTCATTCCCTTTGAGCCGGAGGTCGTGCAGCCATGACCCGTGCCCTGATGCTATTTTGCGCCTGCCTCACCCTGGGCGCCGCCCCGTCGCCGGAGGTGAAGCAGCGCGGTCGCCGGTTCGATCCGGGCACGCTGGTGCTCCATCAGGGGGAAACCGTTCTATTCGTCAACGATGATGGCCCGCTGCTCCACCATGCGTTCCTGATCGACGATGGGTTCAACTTCGACATCGGCGAACAACAGCCTGGCACCCATACGCCGGTCCGCTTCACGACGGCCGGCACGTTCATGGTGCTATGCGGCATTCATCCGAAAATGAAGCTGGCGGTGACTGTCACGCCGTAGATCGCGGGATGGGGGCCCGCGCCTCTAGCAGGTCGAGGGCAGTGCGCCCGCATTACTCGCTACGCAAATACATCCGCCGGGCATCCCGCCCGTAACTCATCGCCCAGCGCCGCACCGGCCCGCGCGCCATCTGACTGCAAGCACGCCAAACTCCGCCGCATCACAAACGTACCGTCATGCCGCGCAACCAGCCCCGTCAGCAGCATCCGCCCCTCAGGCAACAGCCGCGCATACGCGCCGATCGGCGTGTGGCAGGACCCATCCAACGACGCCAGCAACGCCCGCTCCGCCGTCGCCTGAATACGTGCGTCCGTATCCTCGATCGCGCCCAGTAGCGCATGCAGGTCCGTATCCTCGGCCCGCATGGTGATGCCGACGATACCCTGGCAGGCGGACGGCACCATCACCTCGGCGTCGATCAGTACCCCCGCCTCCTCCTCCAGGCCCAGGCGGTTCAGGCCCGCCAGCGCCAGCAGCGACGCCGCGAACTCACCCCGGCGCACCTTGTCCAGCCGCGCATGCACGTTGCCGCGGATGTTGCGCACCACCAGGTCCGGCCGCGCCGCCAGCAGTTGCGACTGCCGGCGAACCGATCCACAGCCGACGATGGCGCCGACAGGCAGCACCGAGTACGGATCGCCGGGCAGCTCCGGACCGCAGTCGGAGCCGAGGATCAGAACGTCGCGCGGGTCCTCCCGCTTCAGCGTGCAGGCCAGCACAATGCCTGGCGGCAGCTCCGTCTCTAGGTCCTTCAAGCTGTGGACGGCGAAGTCTATGCGACGGTCAAGCAGCGCTTCGTGGATTTCCTTGGCGAACAATCCCTTGCCGCCGATATCCGCCAGGCGCTGGCCGCTCGCCTGGGTGGCGTCGCCCGTCGTGCGGATCGCGTGCTCCTGAAAGACGTCCATGCCGCGCAGCACCGGGCAAAACTGCGTCAGCATGCGCAGGAACGCGCGGGTCTGGGTCAACGCCAGCGGCGACGCGCGGGTCCCGACCCGCAACGGTAGGCCGTGATGATGGGGTGCTACCCGCGCCCGTTGGCCGGTACCGCCAGGCCGCAGGCAGACCTCGTCCGCCACACCCGTCCGGGCGCAGGCCACCGTGTCGTTTAGCACCAACTCCATCACCGCACCGTTTGTTCTAGTTTAACCGCGCGGCCACGACCAGAACTGGCCGTAACCGTCATGACTGGACGATATACATCATACATGAGCGAAGCCGCGCAGGTGCACCGTATAATTCACCAAAATCCGCACGTGCGCCAGCCGGTCGGTGCGTACAATCCTGTTCATATACGCTCCCCTGGCCCGGCGTTGCACATTCTTATCGTTGCACATCTTGATGAAACCCTCACGCCGCTTGTCAGATAGGTACCAGAAATGCCGCGCGATCCCGAGGACAAAAAACACGTGGCCGTGGTTACTCATGAACCGCTTCCACACCAACTGCCATTGTACATATGGCCTCAACCGCCTCGGCCACCAGACGCTCGCCTAGCATGGCGTGGTAAATACCTTCACCAAACGCGGGCGCCACGATGCCCGCCGCGCTCCCAGCCAGCACGACGCCACGGCCGTTGTCCCAAGGTATCATCGAGCGTATCGGGATCGGCGCACGCTCGCATGACGCTGCCCCGTCAGCATCCCGCGGGCGCCCAAGCAACCTGCTATTTCCCTTCTCCGTCATCGCCGGCACAGTAGGAATGGCGGCACTGCTGTCTTGCCTGCCGGAGCCGCTGGGTGACACGGCGGCAACCAGCCTCACATCACCTACTACGATGCTGACTGTGGCCGCGATCGAGCGCTGGGTGCTGATCTTGCCCATCCCATTTGCGCGTCTGTGGGACTGGGCGCTGGCTTTGCGCAAGGCGACGCGGACGACCGCCACGATGGAGACGACCCATGGACTATGAGAGCTTCTTCACGGGCGAGCTGGACGCGCTGCGCCGCGGTGGCAACTACCGAGTGTTCGCCGATCTACAGCGTCAGGCCGGCGCGTTCCCGAGTGCGGTACATATGGCCGACGGTGTTACCGACGACGTTACCGTGTGGTGCAGCAACGACTATCTCGGCATGGGGCAGCACCCGGCCGTGCTGGCCGCAATGCATCAGGCGCTGGACGAGTGCGGCGCCGGTGCCGGGGGCACGCGCAACATCGCCGGCACCAACCATTACCACGTGCTACTAGAGCAGGAGCTGGCCGACCTGCATCACGCCGATAGCGCGCTGCTATTCAACTCCGGCTACATGTCCAACTGGGCCGCACTTAGCACGCTGGGTGCCCGGCTGCCGAACGTCATGGTATTGTCGGACGCGCTCAATCACGCCTCGATGATCGAGGGCATTCGCCACAGCCGCGCCGATAAGATGGTGTTTGCCCATAATGACCCCGAAGACCTGGACCGGAAATTATCGGACCTGGATCCAGCGCGCCCGAAAATGATCGTGTTCGAGAGTATCTACTCCATGGATGGCGACGTGGCGCCCGTGGCGGAGATCTGCGACGTAGCCGAGAAGCATGGGGCGATGACCTACCTCGATGAGGTGCACGCGGTCGGCCTGTACGGTCCGCGCGGCGGCGGTATTGCCGAAAAGCTCGGCATCAGCCACCGGATCACCGTGACGGAGGGCACGCTGGCCAAGGGGTTCGGCGTGATCGGCGGGTACATCGCGGGGTCGGCCGCAATGGTGGATTTCGTCCGTAGTTTTGCCAGCGGCTTCATCTTCACAACCGCCCTGCCCCCAGCCGTCTGCGCCGGGGCGCTGGCTAGCATTCGGCACCTAAAGACTAGTAGCGCCGAGCGTGACGGTCAGCAGGCGCGGGTCGCCGAGCTGCGGGCGGCGCTAGACGCGGCAGGCGTCCCGCACATCCCGAACCCCAGCCACATCGTGCCGGTGATGGTGGGTGACGCCGCGCGCTGCAAGGCGATCAGCGACCGGCTGATGCGGGAATACGGCGTATATCTGCAGCCGATCAACTACCCAACCGTCCCACGCGGCACGGAGCGGCTGCGCATCACTCCGGGCCCCTTGCATACCAGCGCCGATATTCGGCATTTGGTGGGTGCCCTGCAAACGATTTGGGGGGAAATGGCGTTGAAGCGGGTGGCCTGAACAGCCGCACTTTGCACGGACCAGACTTGGGCTACATCCGCAACGGCTAACAAGGAGAAACCATCATGCGTGAGTTCGATCAAAAGACCCGCCGCGGCATTTTGCTCGCCGGCCTAACCATTGCCGCCAGCACCACCCTGGCCGCGACGACCGCGCGGGCCGAGGACGCGGAGAAAATCGCGCAGGAACTCGCTCAATATCAGGCTGAGCCGAAGGACGGTGCCAAGTGCAGCCTTTGCGCCCAGTGGCAGCCCCCAGCCGCCTGCGCTGTCGTCGCTGGCAAGATCAGCCCCGAGGGTTGGTGCGTGGTGTTCGCACCCAAGGAAAACTAAGTCCGACGCCGACAAGAAAAAGGCCCTTCTGTCCCACGACAGAAGGGCCTTTTTCTTG
>JANPPS010000243.1:0-12251 GCA_031428635.1 Rhodospirillales bacterium
GGGCGTTCGGGCGGGTACTCGAAGGGCAAAGGCGGCTCCATGCACATGTTCAGCAAGGAGAAGCGGTTCTTTGGCGGGCACGGCATCGTGGGCGCGCAGGCGAGCCTGGGCACTGGGTTGGCGTTGGCGAACTGGTATCGCGGCAATGACCGGGTCAGCGCCACCTATTTCGGCGAGGGTGCGAGCAATCAGGGCCAGGTTTTCGAAAGCTTTAACATGGCAGCGCTGATGAAGTTGCCGGTCGTGTATGTGATTGAGAATAATCGCTACGGCATGGGCACCAGCGTCGAGCGTGCCTCGGGCTCCCACGACCTGAGCCAGAACGGGGCGCCGTGGGGCATTACTGGCGTAAAGGTGGATGGAATGGACGTGCAGGCCGTGCATGCGGCGGCCGAAATCGCAGTCGCGCACTGCCGTAGCGGCGCCGGGCCGTATTTGATGGAAGTGAACACATACCGCTACCGCGGCCATTCCATGTCGGACCCGGCTAAATATCGCACACGGGACGAGGTGACAGAGATGCGGGCCAAGCGGGATTGTATCGAACAGGCCCACGCAAAGTTGGCTGCGTTGGGCGTGAGCGACGAGCAGTTCAAACAAATCGACACCGACATCAAGGCGCGTGTGGCCGACGCCGCCCAGTTCGCGCAGGACAGTCCGGAGCCGGATGAGCGCGAGCTGTGGACCGACATCCTGGTCGAGAGCTGATCCGTTGGGCACTCATATCCTGATGCCTGCGCTGTCGCCCACCATGACCGAGGGTAAGCTTTCGCGCTGGCTAAAGTCCGTAGGTGACGAAGTGAAGTCCGGCGACGTGATCGCGGAGATCGAGACGGATAAGGCCACCATGGAGGTCGAGGCCGTCGATGAGGGCACGCTGTCCCACATTTTGGTGGCCGAGGGCACGGACGGGGTACCGGTCAACACGCCAATCGCGATGCTGGATGGGGCGGAGGGTTCAATCACAACTGCGCCTGCTCCCACTACAACTCCGGCCGTCGCGTCTGCTGTCGAACACCGTGTGGAGCCTGTCGCTGTGTCCGCCGCCAGTGCCGTACCTGCCCTGACTGCAGCACCCGAACGCGACTGGGGTCCGACCGCGCCGACCACGGTCCGCGAAGCCCTACGCGACGCCATGTCCGCCGAAATGCGCGCCGATGACCGCGTGTTCCTGATCGGTGAGGAAGTCGCGCAGTACCAGGGCGCCTACAAAATCAGCCAGGGCATGCTGGACGAGTTCGGGCCGCGCCGGGTGATCGATACGCCGATTACCGAGCAGGGCTTCACCGGTATCGCCGTCGGTGCGGCAATGGATGGTCTGCGGCCAATTGTCGAGTTTATGACGTTCAACTTCGCGATGCAGGCCATCGATCAGATCATCAACTCGGCTGCCAAGACGCTGTATATGTCGGGTGGGCAAATGGGCTGCCCGATTGTGTTCCGCGGCCCCAACGGCGCGGCATCCCGCGTGGGCGCCCAGCACAGCCAGGACTACGCCAGTTGGTACGCGCACTGCCCTGGGTTGAAGGTCGTGGCACCCTGGTCGGCCGCCGATGCAAAGGGCCTGTTACGCGCCGCCATTCGTGACCCGAATCCCGTTATCTTTCTTGAAAACGAAATCCTGTACGGCCAGACGTTTGAGTGCCCCACGGCCGAGGATTTTGTGCTGCCGATCGGCCAGGCAAAGGTCGAGCGCGTGGGCGACCGGGTGACGATCGTTGCCTACTCCGTCATGGTTGGCGTCGCGATGAAGGCGGCCGAGGCGCTGGCGGAGCAGGGGGTGCAGGTGGAGGTGATTAACCTGCGCTCGCTGCGTCCACTGGACATCGGCACCGTTGTCGACAGCGTGAAGAAGACTGGGCGGCTAGTTACGGTCGAGGAAGGCTGGCCCTATGCCGGCATAGGGGCGGAGGTTGCGATGCAGGTGATCGAGCAATGCTTCGATTGGCTCGACGCGCCGCCCACGCGGGTGACGGGCCTTGATGTGCCGCTGCCGTATGCTGCAAATCTTGAGAAGCTCGCTTTGCCCCAGCCGGATTGGGTCGTTGCCGCCGTTCGGAAAATTATCTGATGGCGACCAACATACTGATGCCCGCATTGTCGCCCACCATGACGGAGGGCACTCTGGCCCGGTGGCTGAAGCGAGAAGGCGACGCGGTGAAGTCCGGCGACGTGCTGGCGGAAATCGAGACCGACAAGGCGACGATGGAAGTAGAAGCAGTCGATGAGGGGGTGCTGACCCGCATCGTCGTGCCGGACGGGACGGCCGGGGTGGCGGTGAACGCCACGATCGGTGTCCTAGACGGGGACGGGACCGAGGAGACGGCAGCTCCGGCCCCCACCGCCATTGCTTCTGCTCTTGCCATCCCAGCCCCGGCGGCCCACGCCGCGGATGCATCGGCGCAGACCACTTCTGCGTTGGGTCGCGTATTCGCCTCACCCCTGGCGCGCCGGCTCGCCACGCAGGCTGGCATCAACTTGTCCGCTGTCACCGGGTCAGGCCCGAACGGTCGCATCGTCCGGGTGGATATCGAGCAGTTTCAGGCTAAGCCGATTGCCGCCGCACCGGTTCCGGTTCCCGTTACACCAGTACCTGCCGCACTGGCACCTGCCGGGCCAGTGCGTGCCGTGCCAGCCCCGGCGGCACCCGTCGCGACGTTGGCCGTCACCGGTCCCGTCGCCGCAATCACTGTGCCGCATACGCTGATCCCCAACACCACCATGCGTCGTGTGATCGCCAAGCGTCTTACCGAAAGCCACCAGTCGGTACCCACGTTCTACGTGACGATGGATATCGAGCTCGACGCGCTGATGACGCTGCGCGCGCAACTGAACGCCCGTTCGCCAAAAGAGGGCGGGTACAAGCTGTCGATCAACGACTTCGTGGTCAAAGCCTCGGCCATGGCGCTGCGCCAGGTTCCGGCACTCAACGCCAGCTTTACCGAAGCAGCGATCGCGCAATACACCGACGTCGACATCAGCGTAGCCGTCAGTATACCGGACGGGCTGATCACGCCCATTCTGCGCCGTGCCGACACAAAGGGCCTATCCGCACTAAGCAACGAGATGAAGGACCTGGCCGCCCGTGCCAAATCCGGCAAACTGAAGCCGGAGGAGTTTCAGGGCGGTGGGTTCAGCGTCAGCAACCTCGGCATGTTTGGCGTGCAGTCCTTTACCGCGATCATCAACCCGCCGCAGGCCGCGATCTTGGCCGTAGGCGCCGGGTTGCCACGCCCCGTGGTCCGCGACGGTCAACTCGCGATCGCCACAGTTATGACGTGCACGCTCAGCGTCGATCATCGGGTCGCGGACGGGGCGGTTGGCGCTCAGTGGATGGCTGTGTTCAAGGCACTGCTTGAAGACCCGCTCGGCCTGCTGATCTAGGGATGATAATGGACACAAAATTCGACATTATCGTCTTGGGCGGCGGGCCCGGTGGCTACGTTGCAGCCATCCGGGCGGCACAGTTGGGTATGAAAGCGGCCGTGATCGAGCGCGAGCACCTGGGTGGCATTTGCCTCAATTGGGGCTGCATACCAACCAAGGCGTTGCTGCGGTCGGCCGAGATCAACCATCTGTTGCATAATCTGCCCGAATACGGCTTCGCGGCGGATAATATTCGTTTCGATCTACCGGCGATCGTGAAGCGGTCTCGGGGCATTGCCAAGCAGCTATCGTCCGGCGTGACCCATCTGATGAAGAAGAATAAGATACCGGTATTCGTGGGTCAGGGCCGCCTGGCTGGGCCTCACACCATCGTCGTCGATGATAAGCAGACGCTCACGGCCCCGCACATCATCCTCGCCACCGGTGCCCGCGCCCGGCAGCTGCCGGGCATGGAAAGCGACGGCCATCTAATTTGGTCCTACCGCGAGGCGATGGTGCCGAAGGCCATGCCAAAATCGCTTTTGGTTATTGGATCGGGCGCTATCGGAATTGAGTTCGCCAGCTTCTATCGCAATATGGGCGCCGAGGTGACTGTCGTCGAAGTGCTTGATCGCATTCTGTCTGCCGAAGACGAAGAGATCAGCACGTTCGCCCACAAGTCGTTCGAGAAGCAGGGCATGAAGATCATGACCGGCGCCAAGGTTACAAACTTGGTCAAAAACGAGGACAGCGTCACCGCGACAATCCTGGCTGGCAACGTTAATACGGAGCTGACGGTCGATCGCGTCATCTCGGCCGTGGGCATCGTCGGCAACGTGGAAAATATTGGCCTTGAAGGCACGAAGATTGTTGTCGAGCGCAACCACATCGTCATCGACGGCTTCGGCCGCACCGGTGAGCCCGGCGTGTATGCAATCGGCGACGTCACCGGGGCCCCGTGGTTGGCGCACAAGGCGTCGCATGAGGGCGTGGTGTGCGTCGAAATGATCGCCAACCAGCCGGACGTGCATCCGGTCGACATCGGTAATATCCCTGGCTGCACGTACTCGCGCCCGCAAATTGCGTCGGTCGGCATGACAGAAACCAAGGCACGCGCGGCGGGGCATGAGGTTCGGGTAGGGCGGTTCCCGTTCATGGCTAACGGCAAGGCGATCGCGATGGGTGAGCCGGAGGGTATGGTTAAGGTCGTGTTCGACCGCAAAACCGGTGCCATGCTCGGTGCGCACATGATTGGGGCCGAGGTGACAGAGATGATCCAGGGCTACGCCATCGCACGCACGATGGAGACGACCGAGCAGGAGCTGATGCACACCGTGTTTCCGCACCCGACCATCAGCGAAACGATGCATGAGGCGGTGCTCGATGCTTATGGCAGAGCAATCCACTTCTGAGGCGCTTGACGGTCGCGCCCAGCCCGGCCACTTGCAGGGTATGAGCCGCGTAGAAATTGACCACCGACTGCGTTCGGACGCGCCCCGGCATCCGGAGAAGGCGAACCGTCCGGACAATCCAATTCAGCGCAAGCCGGATTGGATCCGGGTGCGTGCGCCAAACCATCCCGTATACCATGAAACCCGGGCGCTAATGCGCGACCACGGCCTGGTCACGGTGTGTGAAGAAGCGGCGTGCCCTAACATCGGCGAGTGCTGGTCGCAGCGCCACGCCACCATGATGATCATGGGCGACACCTGCACCCGCGCCTGCAGCTTCTGTAATGTGCGTACGGGCATGCCGGCGGCGCTGGACGGCACGGAACCAGGGCGAGTAGCCGACGCCATTGCGCGCCTGGGGCTGCGCCACGTAGTGATCACGTCCGTCGATCGGGATGACCGGTCCGATGGCGGCGCCGACCATTTCGCTGCCGTAATTCGTGCCATTCGCGACGCGGCGCCGGGCACTACGATCGAGGTGCTGACCCCCGACTTCCTGCGTAAGCCTGGCGCGATTGAGGTCGTGGCCATCGCGCGTCCCGATGTGTTCAACCACAACCTCGAAACCGTACCCCGCTTATATCCAACCATCCGGCCCGGCGCGCGCTATTACCAGTCGCTGCGCCTGTTGGATCGGGTGAAGGAGGTCGATCCGACGATCTTCACCAAGTCTGGACTTATGGTTGGCTTGGGGGAGGAGAGGGCAGAAATTGGTCAGGTTATGGACGATCTGCGTATCGCCGACGTGGATTTCCTAACGCTCGGTCAGTACCTGCAACCGACGGTCAAACATGCGGCGGTCGCGCGGTTCGTGCCGCCCGATGAGTTCAGTGAGTACGCCACGACCGCGCGGTCCAAGGGCTTTCTGATGGTCAGTGCCACCCCGCTTACACGCAGTTCGTATCACGCGGACGCGGACTTTGCAGAGTTGCGGGCAGCCCGAGCGGCGCGCCTGGCACTCGTCCCGGCCTGATCGATGCCGACGCACGCGGAACGCAAGACCCTGCCGTACACGGCCGAACAAATGTTCGACCTAGTGGCAGACGTCGGTAAGTACCCGGACTTTCTACCATGGTGCGTGGGTGCACGAGTCCGTTCGCATACCGAGACAGAGATTGTCGCCGACCTCACGATCGGGTTCGGCCCGTTCCGGGAGAGTTTCAACAGCCGCGTCGAGCTTGACCGGCCGAATAAATGTACCGTGAAGTACGAGGATGGCCCATTCAAGTATCTCAGTAACCAATGGACGTTTATCGCTAACCCGACTGGGTGCGAGGTTAAGTTCTTCGTCGACTTCGAATTTCGCAGCCGCCTGCTGCAATCGGCGATCGGCGTGGTGTTCAATGAAGCCGTGCGCCGCATGGTAAACGCGTTTTTGAAGCGGGCCCGCGACGTATACGGCCGCCCCAGGGCGACCGTCGCCGTTCAACCGGCCATCGTTCGCGCCGTGCGCCCGTTATGATGCGGCCCCCGCCAGACACGGGCGCCCCGGTACATATCAATCTATTCAGCGATACGCAGACAAAACCCACGCCTGCCATGCGCGCGGCGATGATGGATGCCGCAGTGGGTGACGAACAATCCGGGACCGATCCGACCATCAACGCGCTATGCGAACGCGTAGCGGCGTTACTGGGTAAGCAGGCGGCCATGTTTTTGCCTACCGGCACGATGTGCAATGAAATCTCGATTTTAACCCAATGTCGCCCCGGCGACGCGATACTGGCCCACGCCACGTCGCACATCGTGACGGCGGAGGGTGGGGCGCCCTGGGCCCTGGCTGGCGTCACGGTCACGTCGCTGGCCGGTGACCGTGGTCAGTTCTCGGCCGACACGCTGGCCGCCGCCATCGTCACCCCCAATCGCTACGACCCACCGCAGCGGATGGTGTTGGTAGAGCAAACGGCCAACATAGGTGGCGGCACGGTGTGGGACGCCGGCGCGCTACAGGCCGTTGCGGACGTGGCGCATGCGCACGGCATGGTCACGCACATGGACGGCGCCCGACTGTTGAATGCCAGCGTACAGGCCGGTACCGCGGCGGCGGACATGGCGGCCGGGTATGATACGGTTTGGCTAGACTTCACAAAGGGTCTCGGTGCGCCGCTCGGCGCCGTGCTGGCCGGTGATATCGATACGATCGATGCGGCGTGGCGGTGGAAGCAGCGGCTTGGCGGGGCATTGCGGCAGGGTGGTATGTGCGCGGCAGGGTGCCTGTACGCGCTGGACCACCACGTGGACCGGCTGGCGGACGACCATGCCCATGCCCGGCGGCTGGCGCGCCTGTTGGCCCAGGTCCCCGGGCTGACTGTGGAACTGCCGGAGACCAACCTGGTCTACTTCGACTGCGCCGACACCGGGATGACGGCGGTGGCGCTGGCCGCGCGGGTGCGGGCGCACGGCGTGCTGGTATCGGTCATGGGTCCGCATCGCGTGCGCGCCTGTACCCATTTGGACGTGGATGCGGCTATGGTGGATGATGCGGCGGCGGTCATCCGGGCCGCGTTGTCTGAGACGGAGTGATGCGGATGCGGGTTTTGTTAATTGCGGGCTTTATGGTTGCGTTGCTTGCACCCGCCCAAGCGCAGATCTCTCCTCTCGGCGGGACAACAGGCGTCCCCGCGGGCGTGCAATCCCCGGCGCCTGGGACATCCCCCCGCGCCACGCGGCCTCCGTCCAGCCACGGCGGCCGCACGTTGCAGGAGCGCTTTGAGAGGGCAAACACCGCCCGCGACGGGCGCCTTACTCCGGATCAGGCGGCGGCCATGCCCGCCGTTGCCCGCAACTTTGAGGCGATCGACGCGGGACGGAAGGGCTACGTCACGATCGACGACATCCGCACGTACAACCGCGCCAAGCGGGCCGAGCGTCAGGCGGAGAAGCGGCGGTAGGCTCGTTAGCTTGTTCGCTCGCGCGACAGCACTTCACGGTCTAATTTCGCCACGAGATTTTGCGTATCGTCGTTGAGCCACGGCTTCAGCTGTGATGCGAGGCTCAATAAAAGGAAAATAATACGCCCGAATGGTCGTAATCAGGGCCGTCCTCGTTTCCCCTTTGCAGTCTAGTCGGGACAGTCGACCGCGGCTACGAATAGTGGCCTACGATGCCCTGAGCCGGGCGTGGGAGATCCCCACCCGGGTCGTTATTGCTGTGAGATGAACCGCGAAAGCCGGCCTGGCACCGTTTGGGGGGCACAGGCCGACGAGCCGGGTAAAATTCGAGTGTAACGAGGAGGGCGCGACCGTGTTGCACCAAACCGTCACCAAACCGGCGGGCCCGTACCGATCCGGCCTTGACCAGACAGAAGCGAATTATGCTGCGCTTTCGCCCCTGACGTTTCTTCGCAAGGCGGCCCTTGTCCATCCCAATCGCATTGCCCTCATCCACGGCGAACAGCGCAGGACCTGGGCGGAGACCTATACGCGTTGCCGTCGCCTCGCCTCGGCTTTGCAGCGACGTGGGGTCAATCCGGGCGACACCGTGGCGGTCATAGCACCGAATATTCCCACCATTTATGAAGCGCATTTTGGCGTGCCGATGGCGGGCGCTGTGCTTAACACGCTGAATACTCGGCTCGATGCCGAGTCGATCGCTTTCCAACTCGCGCATGGCGAGGCCAAGGTTTTGATTGCCGACCGTGAGTTCAGCGCGACCGTCCGCCGCGCTCTAGACTTGATGGAACGGCGTCCGCTCGTGATTGACATCGACGATCCCCTGTACGACGGCGGCACACTGCTGGGTGAAACGGATTACGAAGCCCTACTGCAGGACGGTGATCCCGATTTTGCGTGGGCGCTACCCGACGACGAGTGGGATGCCATCGCGCTCAATTACACGTCCGGCACGACCGGTAATCCCAAGGGCGTGGTCACGCATCACCGGGGCGCCTACTTGAACGCGGTGTCGAATATCGTGTCCTGGGGTATGCCGGCGCACTCGGTCTATCTGTGGACGTTGCCGATGTTTCATTGCAACGGCTGGTGTTTTCCGTGGACGATGGCAATCAACGCTGGAACGAATGTCTGCCTGCGGCGGGTCGATGCGGCGACGATTTTCAAGGCGATCAAGGACTGCGGTGTCACCCACATGTGCGGCGCGCCGATCGTCTACAACATGATGCTAAATGCCCCGGCGGAGCTGCATGCGGACCTTAGGCACACCGTCTGCGGCTTCATCGCCGGGGCCGCGCCGCCCGCGTCGACCATCGAGGGAATGCAACGCATCGGCTTCGACATCACGCACGTCTATGGATTGACGGAAACCTACGGCCCGGCCGCGGTCTGCGCCAAGCACGAGCGGTGGGCGGCATTGCCGAAGCCCGAGCAAGCGCGCTTGAACTCTCGCCAGGGCGTGTCCGGCCCGATGCAGGACCTCATGGCCGTGCTCGACCCGGCCACCATGCAGCCGGTGCCGCCGGATGGGGAGAGCATTGGCGAGATCATGTTTCGCGGTAACCTCACGATGAAAGGCTACCTCAAGAACCCGTCGGCCACCGCGGAAGCGTTCGCCGGGGGCTGGTTTCATACCGGAGACCTGGCCGTGGTCGAACCGGATGGCTACGTGCGGATCAAGGATCGTTCGAAAGACGTTATCATCTCCGGTGGCGAGAATATCTCCTCGGTCGAGGTGGAGGACACGCTGTATCGCCACGCGGCGGTGAACGCGGCGGCGGTGGTGGCCAAGCCGGACGTGAAATGGGGCGAAGTGCCCTGCGCGTTCATCGAACTAAAGCCAGGTGCTGAGGTTACAGCCATGGAGCTACGCGAATTCTGCCGCGGGCAGATGGCGGGCTTTAAAGTGCCGAAAGCGTTCGTGTTCGGCCCCGTTCCAAAAACGTCGACCGGCAAAATCCAAAAATTCTTGCTGCGTGAACGGGCCAAGACCGAGGGTGTCGCCGCGTCAGAGGGTACCGGCTTGGTTTAGCAGGCCAAGGGCCTGTTGAACCGACGCCGCCCGGACCCCGTCGCGATCGCCAGGCAGTTGGCAGCACAGGGTCGTGACTGCGCCGCCCCGGACGGCTAGGCCAAACCAAACCGTGCCGACCGGCTTTTCCGCGCTGCCGCCACCCGGACCCGCGACGCCGGTGACGGACACGGCTACATGCGCGTCCGACCGGATCAGGGCACCGTCGGCCATTGCCGCCGCGACCGGCCCGCTAACGGCACCATGGGCCGTGATCAGCGCCGCGGGCACGCCCAGCATCGCGGTCTTGGCCGCGTTGGAATAGGTGACAAACCCGCGGTCCATAACGTCGGAGCTACCGGGTACTGCCGTCAGCGCGGCCGCGATCAGGCCGCCCGTGCAGCTTTCGGCCGTCACGATCATCCAGCCCCGCGCACGGTAAAGCGCCAAAACTTCTGTGACTGTCATAGCGGCGCCCCTGCCCATCGTGCCGCAATCAGCGCTAATGCCACCGCCACGCCGGCCAGAATATCGTCCGTCATGATACCGAATGCCCCACCCTGCCGGTCCGCCCAGCCGATCGGCCCGGGCTTGATAATATCCAACAGCCGGAAGCCGATAAACGCCAGCAGCGCTCCCGATACCGTGACGCTGCCCAGCCCCAGCATAGCGATCCACTGGCCCGCGACCTCATCGATCACGACCCATGATGGATCGGCGTCCCGGTCCGGTACGCACTGGGGAATGGCTACGACTCCCGCTGCGCACGCAGCCAGCGAAGCCACCAGCAGCGCGCCCGGAAGGGCCATCAGCACAAGGCCCAGCAGCAATGCGGCCAGCGACCCCCACGTGCCGGGCGCGCGGGGCAGGGTGCCGACGCCGCCAAAGCTCGCTACCAGCCAGCTCATGGATTAGCCGCCGTTTGGGCCGGCAGGCGGGCACGGTAGACCGCGACGTTCTCCATCACGCGCTGCACGTAATTACGGGTTTCGTTGAATGGAATAAGCTCGATCCAGTCGATCATGTCGATGCTGTCGCCCGAACCGGGTCGCGGGTCACCGTTGGCCGTGATCCAATCCTGCACCCGGCGCGGCCCGGCGTTGTAGGCGGCCAGCGCCAGCGGCCACGCGCCGAACTGATCCATCAGGCTGCGCAAATAGGCCGTACCCAGCCGCATGTTGATGCCCGGTTCGGCCGTCAGAGCAGCCAGGTCCGGCTGCTCCCCCAACTTGCGGGCGACGGCGGTGGCGGTAGCGGGCATCAGCTGCATCAGGCCGCGCGCACCAGCGGGACTGACGATCTGCTCGTCGAAGCTGCTTTCCTGCCGCATCAGCGCTAGCACGATCGCAGGCTCGACCCCGGCTGGCGGAGCATATGGCATGGGCCAGCCCGATTGGGGCAGCATCATGCCATCGCGCCCCGCCCGGCGCGCTACAGCCACCGCGAGGTCCGGCAGCCCCAGCCCGTTTGCCAGCGTCGCCAACATCGCGCGGCGGCCGGGCGACGGCATCAGGTCATCCAGCCGCAGCAGAAAGTTCCGGGACCGGCGCGGCTGGTTCCATGCGGTCAACAGAATGCTGGCATGGGCCAGGTCATGGACAATAAAGGCCTGCGCGTCAGCGATGTTCCAGGGTGGATCGGCAGCCTGAGCAAGCGTCGCGAGCGGCGCCTCACCTCCACGCGCCAATGCCTCCGCCGCGAGCTGCCCGTAATAGCTGACCGGCCATTGCGCCGCCGCGCGATAGGCGGGGGCCGGGTCTTGTTGCAGTGCCGTCAGCGCCCGGCCGCGCCAATATTGCGCCCGGCTTTGTGTCAGCACGGACGCCGACGCCTGCTTCAATCGGTCGAACCGCTCCAGCGCCGCCTGCGCCCGGCCCAGCCGCAGATTGAGCCAGCCCGTGAGGAACAGCTGATCCAGCGCCGGCTCGCCGACCAACCCGGGATCCTCGAGGACCTGTAGGGCCAGGGGACCCTCGCCCAGGCCCAATAGCCGGCGCCCGAGGCGGTTGCGCTCGTCCCACAGCGACACACGCCGCTCGGGCGGAGTGTGATTCAACACGGCGGCCTGGCCTATCCAGACCTGCGCCGCGTCCCGGTCCAACCCGGCGCGGCGGTACCAGCGGGCAAGCTCGAACAGGGTCGCCGGATCTGGGCGGACGATGCGGGCCAGGGCGGGGGCGGCCGGGTCGTCACGGCGCAGCGCTAGCCGGGCCTCGGCCTGGGCGCGGTCGGCCAGGTCGAGGCGGACCGCCTGCCGTGCGGCGGGGCTGCCGGGCGTGCCGGGGTCGGTCCAGGCCAGGCGGTCGAACCGACGCCACTGGTCCCCCCTGGTCAGCACGCGACCCCATTGCTTGACGAACGGCACCTCAGCCGGGCCATCCACGCCGCGGACCCACGCCTCGCGGGTCGCAATGGCCGGGTCCGTGGGCGGCCGGGCGGCAGTGGCGCAGCGCAGCAGGGCGGCCGATGTATCGGGCGGGCGCTGCGCGCAGATCGTGGCGGCGGTACGGTCGTCCGGTTCGAGCGCCAGGG
>JANPPS010000244.1:0-24165 GCA_031428635.1 Rhodospirillales bacterium
TGGCGGACACGATCGTGCCCTATTCAACCCGGCCGAAGCTCACAGTTGCTGGCCGGCGGCACCGGTTAATCGAGGCAATCGTCCGGTCAAAGACCCAAACGTCCGCCCGGCGGCAGATCGGCCTGGAACATAGGCCCTTAGTAACCGCGGTCGGTGTCAAGCTTCATCAGAAACGCATACCGTCTGAACATCGGCCATCAGCACGCGGCGTCGCGGTCCGGGATGTCGGCCGCATGCACAATCGCCAGCATCAGCCGATCTTATCAAAGCCGATTCAGGGTCGTTGCGCGCAGTCAGTTCTCAGCTACGCTATTGCGCGTCGCCTGATCAGGGAAAACGGTATGATCCGGAGGAGTTGCACTGTCCTAATGGGAGCGCTCGGATATCTGTTGTTTGCCATCTGCAGCGCGCAAGCAGACACCAGGGAGACTGCCCGAATTCAAGCCGCGCTAGACTCATGGCTCGCCGCGCGGGCGGGACCGGAGCACGTAACCGGCGTCGCAGCATACGTAAGCTTCGGTGATGTGAGGCCTTCGGTGGAGGCCTTTGCTGGCCGGGTCGGCACCGCGCCCAACGCGCCCCCGGTTGACCGTTCGACCCTATTTCAGATGGGCAGCACGTCAAAGTCCTTCGCTGCCGCAATTCTGCTCAAGCTGGAAGCCCAGGGTAGGCTTTCACTTAACGACACTGTGGGAGGCTGGTTGCCAGAATATCCTGCCTGGAAGGATGTCACGCTCCGCCGGCTGCTCAACATGACAAGTGGTATCCCAAACTACTCGGAAACCGAGGCGATGTCGCAAATCTGGATCAACGAACCAGAGCACACTTTCACAGCGGCAGAACTCGTAAATCTCGCCTATCCAACAGGCGGTCCGCATGATCTGCCGCAGACCTCAGGCTACCACTACTCGAATACGAATTACGTGCTCGCTTCTATGGTTTCCGAGAAGGCAACGGGCCGCCCGTACGGTGACGTGGTGCAGGACTGGATTATCACTGCGTACGGGCTGCAGGCAACGTTCTACGAACTAGGCGATTATCCGGCTGGCGTCGTTCGGCGGCTTGCCAGTGGGTACTTCGCCAACCCGGCTTGCACCGACTATCAGCCCAACTGCAAGCAGTCGTGGAACTCGCCGCTGATGGGGCGGGATGTCCGCGGCATGAGCACGTCCTGGGCGCAGGCAGCCGGCGGAGCGATCGCAAGTGTAAGTGATGTGGACCATTGGATGCGCGCCGTCTTCACGGGCCAGGTCGTGCCAGCGCGTCAACAGGCCGAATGGATGGCGCTGGTCTCGATGGGAACGGGGCTCCCGATTGCCGATGTTTCACCGGGGGATTCGCATGGATTCGCTCTGGGCCTCGGACGCGGAATACTGGGCCCGTTTGGCGCGCAATGGTTCTACGAGGGCATGACACTTGGCTACCGCACGCTCTATGTCTGGTTCGCAGATCGGAATTTGATGATCACTGTTCAAACTAACTCTCAACCGGCTGCCGGGGAGAACAAGCTGAACGAATTGGTGACCGCGATCTACGCAGTCGTGACCGAGCCCGACAAATAAGAGTGCTTGAGCGCCTTCGCGATTATCGAAGTGCAGCCTCAACGTTATACTTCACGCATCACTTGATAAGCGTAAATATTACTTTGGTATCAATAGTCCGTGCAACACGGTCCCAGGGATGCGTAAAAGGCATCCATGGCAACGTAGCCGATGCGGCGCTGGGCGGGCGCCATGTCCGGCGCGGGCGTTATTCTCACCCAAGCAGGTGCTGACTGTTTATCGTCGGCGACAACCTTGGGTAAGCGGCTCGGCTTGGTCAACGCAAGAACCAGAAACAGCTCTTGGTCGCGCAGCATCGACGTCCTCACAAGTACCGGCAGCGCCACCGGGATCAGGGGCAGCCACATCCGCAGCGGCCACTGCGCATCGTGCTCGCGGATAGGTGAACCGCGGCGCCTACTTGCGTCCTTGACTAGGCGGATGGCAGCCTGTCGAAAAACACAGGGGAACCGGCATGCCAGCATATCAATTGGGCGGGCAAGCGGCGCTGGTGACGGGCGCGGCGTCCGGCATCGGCTACGCGACGGCATTCATGCTCGGGCGTGCAGGCGCCCGGGTCGCGGTCAACTTTCTACCCGGCGACCCGCGCGGGACCGAGGCGGTGGAGCGACTGCAGACGGAGGGGATCGACGCCATCGCCGCACCCGGTCGCGTCGGCGTCGCCGGGGAGGACGCGTTGATGGTCGAGACCGCTGTCGCCGCACTGGGCCGGCTGGACCTGCTGGTCAACAACGCCGGCACGCCCGGGGCGCGGGCGCTGATCCCCGGCAACCGGCTGGACGACATCGACGACACGCTGTGGGACGCCGTGCTGTCCACCAACTTGGTCGGCCTATTCCATTGCACCCGGGCGGCGGTGCCGCACCTGCTTGCATCGGGCCGCGGCGCGGTGGTGAACGTGGCAAGCGTCGCGGGCCTGACGGCGCGCGGCAGCAGCATGGCTTACGGCGCGAGCAAGGCGGGCGTGGTCGCGCTGACCAAGCATCTGGCGCGTGGCCTCGGTCCGGCCATCCGCGTCAACGCCGTCGCACCCGGCGCCGTAGATAGCGACTGGCAGATCGAGTGGACGGAGGAGCAGCGGCGATCCTCCATCGAGCAGGCGCCGCTGGCCCGGCGCTGCACAACGGATGACATCGCGGAGGCCATCATATTCCTGGGCTGCGCCGCCGGTATGGTCACCGGGCAGATATTGGTCGTGGACGGGGGGCTGACGCTATGAGTAGCGGGGTAGGTACCATCATCTCCTGCGCGGTCACGGGTGGGGCAGACAACGCCCACATGAACCCGGCCATTCCGGTCACACCCGAGCAAATCGCGACCGAGGCGCTGGCGGCGCGGGCGGCCGGCGCGGCGATCGTGCATATACACGTCCGCGACCCGGCCACCGGCAAGCCCAGTCGCAAGCTGGAGCTTTATACCGAAGTCGTGGCCCGCATTCGCGACAGCGGCAGCGACGTGATCATCAACCTGACAACCGGCCCCGGTGCCCGCCTGCAGCCCGACGACGCCGGGCGGCCTGGACCCGGCACCACCCTGATCGGCCCGGAGGAGCGGCTGGAGCACGTGCTGGCATTGCGCCCGGACATCTGCAGCCTGGACGTGGCGACGATGAACTTCGGCGCCCACGCCATGGTCAACGTGCCCGCACACCTGGAGACCATGGCCCGGCTGATCCGTGACGCCGGTGTCAAGCCGGAGCTGGAGGTATTCGACCTCGGTCATGTCGCGCTGGCGGGGCGCATGGTGGAACAGGGTCACTTCGCGGCACCACCCTTCTTGCAGCTATGCATGGGCGTGCCGTGGGGGGCACCGGCGACGGCGGAGGCGGTGTTGGCGATGCGGGCGGGGCTGCCGGCGGGGGCGCTGTGGTCGGCCTTCGGCATCTCTCGCCATCAATTCCCGACCGTGGCGCTGGCGGCCGTGCTGGGCGGGCATGTGCGGGTGGGGCTGGAGGACAACATCTATCTGTCCCGCGGCGTGCTGGCGCCGGGCAACGCGGTGCTGGTGGAGCGGGCGGCGGCACTGGTGCGCGGCATCGGCGGTGCGGTCGCGACGCCGTCAGAAGCGCGGGCGCTGCTGGGGGTGGGACAGGGCTAAAGCTCTACCGAGATCCCACGTAGACAGACATGCGCCAGCCCCAGCGTTTCCCGTCCTGGCCAGCGCGCCGGGGAGACGGGCATAGCGCTCACCTTTCTTCCCGTCGCCCGCTGGACCGAACGCCACCCAAACGCTACTCCGGCTCAGCAAGGAGACCAGCCCATGAACATCCTCATCACCGGTGCAACCGCCGGCTTCGGCCTAGATATCGCACGTCGTTTTGCCAAAGACGGCCACCGCCTCGTTCTCGTCGGCCGGCGACAGGATCGCCTCGACGCGCTCGTTGCTGAATTGGGTGACACCGCCCACTCGGTCACACTCGACGTCCGTGACCGCGACGCGGTTATTGCCGCCATCGCCGGTTTGCCGGCTGCGTTTGCCGAGACGGACGTGCTGGTCAACAACGCGGGCCTCGCACTCGGCGTGGCGCCCGCGCAGGCGGCCAATCTCGATGACTGGCACACCATGGTCGACACGAACGTGAAGGGCCTGATGACCATCACCCACGCCGTGTTGCCGGGTATGGTGGCGCGCGATCGGGGGCATGTGATCAACATCGGCTCCGTCGCCGGGCGCTGGCCCTACCCGGGCGGCAATGTCTATGGCGCGACCAAGGCGTTCGTCCGCCAGTTCAGCCTCAACCTACGCGCGGACCTGTCTGGCACCCGCGTGCGCGTGACGGATATCGAACCCGGCATGGTGGCCGGCACCGAGTTCTCCGAGGTCCGCTTCGCCGGCGATACGGACCGCGCAGCCAGCGTGTATCAGGGCACCGAGCCGTTGACGGCCGAGGACGTAACCGACGCCGTTCATTGGGTCGCGACCCGGCCCGCCCACGTCAATATCAACTTTCTGGAGCTGATGCCGGTGTGCCAGTCCTTTGGCGGCTTCACCATCAATCGGAACCTGAAGCCCGTAGGATAAGTCGTCGGGGCCAGCCGTTAGCAGCGATGCGGCTGGCCCGACACGACCAGGCATTCGGCCGCCTGGCAGCCATTCAAATCCGTATCGTTGACCCCCGTCACAGTCTCAGGCCCCTGGGACTGTGACGGGGGTGTCAGCCGCAGAACACTGACCCTGTTCTTACGACGCCCCTTATGCCGGCTCGTAATCCTGCTTCACCACGTACGTGTGGTACCGAACGCGGCCATCCTCCTGCTCCCGGTACACACCCTGAATTTCGGTGCCGAGGCCGGGGAACAGGTTTTCAGCGCGCTCGAAACTGAGCAGGTAGTCGATCATTGGCGCGGACTGCCGGCCAACACGCTCGCCCGGAATGATCGTGGCGATGCCCGGCGGATAAACCAGCATGAGGGTGGCCGCGATCCGCCCCCGTATCTGATCGATCGGCAGGTAGTCGACTTTGTTACGCGTCAGCATTTGCGATGCGGCCTGCGGCGCCATGACCAGCTCCGGCAGGTGCTCGGCCTGGAATTGCTGCTTCTGCAGCGTGCTGATACCGGCCGCACGGTAGAAGCCGTGCATCTCGGCACACAAGTCGCGTAGCCCCACGTCGAAATACCGGCTCGGGCGCTTGCGAACAAAACTTGGGATGACGTCCTGCAGCTTCGTGTTCTCGTCATGCAAGCGCTTGAACGTCACAAGCCAGCTAAGCAGCGTACCGGCCTTACTGCTCTCAACGCCGGGCGTCAGCAGGAACAGGATGCTGTGCAGGTCGTTCTTTTCCGGCACGATCCGGTTTTCGCGCAGGTATTCGGCCAGTAATACGGCTGGCACCCCGTGCTCCTCATACTCGCCCGTGCTGCGGTTGAAGCCGGGCATCAGCAGCGTCAGCTTGTTGGGGTCGGTCATCGCGAAACCGGGTGCCACCTGACTGAAGCCGTGCCAGTCTTCGCCGGGGTCGAGCATCCAGTAGGCCGCGTTGCTCGCCAGGTCGTCGGTCGGCACATCCTCCCACGGCGTGCGCCGGGCGGTTGTGTCGTTCGGGCTGCGCCAGGCGACGGTCTGCGGCACGAACGGTTCAGGGAACCAGCGGCGCTTCGGGTCTAGCTCCTTGCTGTCATACTCGCGCCGTATCATGCGCAGCTTCTTACGCAGCTCGATACCGAGGCGGATCGTGTCGTCCCACAGCACCTCACCCGACCGGCCCTTCATCATGTGGGCACCGACGTCCAGCGACGCGAAGATCGGGTAAAACGGCGACGTGCTTGCGTGCACCAAAAAGCTTTCGTTGAACCGCCGGTGCTCGACCCGGCGGTCCTGGCCCTTGATGTGCTTGTCCTTCACGTGGATCTGGGACGCTTGGGAAAAGCTCGCCAACTGCTTATGCGTGCTTTGTGTCGCGATAATGCCCGGCTGGTCGCCGTCCAGATTGTTGATTCCCATAGCGAACCGGCCGCGGAAGATCGGGTGGAACTTCATGAAGCCGGCCCAGGCCTCATCGAACATTAGATAGTCGCACAGGTGGCCGATCTTATCGCGGATCATGTTCGCGTCGTAGATCGTGCCATCATACGTGCACTGCTCGATGACGGCGACGCGGAACGGCCGCGGGCGCTGCCACGCGTCGGGGTCGGTGACCAGCGGGTTGGCGCGGATGCTTTCGCGGATGCGGGTCTCGTCCAGTGCCGCAAAATCGATGGGGCCGATCATGCCATAGGCGTTCCGGTCGGTCGGCAGGTAGATCGGTATACCACCGCCCAGCAGTAGCGCCCCGTGATGGGCAGCCTTGTGGTTGTTGCGGTCGAACAGCACCAGGTCGCCCTCGGCCACCAGCGCCTGCAGCACGATCTTGTTCGATGCCGACGTGCCGTTCAGCACGAAATACGTGCGCTCGGCACCAAAAATCTTGGCCGCTGCCTTTTCCGCCGCCAGCGCCGGACCCTCGTGCGTCAGCAGGTCGCCGAGGTCGAGCACGGAATTATCGAGGTCGTCGCGGAAAATAGCCGGGCCAAGGTGCTCGACGAAAATACGCCCGATCGGGCTACGGCTGTAGAAGATGCCGCCATTATGGCCAGGACAGGTCCAGAGCTGGTTACCCTGCTCGGCGTAGTCGACGAGTGCCCCAAAGAACGGCGTCTTCAGCGTGGCTGCGTAGTTACGCAGGCGGCTCACCAGGTTCCGGGCGATGAACTCGGGTGTTTCTTCGGACAGGAAAATCGTGCCGTCGACCTGGTTCAGCACCTCGACCGGAATATCCTCCAGGCGCTTACGCCGTAGCAGGATAAGCACCGGCATTTCCAACCCGCGCTTGCGGACCAGGCTGATCAGGCTGGCGGGCTTGCCCATCAGCCCGCGCTTGCCCCAATCGACAACCATGCAGCCGATGGCGGCGTCGGTCTGGATCGCCAGCTCCGCGTCTTCGGTATTGCGGGCGACCTGGACGGTGAACCCTAGGCGTTGCGTTTCGTCCACGATCTGCTGCAGCCTTAGCCAGTCGAGGTCGGCGGTGTTGAAGCTGGGCGCGCACACGAGGAACTTGAACCGGCGCTCGTACTCCATGCGGATTTCCTTATATCAGCGCGGCATTCGCGTGGGGGGCGTATGGCGCATTGGCGGGTGGGTGAACAGGGGTCGATTTGGCGTAGTCCGCGACCGGGGCACTCCGGGCAGCCATGCGCGTTGGTCACCTGTATCGCCTGGAGTTCATGATGCCCGACGGCCAAAGTTTTGCGTCGACCAGCACTACGGCGGCCGGACCACGCCCGCGCCTATTTTTCCCGATCGAACGGCTGCCTAAACCGATATTATGCGTGCCGCTGGTGTTACACTGGCTGATGTTGGCCGTACGATATCGTAGCCTGACTCTGCCATCGGCAATCAACCCGGCGATTGAAACCGGGGGCCTGGCCGGCGAGTCGAAATCGGCCGCTTTGGCACAGATCAGTGCGACGGTACCGGGGCACGTTGCCCGGTGGCGACTGGTCCCGCCCGGGGCAGACCCCGTCCCGGTACGTCGGGCAGCCGGGCTCGACTATCCAATTATCGCCAAGCCCGACATCGGCTGGTGCGGCTATGGCGTGCAGCGTATCGATGGTGATGTCGGTCTGCGCAGCTATGCCGCGGCGTTCCCGCGTGATGGCGCGATCATCTTGCAGCAGCTGATTACGGCACCGATGGAGGCAGGGTTATTCTACCTGCGTCAGCCCGGTGCCGCACATGGCAACCTGATCGGCATTGGCCTACGCCACACCCCGCATGTCGATGGCGACGGCATTCGCACCGTGGCTGCCCTGATCACGGCCGATCCGCGCACCCGCCGGCGCGCGGGGTACTACACGGGCCTTTTGACCGCCGACAGGCTCAACCGCATTCCAGCACCAGATGAGCGGGTCGTGCTGACGACCATCGCCTCACTACGCGTCGGTTCCCGCTATGAGGACGCATCCGCCCAGGCGACCCCGGCGATGGAGGCTGCGGTCGACACGCTCGGCCGCGCCATGCCCGACTTTCATCTGGGCCGGTTCGACGTGCGGTTTGAAACACTCGCCGCCCTGCGCCGGGGCGAGTTTCAGGTGATCGAGGTCAACGGCGCCGGGTCGGAAGCGATTCAGTACTGGGACCCGTCGCTGTCGCTACGCGCAGCATTCGCGGGCGTGTTTGCCAAGCAGGCGCTGCTGTTCCGGCTGGGTGCGGCGATGCGCGATCGGGGCGTGCGTCCGGTCGGACCGGTGGCGTTGTCCCGCGCGTGGTTACGGCAGCGGCGGCTGATACGGGGGTATCCCGCGTCGAATTAGCGCGCTTCACGAACCGACGCCTTGCCGGCCGCGTAATGCCCCGGGGGCCCGGGGTTCATTCAATCCACCAGGCACCTGCCAGGCCTAACGGCGCATCACAATTCTGCGAGCGCCCCCGTCAGAACGCCTCCCCAGCCCGGGCGCGCACGAGCACGTCGGCGATCTCGACCGGCGTCATGCCGTACTGCGCCTCGGCAAAGGCGGCGGAGATGTAGCCGTGGGCTAGGTCGCGAAGGATCGCCTCACGCGTGCGGAAGGCCGGATCGCCGTAGCCGGCACCCCCCGGAAACGCCATCATCACCCGGCGGCCGTGGGGCACGAACTGCTTGCCTTTACCCTTCATGGCCGTGCCGTCATCTTGGGCGATGGTGGTCGGCGCACCGGATTGGCCGCCGCGCCGCCCGTGGGCCGGATGGTCGACCCGGTCGAACATCGCCTGCAGGTCGAACTCGTGGCCCACCCGGGCGCCCACTTCCATGAACTGCCCCAGGCCGCCGCGGAACCGCCCGGCCCCGCCCGAGTCCGGACGCAGTTCCTTGCGCCAAATAATGACGGGACCGACGTGCTCGGTCGCCTCCACCGGCATGGTCATCACCCCCGACGGAAACGCGGTCGCATTCATCCCATCCAGCGTAGGCCGCGCGCCGGCCCCACCGGAATTGAACGTCAGTACCTCCGCCCGCACCGCGTCGGACGGCGCTGGGGCATCCGTGCGCGGGCGTAGCGAGACCTGGAAATTGCATAGGCAGCCCGCCCCCTCCGCCGGTACGATGCCGGGCAGTAATTGGTCGAGCGCGTTATAGATCGTGTCCGGGATCATGTGGCCGATGATATGCCGTAGCGCCACCGGTGCGGGATGAAGCGCGTTCAGAATGCTGTTCGGGGGCGCCGTGACCTCGAATGGCGCGAGGCTCGCGGCATTATTGGGTATATCGGGGGCGATCGCGCATTTCAGAGCGTAGCAGGCATAGGCCTTCGTATAGACCAACGGCACGTTGATGCCCTTGCGGTCCAGGCCGGATGTGCCGGTCCAGTCGCACAACACCCGATCCGGCTCGATCGACAGCCGCACGTGCAAATCGACCGGCATCGCATACCCGTCGATACGCAAATGGCCCTGTGCGACACCGGGGGGCAGCGCGTTGATCCGCGCCAGCGTCGCCCGGCGCGAATGCGTGAGGATAAAGTCCGAAATCCCCCCCAGTTCTGCCAGCGCGAACTCATCCATCATATCCATCAACCGCCGGTACCCGACCCCGTTGCAGCTACTGAGTGCGTAGACATCGCCGACCAGCTGGTCCGGCTCCCGCACGTTGCCGCGTATGATGCGGATCAGCGTCGCGTCCACCTGCCCCCGGTCGGACAGCTTCATAATCGGAATATACAGCCCTTCTTCGTAGACCGAGTTCGCATCGGCGCCGAAGCCGCGTCCGCCGATGTCGACGATGTGCGCGGTACAGGCAAAAAACCCCACCAGCCGCCCATACCGAAACGACGGCGTGACGACGGTAATGTCGTGCAGATGGCCTGTGCCCTCCCACGGGTCGTTCGTGATGTACACGTCGCCGTCATGGATGTTGGCCGGCCCGATCCGGCGGATAAAGTGCGGCACCGCGTCCGCCATCGCGTTCACATGGCCGGGCGTGCCCGTGACGGCCTGCGCCAGCATCTCGCCCGCCGCGTTATAAACCCCGGCCGACAGATCGCCCGCTTCCCGGACGGAGGTTGAAAACGCGGTCCGCACCAGCGCCTGCGCCTGCTCCTCCACGATCGAGATCAGTCGGTTCCACATAACCTGGTAGGCGACGCGCGCCACGCCGGACGTATCAGACATTGGCATTCTCCCGGGCCGGCGTGTGACTGGCTGGCATGGCTTCCGGCCTACGCATATCCAGGCAGCCATCCGCCAACGCAACCACCGTGCGGCCCGCCGGCACAATCAGCGTTGTCTCGTCCTCGGTCACGATGGCGGGGCCAACAAGGGTGGCGCCCGGTGCGAGATCGCTGCGGCGCATAACCGCGGCAGGCATCAGCCGACCGGTCGCCGGATCGAATAGCGCCCGGCGGCCATGGGTCACGACGCTTGGCAATGGCGGGGCGACCGGCACGGGCCAAATCTCGGGCCGTGGCGTCAGCGCATTGACCGACCAGACGGTAATCTCGGCCGCCATACCGTCCACCGCGCGGCCAAACAGCTGCGCGTAGCCGGCTTCGAATAGCGCGAGGAATATGCCCGGGTCCGGGTTCGCGGCCTGCTCGGGGGGCAGCCGGATCGGGATTTCCCAGCCCTGGCCCGCGTAGCGCATATAAACCGCGTGCTCGGTCCGGATCTCGGCATTGGCATCGCAGAACCGGACGAAGCCCTCGGCCTCCTGCGCAAGGTCAGCGAAAAGTATCCGAACCGATGGTGGATCGAACGCCGCGATCGTCATGAACACCGAGCGGTTGGCCTCAAAGCTAAACGGCGCGCGCAAGAAGCCAATGGCCGAACCCACGCCCGCGCCCACGGGAATGAGACACCGCGTGATACCGAGCTTTTCGCATAGGCGGCCCGCGTGCAATGGCGCCGCGCCGCCGAACGCGATCATGGTGTATCCGGCCAGGTCCTCGCCGTTCTCGACCGCATGGACCCGGGCGGCGTTGGCCATGTTCTCATCCACGACCTCACAAATGCCCCAGGCTGCCTCGACCGCGTCCATCGCAAGCGTCTGGCCGACATGGGCATCCAGCGCCCGCGTGCTGGCCGCCACATCGAGCGGCATCGTGCCGCCCGCGAACCCATCGGGATCGAGCCGCCCGAGCACGAGGTCCGCGTCGGTCACCGCCGGGCGGTCCCCACCGCGACCGTAGCAGGCTGGGCCAGGATCAGACCCGGCGCTGTGGGGCCCCACCCGGATTTGATCCAGCGCGTCCACCCGCGCCAGGCTGCCGCCACCGGCACCGATTTCGACCATATCGACCACTGGTATCGAGATCGGCATGCCCGATCCTTTTTTGAACCGGTAGCTCCGGGCGACTTCGAACACCCGGGCCGTCTTGGGCGTACCGTTTTTGATCAGACAGATCTTGGCCGTCGTACCGCCCATGTCGAAACTGAGCACCCGGTCTAGTCGATGCCGGCTACCGATGTCGGCGGCGAACACAGCCCCGCCGGCTGGGCCAGACTCCACGAGGCGCACCGGAAACTCGGCCGCGCTATCGATACCGATGACGCCACCACCCGAATGCATTAGAAAAATCGGGCAGCCCGCGCCCTCCGCCTGCAATCGCCCGGCCAGTCGGCCGAGGTAGCTCTTCATCAGCGGCTTGATGTAGGCATTGGCGACCGTTGTGTTGAACCGCTCGTACTCGCGCATCTGCGGCGACACTTCAGACGACAGTGAAACCATGATTCCGGGCAGCCGATCGGTCAGCACGTCGCGGATCAGGCGCTCATGGCTGTCATTGACGTAGGAATGTAGCAGGCCGACGGCGATGCTTTCATATGCCGCCTCCTTCAACTCCTGCGCCAGCGCCTCGATCTCGGCCCGGTCGAGCGGTATCAGCACACGTCCGGTCGCCTCCATCCGTTCGGCCACGACATAGCGCCGGTTACGCGGCAGCAACGGCTCCGGCAGGACGAGATTGAGGTCGTACTGCTCGAACCGGCTTTCGGTGCGCATCTCGATCACGTCGCGAAAACCTTTGGTCGTGATCAGCGCCGTCTTGGCGCCCCGCCGCTTGATCAGGGCGTTGGTCGCAAGCGTGGTGCCGTGGATGATCTGCGTGATGGCCTCGGGCGCCAGCCCCGCCTTGGCGCACACGCGATGCATGCCATCGACGATCGCGTCCTCCGGCGCGCCGGCGGTCGTCAGCACCTTGGCGGAAAATAAGCCGTGGCTGGTTTCCAGCACCACGTCGGTGAATGTACCGCCAATGTCCACGCCAAGCCGGTTGGTTAGTTTGGCCACGCCGCACGCTCCACCTGTGTGCTTGTCACGCTAGGATACGGTCACGCGTTGCGCTAGCCGATCGCCTACGTCCGA
This sequence comes from Rhodospirillales bacterium, assembly GCA_031428635.1. Classification (GTDB taxonomy): domain Bacteria; phylum Pseudomonadota; class Alphaproteobacteria; order Acetobacterales; family Acetobacteraceae; genus JANPPS01. Next base: position 12,382 of record JANPPS010000244.1, read on the forward strand.
TGGTAGGCAATCCACCATGGTCCCGGCCGAAACCAGTCTTGCATCGATCACCGACGCCCTGATCGCTACCGGTCAGCGCATGGACCGGCACGGCTGGGTCCCCGCGACCGCCGGTAACCTCAGTCACCGGCTACCGGATGGCCGCGTCGCCATCACCCGTAGTGGCGTGCATAAGGGCCGCCTCACCCCCGCCGACATTGTTATCGTCGATGCAACCGGCGCCCCGCTGGACCCCGCCATTCGCCCGTCGGCCGAGACGCTGTTGCACTGCCAGCTCTATGCTCAGTTCCCGGCCGTGCAGGCCGTCCTGCACGGCCACTCCGTCGCAGCCACCACCGTGTCGTTGCACACCCAAACGGCCACGCTGGCCTTCACCGGGTATGAGTTGTTGAAGGCGTTTGGCACCGGCACCCACGCCACAACGCTGCATCTGCCGGTGCTGGACAACGACCAGGACATGCCCCGCCTCGCCGCTGTCCTGGCACCGCATTTACCCGGCGCGCGTATGGGGTATTTGATCCGCGGCCACGGCACCACCACATGGGGTAACACGGTCGACAGCGCCTACGACAAGCTTGAGGCGCTAGAGTTCCTGTTAGCCTGTGAACTTTCCCGAAGGACCCTGCCGTTATGAGCCGCCTGACCGTCTACGCCGACACCAACCCTGGTACCCCCACGCTGGTTACCGGCGACCCCGTCGCCATCGCCGCCGCCCTCGCCCCGATCGGCGTGCGGTTCGAGCGGTGGGACAGCCCCGTGGCGCTGGCCCCGGATGCGGAGCCGGCGGCGGTACTGGCCGCGTACCAGCCGTACCTCGATGCCCTCATGAACCCCACTGGAATACCCGGGGGCGGCGCCGGGTCGGCGGACGTGCTTCGCATGACCCCCGACAACCCGGCTGCCCCGGCATTGCGCACAAAGTTCCTGTCCGAGCATATCCATACCGAGGACGAGGTCCGGTTCTTCGTCGACGGCGCCGGCAGCTTTGTCCTGCATATCCACGGTCAGGTATTCGACGCCTACTGCACCGCCGGCGACTTGATCAGCGTGCCAGCCGGGACCAAGCACTGGTTCGACGCCGGGCCATCGCCGCGCTTCACGGCGTTGCGGGTGTTTCAGGATAAGACCGGCTGGACGCCGCACTTCACGGGCGACGCAATCGCGGAGCGTTTTCCTGTCGCCTAGGCTAATTCTGACCGATATCGAGGGAACGACCACGCCCCTCGCCTTCGTGCGCGACACGCTATTTCCCTATGCCCGCGCCCGGTTGCCGGCCCTGATCACCTACCCCGGCCCGGCCGTGCAGGCGGCGCTGGCCAGCGTTCCAGGGCCGGACCAGCTGGCAACGCTACTCGGCTGGATGGATGGCGACGTGAAGGCCGGACCGCTCAAGACGTTGCAGGGAATCGCCTGGGCGGACGGGTACGTCGATGGCTCCATTGTCGGCGCATTATACCCCGACGTGGCGCCCGCGCTGGCCCGCTGGCAGGCGGCTGGCATTGATCTAGCGGTGTACTCCTCCGGATCGGTCGCGGCGCAGCGGCTGCTGTTCCGGCACTCGGTCGCGGGCGATCTGGAGGGGCTGTTTTCCGCGTTCTTCGACACGGCCACGGGCGGTAAGCGTGAAGCGGCCAGCTACCGCAGCATTGCAACGGCCTGCCAGACCGCGCCCACGGATATTCTGTTTCTATCGGATGTAGCCGAGGAGCTCGATGCCGCGGATCAGGCGGGCCTGACCACCTGCCAGCTCATTCGGCCCGAGGACGGTACGGTCGCGAGCGGCCGGCATCGCACCGCCACGACGTTCGACGCCGTCCTACTGTAGCAAGCGTCCCCATGGTGCACGACCGCCAGCACCACTCTCCGTAGTCTGGTAACAGTCGCCAGCTTGCGCAGATGCTGACCCTCTGCGGCCAGACCTAGGCGCCCGTATGGGCAGATCTCGGCACCGGCGCACCCGCCGATCGGAGCCTGGTTGCATCGGATCCAAGTCTTTCCGATATGGATGGCTCCATGCAAAAATGCTACCTCGAAAACGGCCATCACGCCTTGCATAATTACATTCAGCGAACCAGCTGCCTTGCTGCAATCGAAACTTAGGTCCGTGCAAGCGGTTAGGGTAAAGATGAGCAATTACGATTGGATCTCTAGCAATGCCTAGCGAAGATAATGTTCGCACTGTGGCAAAACTATTGCGGCAGCAGGCGGCGCTTGCTGAGTTTGGGTCTTTTTCTTTTCGCGAACCAAATCTGAATACCATTCTGACCGAGGCCGCTCGCATCTGCGCCTCCTCTCTCGGTGTGCCTTTTTCCAAAATCTGCCGATACCGTGCGGCTGAGAACGATCTGCTGATCGAAGCCGGCTGGGGCTGGAAATTGGGGGTCATCGGGCGGGTCGTGTCCAAAGCCGATGAAAGCTCCCCGCAGGGCCGGGCCTACATCACGGGTAAACCGGTCATTATTCGTAACATCAACACGGCCAACAATCTCTCGCTTCCCGCATTCTATGCGGACCATGCCGTCGTCTCCACCGTCGACGTGCTGATTCCCGCCATCGACGGCGCGCCATACGGGGTGCTGGAAATCGATAGCAGCCAGCAGCAGCAGTATGACGAGCACGACATCAACTTCCTGGCCGGGTTTGCCAATGTTCTGGCGGAAGCCGTTGCGACTGCGACCCGGACTCGCGCCCTTCGCGACGCGCTGGCGGCCAAGGACCTCATGGCGGAGGAGCTGCAGCACCGCGTTCGCAATAACCTCCAGATCATCGGCGGTATGCTGGAATCGTACGCCCGCTCGGCCGGTTCCGGTGAATTACGGGACGGCATTCAGTCAATCGTCCACCGGGTCACAACGCTTGCCCAGGTCTATGACAGCCTACTAGGCGTTGGGCTCAGCGAACGGGTCGACCTCGGCACCTATTTGTGTGCGTTGTGCAAAACCTTACCAACGCTGCAGCCCGACCGGACCCACCCGGTCACGATCATCTGCCACGCCGACGCGGTGCTCATGAGCCTGGATAGGGTGGCCAGCCTCGGCATGGTGTTGGCCGAGCTGGTGACCAACAGCTACGACCACGCGTTTCCTGAGCGTGCTGGCACGATCATGGTTACGCTGGAACATAATGGCCCCACCCGTGCCACGCTCATGGTCAGCGATAATGGCATCGGCCAAACGCCTGCGGCCGGCAGCGCACGGCGTGGTGTGGGCTTGGTTAAGCGGCTAGTCGAAATCGTGTGTGGAACGTACATGGTTCGCCGGGATGCCGGCACTGAATGGACGATCACACTGCCGCTCCATCCCGACCGAATTGCGGCCTGATCAGCGCGACTGCTGCATAAACCGACGGGTTAGCAGACGGGACCGGACGCCCCCTGCAACGCGAACATCGGTCGCATCTTCACCCCGATCCAGCTACCCGCGAGCGCCAGCACCATCCACGCCCAGCCGGAGAGGTTACCCGCCGCGATCGCGCTGAAATAGGCGCCAATGTTGCAGCCATTCGATAGCCGCGCGCCGTAGCCCATCGCGATACCGCCCAGCAACGCCCCGGCCCAGGCCCGGCCGGACCCGCCCCAGGTCGGACGGAACACGCCCGCCGCCGCGGCTGTTGCGCAGGCACCCAGCAAGATCGCCGCATCCATCACGCTCGTCACGTCCCGCAGCAGGCTGCGATCGAGTTGGCCTACAAACCCCGGGCGCTGCCAATACGCCCAGCCATGCGCGTCGAATCCCAACGCCGTCACGGCTTGACTGCCCCACAGGGCGAATGCCGATGTCTCGCCCCATGGCTTACCCGAAAGCACCAGCACCACCGCGTTCAGCACCGCCAACGCCAGCCCACCCCACACCAGGGTCGGCATGCGGCGACCGGGCGGCGAATACCGTCCGGCGACAACCCATAGCAGCGCCAGCGCGCCCAGCTGCAACACAATAGCCGGGCCATAGCCAACCAAGCCCTGCGCGGTAACGGCCGGCAGCGCCGGCAGCGACCACCAGAACCCCATATGCCATGCACCCAGCGCCGAACCCACGACGAACCCGGCTAGCGTGCCGATCAGCCGCGCATTACCGCCGCCCAACGAAAATAGCGTACCCGATGCGCAGCCACCACCGACCTGCATACCGGCGCCGAATAACAGCGCGCCCACGGCGAAGCCTACGCCGACCGGCGTCGACCCGCCCGCCAGGCCTTGGCCCCATAGCGAGCCGAGCGAAAGCAGCGGCAGCATCAGTAGGCTCGCCAACGCAAGCATGGCCGCGTGCGCGCGAAAGCCGGACGCGTCCCGCCGTTCGATCAGGGCCCGGAATGCGCTGGCGAACCCGAACGTTGTGCGCAGCAGCACCGCGCCGATCGCCGCACCCGCCAGCACCAAGGCCGTATAACGCCGCGTCGTGCCCGGCGTCTGCGCAACCGTCACCATTAGCGCCAGTAGAAGTGCCACACAGGTCGCAAGCACGCCCTGGTTGAGTGTGATGCGGGAGCGGGGCGGGGCAAGCACAAAGCCGGACACGGTAGTTCTCCTGAAACCTTTGATATTATGTGCGGCGCAGCGTTGCCGGCCTACAAGAGCGGTCTGGCAGATAAGACTTACGTTATCGCGCGCGTCGCCCCGGGTGGGTCAAAGCCTTCGTTAAGGTCCGGTTTTGTAGAAGGTGGTGGGTAGGCGTCGCCCATACGCCGAGGCCGAAAGCAAAGGCACCCTCGCCCCACGGCCAGCACCACGATACCGTGCCCACTTACCCGGAGGACCGCCATGCCCCGCGAACGCGTCACGATCTGCGAAGTGGGCCCCCGCGATGGCCTGCAGATGGCACAAGGCCGCATGCCGACCGCCGTCAAAATCCACTGGATCGCCGCCCTCGCCGCGGCCGGCCTGCCTGCGATCGAGGTCGGCAGCTTCGTGCCGGCCCGGCTGCTGCCGCAAATGGCCGACACGGCAGAAATTGTCGCCGCCTCCCGTACGCTTGGTCCGGTGATCGTGGTGCTCGCGCCCAACCTGCGGGGCGCGCAGGCGGCGGCGGCGGCGGGCGCGCACCGTGTCACAATACCGGTCAGCGTCAGCGAGGGCCACAGCCGGGCGAACGTGAACCGCGGCACGGACGAGCAAATCGCCGAAGTGGCGCGCATCGTCGCCTGGGCCGCCGCCGAAGCGCCCAACCTACCGGTCGAGGCCGCGTGCAGCACAGCGTTCGGCTGCTCGATCGACGGGGCCGTACCGCTCGCGCGCCTAGTGCGGGTGGCGGAGCAACTGGCGCAGGCGGGCGTGGCAGGGGTAGCACTGGCCGATACCGTGGGCTGCGCCAACCCCGCGCAAATTCGTACCACCGTGACGGCCGTGCGCGCCGCGATCGGGCCGCACTTTGCCGGGCTGCATTTGCACGACACACTCGGGCTCGGCATCGCCAACGCGCTCGCCGGACTGGACGTGGGCGTGCGGCAATTCGACGCGTCGCTGGCCGGGCTCGGCGGCTGTCCCTACGCGCCGGGTGCAAGCGGCAACATCGTGACGGAGGATCTGACGTTCATGCTGCATGCGATGGGGTTCGAGACCGGTATCGACCTCGACGCCCTGATCGCCGCCCGCGCCTATCTGACAGAAGGCCTGCCGGGCGAACCGCTACATGGCGGCCTCGCCCGCGCCGGCGTGCCGAAGGCATACGCATGAGCACGACCCCGCTGGCCGGCCTGCGCGTTATCGAGTTCGCGCACATGGTCATGGGCCCCGCCTGCGGCCTGGCACTGGCCGATCTGGGCGCCGACGTGGTCAAGGTCGAGCCGATCGGCACCGCCCACGCCCCCGGCGACAACACGCGCCGGCTGAAGGGCGCAGGCTCCGGCTTCTTTGCGCTGTTCAACCGCAACAAACGCAGCGTCGCCGTCGACCTTAAATCGCCCGACGGCATGGCGTTCGTGCACCAGCTGATCGCGCGTGCCGACATCTTGGTGGAGAACTTTCGCCCCGGGGCGCTCGATGCGCTCGGCTTGTCCTGGGCCGCATTGCACGCCGCCCACCCCCGGCTGATCTACGCCAGTTGCAAGGGCTTCCTGCCAGGCCCCTATGCACACCGGGTCGCGTTGGATGAGGTCGTGCAGATGATGGGCGGCCTGGCATACATGACCGGGCTGCCGGGCCGGCCGATGCGGGCGGGCAGTTCGGTGAACGACATTATGGGGGGTACGTTTGCCGCACTCGGTATCCTGGCGGCCGTGATCGAGCGGGCGCGCACGGGAGTGGGCCAGCACGTGCAGGCCGGGCTGTTCGAGAACAACGTCCTGCTTGTAGGCCAGCACATGGCGCAGGCCGTCATTACCGGGCGCGCCCCGCCGCCGATGGGCGTGCGCGAACCGGCGTGGCCGATCTACGACGTGTTCGAAACGGCTGGCGGTGGTCAGGTGTTCGTGGGCGTGGTGACCGATAGTCAGTGGCGGCTGCTATGTGACGCATTTGCCCTGACCGGCCTCGCGTCTGATCCGACGCTCACGACCCAGGCCGAGCGGCAGGCCGCTCGAGATCGCGTGCTGCCGATCGTGGCCGCCGCATTTGCGGAACTGGACCAGCCGGCGCTGATGGGCCGGCTGGAGACGCTGGGATTGCCCTACGCCCCGATTTCGGCGCCCATCGACCTGTTCACCGACCCGCATTTGGCCGAACCCGGCGCGCTGCTGACTGTCACGCTACCCGACGGTCGCACCCTGCCGCTGCCCAACCTGCCGCTGGCGCTGGACGGTGCCCGCCCGGCATTGCGGCGCGATGTACCGGCACCCGGCCAGCACACGGCCGAGCTTACGGCTGAACTCCAGAGCCCGTCAGGGTGGGGACCTGCATAAGCGGGCCGGAGATCAGGTTCGTCGAAAGCTCCGCCAGTCGGCGCGTGGTAGCTACGATCCGCATCAGCGACCGCGCACGGGCACCGGGTTCGTCGGCGGCCAGGCTCTGGTCTTCCATGATGTCGAACAGCAGATGCTGAAACTCTTGCCGGTTTGCGTCCGACATGTGGGCGCGGCCGAAACTGATCTCCGGCAGCCAGTCCGGTAGGCCCGCGGTAATATCGAGCTGGTTGCCAAAATAGTGCAGCAGATTGCCCTCCCGGTCATGGACGGGGAAGATAAACAGCAGGTTCCAGAACGCACGCCCGTTCGCCTTGTGGTTCACCACCCATTCGATGCACCCCTGATGCGCCCGGATGGACGCGCCAATACGCCGGGTGGTCGCGGGGTCCGTGTCCGGCCCCTGTAGGAAGCGGCAGTTGCGGCCCACGACGTACGACAAGGGAAAGCCCGTCATGGTCGCAAACGCCTCATTGGCCGCCATGATAGGACTGCCGGGCGCATGCGGGTCGGATAGCACCATGGGCTCGGTACTATGTTTAATGGCGGAAATGAGCGCCCGCGTCATGGGATGCGGCATTGGGGACTTCCCTGGTTGAGCCGGATTACGCCGGACTGTCGTATTTGGCGCAAAATGCATCGGCGTCAAATATACGAATATCGGGAATCGCCAAACGCAACCGATCGTGAGGCCAATCCCACCAGGCGATACGGGTCAACGCGTCGATGACGTCGGGGGTAAAACGCAGCCGCAGCGGCCGGGCCGGGTTGCCGACCACGATTGTGAACGGGGCCACATCACGCGTGACGACCGCGCCCGCCCCGACTGCAACTCCTGTCCCGAGCGTGACGCCTGGAAGCACCACCGCCCCGTGGCCGAGCCACACGTCATGCCCGAACACCACCGGCGTGCCAGCGCGCCACGCGAAAAAGGCTTCGTCGTCATCGCCCAGCCCATACGCGCTACTGCGATAGCCGACGTGGCTCATCATCACCCGGTCCAGCGGATGGTTACCGGGATTAATACGGGTATGGGCGGCGATGGAGCAGAACCGGCCCATGGTCGTGTGCATAATCTCGCTGTCATGGCCGACGTAGGAGTAGTCGCCAAAACTGCTTTCCGCGATCGTCGTGCGCGCGCCAACCTCGCAATACGAGCCGAATGATGTCGCCCGAACACTCGCGGTATCGTGAATTTTTACGGCCGTGCCCAGGTCCCGCGGCGTATCCGGGTCGGTCAATTCAGAAAAAGCTTGCCGGGGTTCAGTATGCCGCGCGGATCGAGCGCGCCCTTGATCTGGCGCATGACGGCCAGCGTTTCGGCACCGTGCTCGGCCTCAAGGAACTCACGCTTGCCAAGCCCCACGCCGTGTTCGCCACTGCACGATCCGCCCAGAGCCAGGGCGCGCGCCACGATCTTGCGGTCGAGGGCCCAGGCGTCGTCCATCGTCTGGCCCGGGCCGGCATTTGGGGGCACCAGAATGATGGTGTGGAAGTTACCGTCGCCCACATGCCCCACAATCGGCGCGGCGAACCCTGACTTAGCGATATCGGCCTGCGCACCCAGTATCAGGTCCGCCAGCCGCGACACCGGTACGATCGCGTCCGTCGTGATACCGCGCGCACCCGGCACCGACGCCAGCGCCGCCCAGTAGCCGTCATGTCGCGCACGCCATAGCTGAGCGCGCTCATCGGCACCCGACGCCCAGTGGAACAGCGTGGCCGCGTGCTCCTCCGTCAGCTCCTGCGCGAGTGCCGCCTGCTCGGCCACCGCCGCCGGGGTGCCGTGGAATTCAAGTAGCAGGGTTGGCGCAGGCGCCAGGTGATGCAGGTGCGAGTACGCGATGCTGGCCGCCATCTGCACCTGGTCCAGTAGCTCGATCCGCGCGACCGGGATGGCGGCCGCCAGGATATCTAGCACCGCGTGCACGGCGTCATGCAGGGTCGGGAACTGACAAATGGCGGCACTCATGGCCTCCGGAATCGGATGCAGGCGCAGGTTGATCTCGGTAATCAGGCCAAGCGTTCCCTCACTGCCGATCATCAGGTGGGTGAGGTCGTAGCCCGTGCTGCTTTTGCGCACCCGGCCGCCGGTTTCGATCAGCCGCCCGTCGGCGAGTGCGACCTGCAGGCCCAGCACGTTCTCCCGAATCGTGCCGTAACGGACGGCAGCGGTGCCGGACGCCCGGGTCGCGCACATACCGCCCAGCGTGCAAACGCTGCCGGGGTCGACGGGGAAAAACAGGCCCTGGTCGCGCAGATGCTCGTTCAACTGCTGCCGGGTCACGCCCGCCTGGACCCGGCAATCCATGTCTGCCGCGTTCACGGCGATGATGGACGTCATTTGGCTCGTATCGATGCTAATGCCGCCGCGGACGGGGGTCACGTGCCCCTCCAACGACGTGCCGGCGCCGAACGGCACGGCGGGCACCCGGTACTGATGGCACAAAGCGAGCAGCCGCGCGGCCTCAGCGCCCGAGTGCACGAACGCAACGGCGTCTGGCAGAACGGGGGGGTGCGTATCCTCACCGTGGCTGTGCTGGTCACGCAGTGCCGCGCCGGTACTGATGCGGTCGCCGAGAAAGATCGCGGCCTGATCGATCACGGCCTGTGTTGCTGCGTCGGACATAGACGGGGCTCGTTTGACGGGGTTGAAACGCCACCATAGCGTCTCCTGCAAGTTGCGGGAGGGGTTGCATGAACGCATTGCGGCAGATTTGGGCAGATGGCGGCACGGTCGTGAACGGGTGGGTCAGCCTGCCCTGCCCGTTCGGGGCGGAGATGATGGCGCACGCCGGGTTCGACAGCCTGACGATCGACCTACAGCACGGGTTGCACGATTATGCGTCCATGCTGGGGTGCCTGCAGGCGATCCGTGACACGCCGGCGCTGGTGCGGGTGCCGTGTAACGAGCCGGCAATGGTGGGACGCGCACTCGATGCGGGAGCGGCGGGGGTGATTTGCCCGATGGTGAACACGGCGGCGCAGGCGGCGGCGTTCGTCGATGCGCTGCGCTATCCGCCGCAGGGGACGCGCAGCAACGGCCCGATCCGCGCCGGGCTGTACACCCCGGACTACCAGGCCGGGGCTAATGCCGATGTGGTGGCGATGCCAATGATCGAAACGGCGGAGGCAGTTGCGAATTTGGACGCAATCCTGGCCGTGCCCGGCGTGGACGCTATTTATATTGGACCATCCGATCTGAACATCAGCATGGGCGGGGGACCGATACTGGATATCGAGGACCCAGACCGTATCGCGCTATATGAGCGGATCGTCGCCGCAGCGCGTGCGCAGGGCGTTCGGGCCGGCATTCATTGCATCGCAGCGAGCTATGCCGTGCGTATGCGGTCGATGGGGTTTGAGCTAGTTACCGCAGGAAGCGACGCAAATGCGCTAATGGCTGGTTCGGTGGCCGCAGTCGCCGAGTTGCGGGGCTAAGCTACGAAACCATCATAACCAGATGGGCCTGCCACCGCGCAGGCCCAGCGTACGGGTGCTAGGCTAGGCTAGTTCACGCACCGGGCGGCGAAGCGTGTCAGGCCGTAGATCCATGAACTCGGGGCGCAGTGACACCGGAAGCGGCCGATAAGACGGTGAGTCCGTACGGGGCGGCACTACCGGATCCGGACCACGGCCGCGATCATCATCCGGCCGGTCTTTGTAACGACGGAGCACGATCAGCTCCCGTACTGCAAGAACCAGAAGAACCCCATGGGTGCTGATGCCGCTAAGGATTACGATCGTTCCTGTGTCCATTTCGTCCCCCTCTTGATCATCACACTAGGAGTGTCGGGCGGGGTTTTATAATGCCGATAGACCCCGGCCCAATCACAAAGCTCTTTAGCTAACCTGCACGCCTTTCCAGAACGCGACCCGGCCGCGAAGATTGGCTGCCGCGTCCTTGGGCTCCGGATAATACCAGACGGCGTTGGCGTTGGTCGTCCCGCCCACTTCGATCGAGTGATAATGCGCCGTACCCTTCCACCCGCACACACTGGTGTGGGTGGATGGACGCAGGACAGCCTGGTCGACGCTGGCGGAGGGGAAATACGCGTTCCCCTCCACCGTTACGATATCCAAACTGTCGGCGAGTGTCTGCCCGTTCCAGACGGCTTTCACTGGACCGTCTCCACTTTCTCAGGAGCCCCACCCTCACCATCGCCAGGGTGGCCATCTTCCTCACCCTCGACAGCCGGCGGCTTCTCGGCCGCGACGTACTCGAACGCCAGCTTGTCGTCTTTCAACGTCACGTTGACCGAGCCGCCATGAACCAGTGCGCCGAACAGCAGCTCTTCTGCCAGTGGCTTCTTGATGTACTCCTGGATGACCCGGCCCAGGGGGCGTGCGCCATTCAGCTTGTCGTAGCCACGCTCGGCCAGCCACTCCTTGGCCGCCGATGACAGCTCGATTGTTACGTGACGATCGGCTAACTGTGCCTCCAACTGCATCGCGAACTTTTCGACGACACGGCCGACGATTTCCTGCGTCAGGCTGGCGAAGGTAATCACCGAGTCCAAGCGGTTGCGGAACTCGGGCGTGAACAGCCGCTTGATCGCTTCGGTGTCCTCACCCTCGCGCTCCTCACGACCGAACCCGATCGCTTCCTTCGCCATATCGGACGCGCCGGCATTGGTGGTCATGATCAGGATCACGTTGCGGAAGTCGACAATCTTACCGTTGTGATCCGTGAGCTTACCGTGGTCCATCACCTGCAGCAGGATGTTGAACAAGTCCGGATGTGCCTTCTCGATCTCATCGAGCAGCAGCACGCAATGCGGGTGCTGGTCGATGGCGTCGGTCAGCATGCCGCCCTGGTCAAAGCCCACGTAGCCGGGCGGTGCACCAATCAGTCGGCTGATGCTGTGGCGCTCCATGTACTCGCTCATGTCGAACCGGGTCAGCTCGATACCGAGGGTGCTGGCCAACTGGCGCGCAACTTCGGTCTTACCA
>JANPPS010000245.1:0-14163 GCA_031428635.1 Rhodospirillales bacterium
GCATAGTAATGGCCGCGGTATCGCGTGGTCATGTAATGGCCAAGTAGCATCGTGTTCTTAAGCGAGTCTGATAGCTCGTCCGCCCGTGTACGCCAGCCACTATGCGCGGCCAGCAGGCTGGTTAAGTACAGCCCCTGCCAATTGAAGCCGAAGCCGTTGCCGTGCATCATTTGCACCGTCGCGCCCTCCGCCGCGATGGGTAGCCAGATCGAACTGCCGACCCGGTGCATCGGAATGCTGATGTCCTCCACCACGGCGCCCATGCCACGGAACTTGTCTGCCGCCGTGCGGACCACGCTGTCGCTCGCCGCCATGCTCTGCGGCCAGTCGAAGCCCTCTTGCACGACCCCGATACGGAGCCCCTGCACGCCCAGGCCAAGCGCCTCCCGATACGGTTTGGACTGCCCGCCATACTGCCGCGGGTCCAGCCCATCCGGCCCAGCCAGTACTTCCAGCAGCAGCGCGTTATCCGCGACCGTGGCGGTGATCGGTCCAGTATGGTCGATCGTGGTTTCGATCGGCATGATACCGGAATAGGGCACCAACCCATGGGTTGGCTTCATGCCGTAAACGCCGCAAAACGCCGCCGGCATACGGATGGAACCGCCCTGGTCCCCACCGAGGGCCATCGGCACGTCGCCCGCCGCCACCGCCGCCGCACTGCCGGATGACGAGCCCCCGGCCGAGTAGCCATGCCGGTGGGGATTATGCACCGGGCCGGTGCTGCTGGTGTGGCTACCGCCGGAAAAGCAGAAGTACTCGCAAACCGTCTTACCGGCGATGCTACCGCCCGCGTCCAGTATGCGGGTCACGACCGTCGCGTCCACATCTGGCACGTAGCCCTCGAGCGTGGACGCGCCATTCATCATCGGCACGCCGGCCAGGCAGATATTGTCTTTCAATGCGACCGTCTTGCCCATCAGCGGCCCGGACGCGGCGCCCTGGATGTGGCTTCTGACGTACCAGGCCCCGTGCGGGTTATCCTCGGGCATCGGACGACGGCCTGGCGTGCGCGGATATTTCACCTCCGGCAGTTCGTCCGGCATCTGGTCCACAAGGTTGTAGGCCTGGAACCCGCCCTCCAGCATCGTCAGGTGCAGCGCCAAATCGCCATCGCCCATGTTAACGAAGCCGAGCTCGGTCGCGACCGCGCGCAGCTCCTCCATCGTCGGCGTTTTCACCGTGAGTGTTGTCATTTCTGCCTCCCGTTTATGGTGCCAAGTATCGCAGTAGCAGCGGGTCCGCGTGTACCGCCGCACTTTCTCCCTGAAGCGCCACGGTGCCGCGGTCCATCACGCAGGCCCGGCCCGCCACCCGCAGCGCCAGCTCCAGATGCTGTTCCACGATCACGACGCCGATCTCGGTCGACAGCGCCACCAGCCGGTCCGCGATCTCATCGATCACGCCGATCCACACGCCCTCCGTCGGTTCGTCCAGTAGCAGTAGCCGCGGTTCCCCCAGCAGCGCCCGGCCGATCGCCAGCATCTTGCGCTCACCGCCCGACAGCGTTCCCGCGATCTGGCTAAGCCGCTGACCAAGCTTGGGAAACGCGTCCAGCGCCCGGTCCAGCGCCCGCCGCGGTCGCCCGGCGGATACGGCGCCGACCTCTAGGTTCTCCCGCACGGTGAGCCGGGCAAACACCGCCTGTTCCTGCGGTACGTAGCCGATCCCCGCTCGGACCCGGCGCTCGGTGGGTGCGGCCGTTACTTCAGCACCATCGAGGAATACCCGGCCCTCCATCGCCGGTAACTCACCCATTATTGTGCGGAGCAGCGTGGTCTTACCGGCGCCGTTACGCCCCAGGATAGCCACGGCGCCCTGCCGCGGCACAAGCAGTGAGACGCCGAACAGCACTTGGCTGCGGCCATAGCCGGCCTGTAGCTCCTGCACGTCCAGTATTGGCGATAGGTCAAGCACGGCGGGTATATACTTCCTGTACTTTGGCCGATTGTTCGATCTCGGCCACGCTGCCATCGTCCAGCACCTGCCCGCCATCCAGCACCGTCAGCCGGTCACACAAACCCTTGATCCAATCGATGTCATGCTCGACGATCAGGAGCGCGCACGCACCGCGAAGCGGCTGTAGCAGATCGCCTGTTGCCCGCCGCTCCTCCGGGCTCATGCCGCCGGTCGGTTCATCGAGCAATAGCAGCTTGGGCTTTGTGGCGAGCGCCATGGCGATCTCCAGCCATTGCTGTTGGCCGTGGCTCAATACCCCCGCCACGTCTTCTGCCCGGTCCGCCAAGCGAAAAGCGGCGAGTTGCTCCATCACCCGCCCATGCAGGCTGCGCCGGGTGCGGGAGAACAGCAGCGCTTTCACGCTATCCGCCGATTGCAGGGCCAATAGTAAATTGTCGTAGACGGTCAGCGACCGCAACACGGCGGTAATCTGGAATTTGAGCGAAAGCCCAGCCCGGGCCCGCTCGGATGGCCCGGCATTAGTGAGGTTCTGGCCGCGGAATAAGATCCGCCCGGCATCCGGTAGATGCTCACCCGCGATCGCCTTCAACAGCGTGCTTTTGCCCGAGCCGTTAGGGCCGATTAGCCCGTGGAAGCTGCCCTCCTCGACAGTAAAATCCACCCCTTCCAATGCCTGCAGCGTACCAAAACGCTTACCGACGCCTGTGAGTTCTAGCAGTGCCATCAGCGGGGCGGCCTGCCAAAACGGCCGACGCGTTCGCGGTCCGGCACGATCAGGCCCAGAAGACCGGTGCGTTGAAAAACGATCACGGCCAGTAGCAGCAAGCCCAGCATCACCGGCCAAAACTGCGGCGATGCATCGGACAAAAACAGGCTCAGGGTCTCGATCACGAAGGCGCCCAGCACGGCGCCCGCCAACGTTCCGGTGCCGCCGAACAGCGTGTAGAGCACGGCTTGGGTCGAGAGTTGCGTGCCCAGGCTCACCGGCCCGGCATACCCTTCATGATAGGCATAAAGCCCACCCGCCAGCCCGGCGATTAGCCCGGCCACGGTAAAGATGATCGCCTTGAACAGGGGCACCCGGTAACCCAAAAACAGCAATCGCCGCTCCTCATCCCGCACGCCGGCGAGCACGAGGCCGAGCTGGGACCGGACCAGCACCCGGCAAAGACAATACACCACCACCAAAACCGCCAAAGCCAGGCCGTAGAACCGTCCGCCTTCCAGCACTTCAAACCCGCCGATCTGCAATATCGGCACGCCGGAGATACCGTTTCGCCCGCCCAGATAGGCTGATGCGTTGACCAGCCGCTCCGCCGCATAGGACCCGGTCAGCGTGCCGAGCGAGACGAAGATCACGCTCGGTGGGCGGGCACCCAGCAGCAGAAACCAGCCGAGCCCCAGCGCCACGATCCCACCCGCCAGCGCCGCCAGCGGCAGCGTGACAACGGCCTGCATCCAGCCCAGGTCGCGCCCCAGCAGCGCCACGCCGTATGCCCCCACGCCAAAGAACAGCGCCTGGCCGAAGCTCAGGATGCCGGCATAGCCCCAGACCAGGTCGAAGCTGATGGCCAGCAAAGCCAGGATCATGGCGCGGGTGACGAAAGCCAGGCCGAACTCCTCTAGCCGAAATGGTAGGAGTAGTAGGACGACAAGCCCGCCCAGTTCAACGAACGGTAGTACGGCAAAGCGCCGAAGCTTTGCCGTAGCGGTAGTGCTGGTTATCAGCACTCCTTGGGGTCCACCTTCTCGAACTTCTCCTGGACTTGGTAGGCACCGTTCTTGGCCACGGCGATCTAAATGTTCATAATGCAATGATACTTGCCGGGTACAATGG
The DNA here is from genome assembly GCA_031428635.1 of Rhodospirillales bacterium. GTDB lineage: Bacteria > Pseudomonadota > Alphaproteobacteria > Acetobacterales > Acetobacteraceae > JANPPS01. The sequence goes on from JANPPS010000245.1 coordinate 3,758, forward strand.
CGGCGCCACCGCCGGGTCCCTCGGCGATGCTGGCGCTGCCATAGGCCTGGGCCACGGGGTCGCGCGCCGTATCTCCGTTGGTCGCCTTCAGCGCCTGCTCATACAGCTTCAGCCCGCGCCACATGCCGGTGGCCGCGCTGCCAGCCACGAAGCGGTACTGGCTGCCCGGAAACTTCGCGTTGTACTTGGCGACCAGTGCCTTATCGAACGGATCATCCAGCGCCTGGAAGAAATCGAGGCAGGTGGCCAGCCCCTCCATCTCCTGCGGTTGGTTCACGTTCAGAAGGTTCTCGTCATAATACACGCATGCCAGCCGCCCGCCGCGGTTCAGGAACCCGGCGGTATACAGTTGCTTGAAGAACGGCCCAACGCCGGGCGGGATGATGGTGTTAAACACGCAATCTACCTTCTCGCTCATCACGCGGGAGACGGTGCTGGAGTATTCGATCTGGTCGATCGGGTAATACTCCTCGAAGATTACCTCGCCGCCATTCGCCTCGATTACCTTGCGGGCGTATTTGTTCAGCAACCGCGGCCAGACATAATTGGCTGACGGTAGGCAGAACCGCTTCGCGCCCTGCTTAATTAGCCAGGGGATGAATGTGTCGCATTGCTGTGCTGGCGTGGGGCCGGTGTTGAACAGGAACGGCGTGCATTCCTGTCCTTCGTAAAGTTGCGGATAGATGTACAGCGTGCGGCCCCGGGTCACGATCGGGTCCTTGATGGCCTGCCGCATCGAACTGGTGACGCCGCCCAGTACGACGTCCACCTTCTCCCGCTGGATCAGCCGGCGAACGTTGGCTACGGCGGTCGTTTCGTTGCTGGCCGTGTCTTCCAGATGCAGTTCCACCGGGCGCCCCGCGATACCGCCCGCGGCGTTCCACTCATCGACCACCATCTGCGCGGTCATCCAGCAGGAATTACCGGCATAGCCGATTGCGCCAGTGATGTCGGTCGCGATGCCGATTTTGATGGGCCCCGCGGCATGCGCCCAGGAGGGGCGGAGCACCCAAGCGCCGGTACCGGCTGCGACCCAGACGCCCATGCCGGACCGGGCGGTTTTCAGAAACGAACGGCGGTCAAAATCAGTCATGTCGATCGGCCTCCCATAGAAATAATACCTTGTGGACGCAGCTTGATGGCGACCAAGGCGATGACGAAAACCAGAACGTCGGCCAGCACCGGCGGGACCGCCCAGGGCAGTGCGGCGCTGAGCAAACCGATAACGGCGCCGCCGGTGACGGGCCCTTCGAAAGATCCCAGCCCACCCAGCATCACCGATAGGAAGCCCTGCACCAGGAAGCGCAGCCCCAGATCCGCAAACAGCGAAAACAACGGCACGACCAGTGCCCCCGCCAGCCCCGCAAGCCCCGCGCCGAACGCAAACGTCATGGCATAGAGCCGCCGGGTGGACATGCCCGACGCACGGGCGAGCGCCGGGTTCTCAAGCGCGGCCCGTACCTGCAACCCGAGCGTGGACCGCGCCAGCAACAGCCAGCAAGACGCCACAACGGCCAGCATCACGCCGATAATAATAAGTCGCCAGGCGGGGACGCTCACGCCGCCCAGGTCGAACGAGCCGGAAATCGGCTCCGGCACCGAGTGGAACTGCCCGCCGATCAGGCCGCGCACAACCTCCCGCAGCACCAGCCCGATGGCATAAGTGCCAAGCATGCCGACGATCGGCACAGCATAGAACCGGCGGATGATGGTCTGTTCCAGTACAAAGCCGATCGCCGCCACCACGAAGGGTGCCGCCACCATGCCGACCCAGACCGGCGCCCCCGCCTCATGCATCCGCCAGACGGTGTAGGCGCCGAGAAGCAGAAACTCGCCATGTGCGAAGTTGAACACCCCCATCATGCTGGCGATGACACCGAGGCCCATGACGACCAGCACCATAATGCTGGTAAAGGCCAAGAGGTCGAAGGCTAGGCTAAGCGCGGTACTCAGAACTGCACGCCCCGGGTGAGCGCTCCGTCTACAACAAGGTTGGTGCCGGTCACGAAGCTCGCGGCCGGGCTGGCGAGGAACACCGCCGGGCGGGCCATTTCCTCGGGCTTACCCATCCGGCCGGTGGGGTTCAGCGCCATCGCTTGCGCGAACAACGCGGGATTATCCGTCTCGATCATTTCCCAAACGCCGCCCGGGAAATACGTGTTGCCCGGCGACAGCGTGTTGGCGCGAATGTTCTTACCCGCAAGTTGGAAGGCCAGGCCCTGCGCGTAATGGATCAGTGCGGCCTTCATCGCCCCGTACGGCCCGGCGGCAAAGTCGATCTCCCGCCCCGACACGCTAGAGATGAACGTGATGGAGGCCGCGTCCGACTGTTCCAGATACGGCATCGCCGCCGCCACCAGGCGCACGGCCCCCAACAGGTCCGTCTCGAACCCGGCGCGCCACGCGGGCTCATCACCGGCGATGGCCAGCGCGCTCACGTTGGAGACGATCATGTCTAGCCCGCCCATGGCCGTGGCCGCGGCCACGACGAAGGCAGCAAGCGCCGGACCGTCCGACACGTCCAGGGCCTGGCCGAAGGCGGTCACGCCCTTGGCTTTTAGCGCGGTAACGGCGGCGTCGACCTCCGCCGGTTTACGGGCGCAGATCGCAACATGCGCGCCCTCATCGGCAAAGCACTCGGCGATAGCACGGCCAATACCCTTCGTGCCGCCCGTTACCAGGGCGCGGCGGCCCTTTAACCCAAGGTCCATCCTAGCGTGCCTCCCCGGCGATGGATTTCAGAACCGAGGCACCGAGCGTGTATTTTGGATCCACCATATTACCGAGCCTGACCCGCCCGCACTGGGTCAGCAAGAGGTAAGCGTCCAATTCCTCAAACCCATACTCGGCGACCATCCAGCGGATCAGCTCGCGATAGGCGATACGTACGGCGTCCTCCATCGGACGGGCAGAGCCGATGCACATCAGCATGGTTTCGGTCTCAAGCCGGGGCCACGCAAGACGCCAGCCTTTGATCAGGTCCACCTGAACGGTGGTGACGGTTGGATGCTCGATTGCTACGCCGCACAACTCGCCATCGCCCTGTGCGGCGTGGCAGTCACCCAAATACAGCAGTGCCCCCGGCGCGTTGACCGGCAAGTAGATGATGCTGCCGGGGCCGATATCCGGCAAATCCATGTTGCCACCGTAATAGTCCGGCACCAGGGATGAGATCGCTTCGATTTCGGGTGACGTACCGATGGTGCCGATGAACGGCTGGTAGGGCAGGGTGATCCGGTCGTTCCAGACCACACCGTCCTCGGTCACATGCAGCTTCTTGACCCGTTCCGGTAGCGGCTGGTTCAGCAGCGCCGTGGTGCTGGTTGCGACCAAACCACCGAATTCTGCGATCAGACACGTCGTTCCGCGCGGCTGTGGGCCCCTCGGCACGATGGAGCGGATGTGGACGGCCAGCGCATCGCCCTTCTCGGCCCCTTCCACGTAGATCGGTCCGTTCTGCGGGTTGAGAAACGGAAAGTTCAGGATTTCACTGGGCTTATCGGTTTCCTTCGTGATGCGGCCCTCGAACGCGTCATGGGTTTCGGCGCTGATGACGTCGCCGGGCTGGACGCGCAACACGGGCTCGGCATAGGGGCCATAGACGTAGTGGTAGCGGCCTTGGCTGGCCTCGGTAATGGTGTGGGCAGCTCCGGGCCGGCCGTGGGCCACACCGCGCTTCGCCATGATGCTCTGTTCGATCCAACTCATTTTTCCGCCTAAAGTGCTAAATGACTGCGCACGGTATCGCCGTCCGCCAGTGCGGCTGCATCGAGTTCCGCCGTGATGCGGCCCTTATCCATGACGTAGCCGCGCTGCGCCGTGGCCCGGATCAGGTCCAAGTTCTGCTCCACCAGCACGATGGTCACCCCGGTCTGCCGGTTGAGCGTGACGGCGATGCGGCCGATGTCTTGGACGATATTGGGCTGTATGCCCTCGGACGGCTCATCGAGCAGGATAAGGTCTGGACGTCCGATCAGAACGCGGCCGATCGCCAGCTGTTGTTGCTGTCCGCCCGACAACGTCCCGGCCGGCTGCTTACGGCGCTCCTGCAGGATGGGGAATAGGGCGTAGATCGCGGCATAGTCGGCCGGCCCTCGCTCACCCACACGCAGGTTTTCCTCGACCGTCATGCGCGGAAACACGTCCCGGCCCTGCGGCACATAACCTATTCCGGCCCGTGCCCGTCGATGCGCCGGCATCCGCGCCAGCTCCATACCGCGTAGGCGCACGGTTCCGCTGGCCTGGGGTAACAGGCCCATCAACGTGCGTAGCAACGTGGTCTTTCCCACGCCGTTACGGCCGATTATGGCGACGATCTCACCCTGGCGGACCGTGAAATCCACGCCCTGCAGCACCGGCTTACCGCCATAGCCGCCCCGCAATCCTTGTATTTCCAGCAGCGCCTCAGCCATGCTGCGTGCCCAAATAAATCTCCGCCACATCCGGGTTGGCGGTGATTTCGTCCACGCTACCCTCGGCAAAAACCCGGCCGAGATGCAGCACCGTTACCTGGTGCGCGATCTGCCGCACGAACGCCATGTCATGCTCCACCGCCAGCACCGTCATGCCGTCCGCATTCAGCGCCTGCACCAGTTCGCCAGTGGCGTACGTCTCGTCGGGCGACAGGCCGGCCGCCGGTTCATCGAGCAATAGCAGCCGGGGCTTCAGCGCCACGGCCATACCGATCTCCAACCACTGCTTCTGCCCATGGCTCAGCGCCCCCGCCTTTTGGTGCGCGGCGTCTTCCAGGCCGAGTAACGCCAGCAGCCGCGCGATCTCATTGCGCAGGTCGTGGCGGCTGGTGTGATGCTGTAGCGCGATTTCGAGATTATGCCGGGCCGTGAGGGAGGCGAACACGCCGGGCACCTGGAATTTCACGCTCATGCCGCGGCGGACGCGCTGATACGGGCGTAGCGGCGTCACGTCCTGCCCGGCATACAGAACCTGCCCGGACGAGGGTGCGTACTCACCGAGTATCAGCCGGAACAGCGTGCTTTTACCCGCGCCGTTGGGGCCGATCAGACAGCGGATTTCGCCCTCTTGCACGCCAACATTCACGTCTGCGGTGACGTGCAAACCACCGAAATGCTTGTTGAGGCCCACTGTCTGCAGCAACGCCGTCATGCGCGGAACCGGCGGGCGAGGCTCACAAACAGGCCTTCTGGTGCGAGCAAGACCGTGAGGGTCAGCAGCGCACCCATCACCACCAGCGCATATTGGCTGCCATAGATCGTGAGGAGCTGAAAACCGGCCAGCACCGACAGCGTGCCGGCAAGTGCAGCCGTAAGGTCGGACCGGCCACCGACCGCGACCCAGACGATCGGCAGTGCGGCGGCCGTCATGCTCATGCTCGATGGCGTGATGTACTGGCCCCAGGCCGTGTACAGCACGCCAGAAAGCCCGGCCAAGGCCGCGCCGATGACGAAGCCTGCCAGTTGATAGCGCCGCACGTCGTAGCCCAGCATCGCTGCCCGCTCCGGATTCTCCCGGACGGCCACCAGCACGTTGCCGAAGCGGGAGTTCACCAGCACACGCAGGCCGAGATAGACCACGAGCAGCAAGATCAGCAGCGCGTAATACAGCCCCACATCGGGCAGCAGCACGAGGTCGCCCCCGAACCACGGCAGCGTCAGTGGCGGCATACCGCCCATGCCGTTGAAGCCATTCAGCCGGGCGCGTCCGATATGCCATTCGGGCCCCGCAGTCTGCGCCATGAACCGCTCGAACACCAACGTCACCGATAGGGTTACGATGCCCAGAAATACCCCTGCGATCCGCCCGAAGAACAGGAAGTAGCCGACTACCCCCGCCATCGCCGCCGCCAGCAATACCGCCAATAATACCGCCAACACGCCCAGCCCGTGCGCCGCGCCGAAATTGATGGTCAGTACGCCATACGCATACCCGGCCAGGCCAAAGAACGCTGTCTGCCCAAAGCTCAACGCGCCGCCATAACCCCAAACCAGGCAAAGCCCGAGCGCCATGAAGCACCACGTGAAGAAGTAGGCGACGTTGCCGACCGTGTAGCCATCGCTCACCAGTGGATAACCGAACGCCACCGCCAGGATCGCCAGAAAGCCGAGCCAGAATAAACGCCCACGGCCCAGCGTCTGAGGCCCCTCGAATAGGACGAACGGGTTCATGCCCGTTCCCGCTGCAGCCAACCGGAAATGCCGCGCGGCAGTATGCGGATCACAAAGATGACCGCGACCAGTAACGCGATCTGCCCGGCGAGCTGCCCCTGCCAGCCCGTCATGAACGCCTTGATCACGCCCAACCCCGCGGCGGCGGGTGCGGCGCCCAGGAATACGTCTGCGCCCCCCACCACCACGGTCACGAACGCCTCGACGATGAACGTGGCACCCATCGTCGGCACCAACGTCATGGTGGGCGCATAAAGGCCGCCAGTGAGGCCCGCGAGGGCGCAGCCCAGGCCGAACGTGAGCGCATAGACCAGGCGCGTATCGACACCTAGTGCCTCCGCCATGGCTGGGACTTGGATGGTGGCACGGGCCAGTAGGCCAAACCGGGTAAAGCGGAATACGGCATAAAGCCCGGCCACCAGAGCTACGGCAGTGGCCATCAGCACGAGCCGATAAACCGAATAGGAGTAGGCACCGACCGTCAGTCCGCCGAGGGGCGTGCCGGTGCCGGGCAGGCTGGATCCGAACAGGATCAGCGTGCCCTGGGTGGCCATAAGGCTAACCCCCCAGGTGGCAACGATGGTGTCCAGCGGGCGCCCATACAGATGCCGGATCACCAGCCGCTCCAGCACGATACCGAGCAGCCCGGCCGCCAACGCGCCGCCCAGGATCGCGAGCGGCAACGGTAGGCCGGCGCGCGCGCAGGTGGAACTGACGTACGCGCCGGCCATGATGAACTCGCCATGCGCCAAGTTGATGATGCCCATCATACCGAACACCACCGCCAGGCCAGACGCCGCCAGGATCAGGAACGTGAAGGCGTCGCCGAACTGGTAAAAAAGGCTAAAAGCCTGGCTCACTTGGGGGGCGGGTTGCTAGGCGTATATTGAGCGTTCGGGTTAGATTTCGTCAGATCGCAACCGGCCTGGCCCAGCCAGTAGGGCTGAATTTCGGCGAACGTTTCCGGAAAGCTGATGGAATGGTCCTCCGCCACCTTTGCCAGGTAGATGGTGTGCGACGCGTGCTGGCTTTTGGGGTCGATGCAAACCTTACCCTCCGGCCCCATCACGCATACGTCGCCCTTGGCGACCTCCTTGAGCAAATCCAGGCGTTTGGTGGAGCCACCCGCCCGTTCCACCATCGATTTATACAGATAGACCGCGTCGTAGGAGTTCTCGGCCTCCTGGTTGATGTACGGCTCGGCCGGGAACTTCGCGTGCCAGCGTGCCACGAAATCTTTGCTGGCCGGGGTATCGATCTCTTCGATGTAGTTCACGGTCACATACATGTTTGCCAGGCTCGGCGGCTTGAACCGCTTATGCTCGTAGCCCTGGCCTACGTTCACCGAACTGCCCATCGGTATCCGCACGCCCGCGGCGGCGGCCTGCTCGTAATAGGACGCCTGCGCCGTACCCACGAGCAAGGTCATCAGGATATCCGGCTTGGCTTTCTGGATATTCTGGATGGTTTGGCTGAACTGGCTGACACCGAGGGGTACGAACTCCTCGCCCACCATCTCACCGCCCTGCTCCTTCACGATATTACGGACCCATTCGGCCGAAATTTGCCCGAAATTATAGTCCGCCGCGATGGTGTACACCCGCTTGCCGAAGCGCTTCATCATCCAGGGAATGAGCGTGGAAAACTGCTGCTCCGGCACCGCGCCGGTCACGATCATATGCGCGTCGCAAACGCCGCCCTCATACTGGTTATTATACCAGACGAAGCCGTCCAGCTGATCCACGATCGGCCGGTACGCTTCCCGCGATGCGCTCGAGAACCCGGCGAACACCACATCTGCCTTATCCCGCTGCAGCACCCGGCGCATGAACTCCTGGTAGCGGGTATTGTCGGACTGGGTGTCGTAAATCACCAGCTCCAGCTTGCGCCCGGCAATACCACCCTTGGCATTGATCTCGTCCGCGGCAAGTTGGATGCCGTGCACCTTGCCGATGGTGGCGAGCGCGAAATCGCCGGACTGGTCTTCCAGCACGCCAAGTTTGATCGGTGGCTCGGCTGCCCAGGCTGGCATGGCGGCGGCAAGGGCCAGAACCAGGGACGCACAGATTTTATTTCGCATGGCAGATCTCCAACGGTTGAGGGGGACAGGATGGTAGCGAGCAATCGCCGCTTACCCAGTGGGCGCAGTAGTCTTCGAGGGTTTGCCGGGCCCGCATGCTCTCCCGGCGCAGCAGGGCGAAGGCGGCGTCTTCATCCAGGCCGTGCCGGATCGCGAGCTGCACGACGGCGCGGATTACATGACGGCGTCCGCGCATCCGGGCTTCCTGCCCATCCATCCGGAGCTGCAACGCACGCTGCCGCCGGTGTTCGTTCACGCCCAGATAGAGTGCCGAATAAACCGCCCCGTTATGGACCGGCTTACGCAGCAGCGCGGTGGCGCCGAGCCCCATCAAAAACCGCAACCGCCCCGGTGCCTCTACCCCCACCAGGCCGATCACGGGCGCGGGCGGCAAGGCGCCGGCCGTACGGAGCGGCATCGGCACCGCCTCCGTCAAATCCCCATCGACCAAAATAATGTCGCGGTCCTCATGCAGGCCGGGCAACTCGGCCCGCAACGCGTCTGGCGATAGCAGCCGTACGCATAGACCGAGCCGCTCCAACGTCGGCCCGAGCGCCCCGAGTTGGGCGCCTGGTATGGCGACGATGGTGGCACGGGTGTCACGAAAGTTCTGCACCAGGCGCGGCTCTGTCACGAGACTAGCCGTAAGCTTGGCCGCGGCTGCTCGAGCCGGGCGGAATTGCGGACGAGATAGGGGTCTGCCAGCAACGGCGCCTTCGCCTCCATCACGATATCAAATCGCCCGTACCGATTGGACCGGCCGATCCGGGGCGTGAGCGCGGCATGGGCGGTCTGCTCGTCGATCCAGACCTCACCTTGCGGCGCTTGCAACCGCCGGTTCAGCACGGCGGCGCGCACGTCGCCCATCGCGTCCGATCCGGCCGCACCGATTGCGCCAGCGAGCAGGAGGGTCGCGATGTACGACGCCTCCGCATCGGCCGAAACCGCCGGGCCGAGCGGAAACGCGGCGTCGTGGGCGGTGGTAAAGGCCGCGTTAGCCGCGGACGCGATGCTGGAGAAATAGACGCTGGAGCTCAGATGTCCGTCCCGTGCTTCTGGCGCGATCGCCTCCAATTCGGGCTCGGATAGGCTGCAACTCGCCACGGGAATTTCGCTTGGCTGATCGATGCCGGCCTTGGTGCACGCGGCGCGGAAGGCGGTCAGGAAAGCGTAAGCAGAGGTGCCGATCAGCGTGCTGAACACCACGTCGGGCTTAGCCGCCAGAATGGCCGTGATCAGTTCGTCGAATTCCGTGGCACCGACCGTTATGTAGCGCTCCACCAGGACTACTCCGTCCGCCTGCACGATCTCTTCCCGGAAGACGCGATTGGTTTCCCAGGCCCAGATGTAGTTCGACCCTATACAAAAAGCGCGTTTCCGGTGCTGATTTTTTAGGTAATGCATAAGCGGGATCAGATGCTGATTTGGGACGGCACCGGTATAGATAACGTTCTGCGATGTCTCAAACCCCTCATAGTGAGAGGGATACCACAGCAGTGCGTCATATTTCTCCACGAGCGGGATGATTTCTTTACGGCTCGACGAAGTATAGCATCCAATAATGTGGCGGATACCAGAGTTCAGTAACTCGGCGCACCGTTCTGCATAGTGAGGTAGCTTTCCGCCCGGATCGGCGATTTCTAGACTTAACACTGGGCCGCCTGCCGCCTGCGCTTGTGTGGTGGCGAGTAACACACCGTTCAGCATTGACCGAGCGACCACCGCGTAGGGTCCGCTACAGGATAATAGGACGCCAATGCGGGTAGGCGTTGACACGGTATATTACGCCTCCTGGACGAACGTCGCAGTGTTCAGTCGTGGTTGGCATCGTTGCCGGATCTTAACTATTTTTCAGATACCGACACTTTTGCCGGAGTGGTGCGCTTTGATGGGCGTCGATGCCCGCGTCTTGGCGACACTGTCACGTTTATGCCTCGCGGCTGTCAATCATAAAAAGACGGCTGACGCAGAGGTCGCGACGCCGTCGGAAGCGCGGTCGCTGCTGGAGGTGCGGCAGGGCTAGGGCTTGCCGCCCGCTGATCGCCGACTGGCGTGTATCATTATGCTATTTGCAAATTACGGGTGATTAATCCGGCAGCAATTTAAGGGCAGATTTGCGGTTGCCTGACCGATGTTGCTTGGCCGAACTGTATGCTTTGTTCCGTTGCTGCCGTGCGTCACGG
>JANPPS010000246.1:0-5243 GCA_031428635.1 Rhodospirillales bacterium
CGCTTAAACTCCTCCGCGCGCGCGTTGTCGCCCTTAGACTCGCTCAAGCGCTAGATCCCCTTGCGTACGCCTGGGCCGAGCGGCAGGTCTTCGTTGAAGCAGCGCTGGTAGTACTCAGCGACCGTCGACCGCTCCGCCTCATCGCACTTATTCAGAAACGTAAGCCGGAACGCGAAGCCGATGTCGCCGAAGATGCGCGCATTCTCACTCCATGTGATCACGGTGCGGGGTGACATGACGGTGCTGATCTCGCCGTTGATGAACCCGGCGCGTGTGAGGTCCGCCAGCGCCACCATGCTCTCGATCTGCTTCTTCATTGCCTTATCAGCACCGGTCACGCCCATCTTGGCCATGACGATGGCCGTCTCTTGCGCATGCGGCAGGTAGTTCAGGGTCGCGACCACGTTCCAACGGTCCATCTGGCCCTGATTGATCTGCTGCGTGCCGTGATACAGGCCTGTCGTATCCCCGAGCCCGACCGTGTTAGCCGTCGCGAACAACCTAAAACTCGGGTGCGGCCGGATAACCCGGTTCTGATCCAGCAACGTGAGCCGCCCCTCGACCTCCAGCACGCGCTGGATGACGAACCTCACGTCCGGACGGCCTGCGTCGTACTCGTCGAATACCAGCGCGCAGGCGTGTTGCAGCGCCCAGGGCAGGATACCCTCTCGGAACTCGGTAATCTGCTTGCCGTCCTTCAGCACGATCGCGTCCTTGCCGATCAGATCGATACGGCTGATGTGGCTATCGAGGTTCACGCGGATGCACGGCCAGTTCAGCCGGGCGGCCACCTGCTCGATATGCGTGCTCTTACCCGTACCGTGGTAGCCCTGGATCAGGACCCGGCGGTTGAACGCGAACCCGGCCAGGATCGCCAGCGTCGTCTCCCGGTCGAACTGGTAGGTGGGATCGACCTCCGGCACGTGCTCGGTCGGGTTGCTGAATGCCGGCACGGTCATGTCTGTGTCGAGGCCAAACGCCGCGCGAACCGACACCGTGGTGTCCGGCGTCTGCGAGGAAAGGGCGGCGGCAGGGCGGGGCGAGACGGGTGAAATTTCGTTCATCGGGCTAGGGTCCTATGAAGGCGGGCACCCTAGGGCTTGTCCGCCGGGTTGAGTAGTCGGATACGCTAACCGGTGGCGGCCATGCGGGGTTCTGTAGTCAGATAGTGACGAACAGCGGCATACGCGATGTTGATTGTCTTCAACCGCTCCTCCGACGCGCGGTCGCCGCCATTGGCGTCCGGGTGGTGGCGCTTCGCCAACTCCTTGTACCGCGCCTTTACGACATCGATCGACGCGGGCCAGTCCAGGCCCAAGGTGTGCATCGAGTCACGCACCTCGGCCGGGATCGCTGCGGGCGAGGGGCGGGACGGCGCGCGCTGGGCATGCAGGATGTTAAACGGGTCGCGCACCATCGCTTCGTCGATTGCAGCCTGCTTGCCAAGTGATCCGAGCGGCCAGGTTGGGCGCTGCCAACCGGTGTCGGAGCGCGTTTGCGCCTCGATCTGGGCGGGCGTCATCCCTTTGTAGAAATCCCAGGATGCGTTGTAGGCGCGGACATGTTCGAGGCAGAACCAGTGGTATTCGCTGAGCGATGTGCGCGACTTGGGCGCACGGTAACCGCCGGCTGCGGTGCAGCTGGGCATGTCACAACAGCGGTCCGGCGCCGCCGGGTCGGGCGAGAAGGCCCTGGCTCGGGGATTGCGTTGGGTCATCCCGCTTTATGTGCGCGCCGTGACGCTGGGGGCAAGTGGGATGATGGACGGGGGCGCGATGGCGCGTTACCGAAGGCCATGACACAGACCCGCGCCGACCGGATGCACGCCGTCCTGACCCAGCACTTGTCGCCGCTTCGGATCGAAGTCGTGGATGAAAGTTCCCAGCACGCCGGGCATGCAGGTGCCGCGGCGGGGGGGCAGACGCATTACAGCGTGCTGATTGTCACCGACCGGTTCACCGGCTTATCTCGGGTAGCGCGCCATCGCCTGGTCACGGGCGCGCTGGCGGCGGAGTTCGAGGGCGGACTGCATGCACTGAGCCTCACGTTGCGCACACCAGCCGAGCAGGCCGGCCCTACGGCCTAGCCGGCTCATAGCAGGCCGGCTTATAAAACTGGCGGCTCATAGAACTCCGGGTACTGCCGCTGCACGACGGGGCTACTGGGCGCGTAGGCAAGGCAGGTGCCTAGCAACATCGGCTTCTTTGCCGCCGCGGGTGCCGCGGTTTCGGTCGCCGTCGGTGTGTCCAGCGGCACGGCTGGCTTACGGCGCATCGCAAACATCGTTTGGAACGCGACGGTGCCCATTTGGCCCAGCAACTCTCGCAGATGGGTGCAGCCATGGACGCCACCGATGCGCTCGTTGGCGGCCTTCAGAAAGCCACGGCCGATCGAAAGGCCGGCCAGACGTTCGAACAGGGGCGCCGCGTCGGGGCAGATGTTGAACGGGCCGTATTCGGTTACCGCCTCGAAGCGCACGATCAGCATCGCCTCGTCCACCGTCATGCGGGCCAGCATGCCATGTAGCGGCGTGCCGGCGGTTACGGTGCCGCGGTCGTGGTTCGCAAAGTCGTAGGTCTTCGTGTCCGTCAGGGCCGCTTCGATATCGAACAGGCCGTCCTCCCGTTTGTAGCCGTGGAGGGTGATGGCGCGGGTATGGAGATGCTCGCGTGCAGTGGGGGGCGAAAGGGGCATCGGGCGTCCTCAGGTAAAGCGGGCCAGTCGGACGGCGGTATGGCCGCGGCTGGGGCGCAAGCTGGGCATCACCAGCAGGCAATCATCGTATGGGGTACGAATTTCGGCCGGGCCGTCATGGGCAATCAGGGTACCGCGGGCGGGTACGACGTCGCCCCCCTGATACGGTTTGGCAAACGTAAACCCGGCCGTGGCGGCGGTAATGGCGTCGGTCACCTCGGCACAGCGGGGAGTGGGACGGGACGTGGTGGGTGGAGCCAACCCGGTATGGGCCAGCACAGCACTTGCGCACGCGTGGGCCACGTCCACGGTCGGGCGGACCCAGTGCTGCCCGGCCTCAACCAGGCAGGCGACCGCGCCCTGGGCCGGATCGACGAACCGTGCGTAGTCGATCAGTCGTGGCCCGCTGACATGGCCCGCGTCGGCGACCACGAGGCTGGGGACGCCCAACGCCATCGCCAGCGCACGACCTTTCGATGACGGCCCACACAGTAGCAACGGCTCGGACGGCCACAGCATGGAATGCACGTCCAGCAGCACGTCGACCGTGTCCATCACCGGCCGCATCGCCCGAGCGCGCTGCAGCTCCACGCTGATACGCGCGCCATCGAGGACGGCGGGGTCCCAGAGCCGGTTCAGGTCCTCATCCACAAAGCGGGACGCGGTGGGCTGCGTCGGGTCGAACCGGTCGAACGCGTCCAGGTTGGCGAACCCGAGCGTGAGGCGCCCCCGCGCCGGCCGGACGCCGCCCGCCAGCATGCCGGCCAGCACGTGGGCGCCAGCGACCTCGTTACCATGGATCAACGCCGTCAGCGCGACGTGCGGCCCGGGTGCCGTGGCCGCGAACGACCAAAAGCCCGGCAGCCCAGTATTTCCACCCCGCCACTGCGACAGGTCGGGTGCCGGTAGGTCGACCGGGAAGAACGGCACGGCGTCCGTTGTTTGAGATACCACGCTGTTCATCGCCCTATCCTAACTCGGTTCGGCGGCCCGGCAACCGCGTCTGGCCATGTATGCGTTCACGCCATAGAACGCGGCCATGAACCTGCTGTCTCCCTTACGCCGGGCGTGGCGCGCGCTGCCGCGGGGGCCCCGGCGGCGGGCCGTTGCAGGCGTGCTGGGCTGGATCGCGCCGATGCCGGACCGGGTTCCGCCCCCCGTGCAGCCGGGGCTGGCCGTTGCGGGCTCGTTTGACGCAACAGGCATTGGCGAGGGTGCGCGGCTGATGTTGGCGGCACTCGCGTTTCTACGTGTGCCGCATTGGGCGGTGCGTCCCGGGGGTCCGGTCCCGCCACCCGGGGTGCCCTTGCTGGTGGCTGCGAACCCGGCGGTGCTCGGCTGGACCATGGCCCGGCTGGGCCGGCGCATGATACGGGGCCGGCGCGTGATCGGTCATTGGGCGTGGGAGCTGCCGGTTGCCCCGCCATCCTGGCGTGGCGCGCCCCGGTTTGTGCACGACGTGTGGGCGCCGTCACGGTTTAGCGCCGACGCGCTGGCGCCGCTCGTGCCCGGGGTCCGTGTTGTGCCGTATCCGGTTGCCGTTCGCCCACCCGTGCCGGCCGCGTTGGACCGTGCGGCGCTGGGATTGCCGCCCGACGCCATCGTGACGCTGATGGCGTTCAACCTGGCATCCAGTTTCGAGCGTAAAAACCCGCTTGGCGCCATCGCCGCCCATGCCCAGGCGTTTGGCAGCCGGGCCGATCGCATCCTGCTGCTGCGCGTCGGTAACCCCGACAGCTTTCCGGACGACTTCGCCCGCCTGACGACCGCCGCCGCCGCGCCTAACATCCGGATCGACACGCGCACCCTGCCGGACGCTGAGAACTGGGCGATCATGGCCGCCTGCGACATCGTGCTGTCGTTGCACCGTAGTGAGGGTTTTGGCCTGGTTCCGGCCGAGGCCATGCTGCTGGGCGTGCCCGTGATCGCCACCGACTGGTCTGGCACGCAGACGTTTCTGACGGCCGAGTGCGCCGCGTTGGTGCCGGTGCGCCTGATACCGGCCGATGATCCCCGCGGAGTGTTTGTGGCGCCCGGCGCGATGTGGGCCGATCCGGACGTGGCGGTCGCGGCGCAGCACCTGATCCGGCTGGCGGACGATCCAGCCGCCCGGCGTGCGTTGGGCCAGGCCGGGCATGACGCGGCGATGCAGCGGCTTGGGGCTGGCCCGTTGGCCGCTGCCTTGGCGGCGTTGGCTAATCCACCATGACGGGCTGGTGCGCAGCACGATGGGGGGGGCTCGCCATCGGGCGGGCGGGCGACGACGCTCCGGCGGTAGGCCGCTTGGGCGCCCCAGCCGTGGCCGCATAATGAGGGTCCTCATCTGGCAATGGGGCCGGCGCGGTGCCGGGCCGCGTGTGGCGGCGATGCTCGCGCAGCATCTATCGGACGTGCCGGGAACAACAGCGCTGCTGTCGCTCTCGACCGGGGCTGAGCTGCTGCGCGCCCGGGTGCCGCCGGTCACCGACCTATTCTTCAAAACCTATGGCGGGCTACCGGGCCTGGTGCGCCGGGCGGCGACGGCGCCGTTGCTGGTGCCCCGGCTGGAG
>JANPPS010000247.1:0-7900 GCA_031428635.1 Rhodospirillales bacterium
TTGATGATTTCCAACGGCGGCATGGTCGCCATCGCCTCATCTAGCTCGTCCGCCAGGCCCTTACGGTCGCCGTCGATGATGCGGTCCTTAAGGCGCCCCTGCACCGTCTCGGCCCGCACCTTCTTCACCGCATTCGCCGCCTTGCGATCGGCGAACATCTCCAGCAGCACCTTCAGCGGGTCGTAATCCTCGCGCCGGCGGTCGAATAGCAGGTCTTCCATGACCTGAATTTCCTCGGCAGAGATCAAATGCATCGGACGGATCTTGCTCACATGCACGATCGCACCTGTCATGCCGGCACGGACGGCGTGGTCGAGAAACACGGAGTTCAGCACGGCGCGAGCGGCCGGGTTGAGGCCGAAGCTGATGTTGCTGAGCCCAAGCATGATCTGCACGTCCGGAAACTCGTCACGGATCAGCTTGATGCCCTCTAGCGTCCATTGGCCGAGCTTGCGGTCATCCTCGTTGCCCGTCGCGACCGTGAACGTCAGCGGATCGATCATCAGGTCCGATTGCGGCAGGCCATGCACGTCGCACGCGAAGTGAATCAGCCGGCGCGCGACGGCCAGCTTGTCCTGCGGCGTCTTGGCCATGCCAGTCTCGTCGATCGTGAGCGCGATCACGGCGGCGCCAAATTTTTTGGCGAGCACCAGGCGCTCGCGGGCGGCTTCCTCACCGTCTTCGAAGTTGATCGAGTTGATGATCGGCTTACCGCCATGCAGCTTCAGCGCGCTCTCCAGCACGATCGTCTCGGTGCTGTCGATCACGAGGGGGGTGTTCACGCTGCTGGTGAAGCGGGTGATGACCTCGTTCATCTCCTTGATTTCGTCGCGGCCGACGAAGGCCGTGCAGATGTCGAGACTGTTGGATCCCTCCGCGATCTGCTCGCGGCCCATGGTGACGCAGCCATCCCAGTCGCCGGTCTCCTGCAGTTCACGCCATTTGCGGCTGCCGTTCGCGTTGCAGCGTTCGCCGATGCTGAAATAGCTGTTTTCTTGGCGCAGCGGCGTGGCACCGTACAGGCTCGCGACCGACGGGACCCAGAAATGGGTGCGGGCGATCGGTGCCGGGCGGGCGCGCGTGCCGGCCCGGCGGCGTAGCATCGCGTCCAGCGCCTCGATATGGCTGATCGTCGTGCCGCAGCAGCCGCCGACCAAATTCAGCCCGTCCTCCGCCACGAACCGCTCGACCCAGATAGCCATCTGCGCCGCATCCAACGGATAGTGGGTTTGGCCGTCCACCAATTCCGGCAGGCCGGCATTGGGCTGGATCGACAGCAGGCCGGGCCAGTTGGCAGCGAGCCAGCGGACGTGCTCCGCCATCTCCTGCGGTCCGGTCGCGCAATTGAGCCCGATCAGCGGCACGTCCAGCGCGTGGACAACGACGGCGGCGGCGGCGATGTCCGACCCAACTAGCAACGTACCCGTCGTTTCGACGGTTACCTGCACAAAAATCGGCGTGTCGGTACCGGCCTCGGCCCGCGCGCGTTTGACGCCATTAACGGCCGCCTTGATCTGCAGCGTGTCCTGGCAGGTTTCGATCAGTATCGCGTCCACGCCGCCGGCGATCAGGCCCTGCGATTGCTGGAACAGCGCCGTCTCCAGCGGATCGTACGCGATGTTACCCAGGCTCGGCAGCTTGGTTCCCGGTCCGATGCTGCCCAGCACCCAGCGATGGCGGCCGTCGGCGAAACTGTCCGCCGCCTCCCGCGCCAATTCTGCACCCAGCCGGTTGATCTCGTGCGTGCGCTCCTCCAGCCCGAACTCGGCGAGCGTCAGGGGGGAGCCGCCGAACGTATTGGTCTCCACCATATCGGCGCCCGCCGCGAAGTAACCGCGGTGGATGTCACGGATCAGGTCGGGACGGGACAGGGTCAGGATTTCGGTGCAGTTTTCCTGGTTCCAGTAATCCGCTTCCACATCGAGGGTGAGCGCCTGTACGCGACTACCCATGCCGCCGTCACACAGCAGGACCTGGTCACGCAGCGCGTCGAGCAAATGCGGTCGGGTCATTGGGCGATCTCCAGAACGGGGGAGTAGGCGGGGACGGTGGCACGCCAGATGCGAACCTCGAACGGACCCGGAATGTGGGCTGGCGCGGCAGCGTGCAAACCGGCTTGGCGCAGCAGGTCGTGCATTTGCCCGTCGGAGAAACCCGGCCAGCGATGGGCCAGCCGCTCCGACAGCTCGGCACTGCCATGCGGTGCCAGGTCGACGACCAGCAACTGGCCGGATGGCGCCAGCACGCGCGCGGCCTCGGCCAGGGCAGCGGCCGGGTCCTCGGCATAGTGAAGCACCATTTGCAGCACGATCGCGTCGTATGGGCCGGTCAGCGGTAGGCGGTACATGTCGGCCTGACGCACGGCGCAGTGGCCGAGGCCCGCGCGCGACAGCCGGGTGCGGGCCAGCGCCAGCATCGCCCGGCTGGCGTCCACACCCAGGCCGTGGCTGACGCGCGGTGCCAGGCGTTCTAGTAGATGCCCGGTGCCGGTGCCGATATCGAGCAGCCTGCCGAGCGGCTCCGACCCCAGCGCCGCGTCCAGCGCCTCGCCGATCTGTTCGGCTGGCAGATCCAGCGCCCGAAGCTCGTCCCAATCCGCGCCGGCCCGGCGGAAACTATCCGACGCGATCCGTGCCCGTTCGGCCACGACCCGGGCGGCTCCGCGACGATCGGCCGCCATCACCGGATCGTCGGGCAGGCGCTGCAGGATGTCATGCACAAGGCCCGGGCCGGGCGGCACTGTGAACCAGACGTTGGCACCTTCCCGCACCCGCTCTAGCGCGCCAGCATCGCAAAGCAGGCGCAGGTGACGCGATAGACGTGGTTGGCTTTGGCCAAGAATTTCGGTGAAGTCCATCACGCAAAACGACCCGCGGGCGGCCAGCGCCAGCAGGCGGAGTCGGGTGGACTCGGCGCACGCGCGCAGGGTAGAGAGCATGGTGTCCATGGGTTGACGCATGACATAAACTTATCCTTATGTCCACGTGCCATGCGCATCGACGCCCGAGTTCCCGTCCGGTTCGGCCCAGCCAGCAGCCTGCAGCCGGGTGAGGCGCTGGTCACAGTCGGCGTGGCCGGGCACGACCCGGGGTGTGCGTGCTGCCTGCCGCGCTCGGCCGCCGGGATGGCACTTGCGGCCTTGTTTTTAGCGCGCGCGACTGGCGCCGTGCCTTGGTTTACTGGCGTCGTTGCGGACATGGCCGACCGTGCGGCGATCGAGGTCGCATTGCGGACCGACCCGGTTGCGACGGCGCGGTTCCGTGGTCCACCGTCAGGCCCAGACCGCTAGCTTTAGCAGGCGCAGCTCGACCGACCCGCCGTGCACGTTCAGGGCCGGCGTCCAGTCCGCATTACGGGCAATCGCCTGATGTAAAGGCCGGATTTCGCCGCCAGCGACCGATTATGGTACGTCCGTGTCGCCCTGGCCGAGGGCTCGCTGCATATAGACGGTGTCTACCCACCGTCCGAACTTGAACCCGGACGCGCGCAACAACCCGGCGCGATGGAAACCAAGAGAGCTGTGCACGCCGATCGAGCCGACGTTCTCGCTGTCGCCGATCACGGCCACCATCTGACGGAAGCCGGCCGCCTCCGCATGGGTCAGCAGTGCTGCGACCAGCGCTTTGCCGACGCCCTGGCCGCGCACGTCCTCACGAACGTAAATGCTGGTCTCGGCCGTGTAGCGGTAGGCGGATCGGTCACGCAGCTGGTTGTAGTAGGCATACCCCAGCACGCCGGTCGCGTCGGTCGAAACGAGGAACGCGCAGTGCTTGCTGATAATGGCGTCATAGCGTTCAGCCATCTCCTCAACCGAGGGGGGCACCTCCTCGAACGTGCCGGCACCGTGGAGCACGTGATGGGCGTAGATAGCTTGGATGTCGGGTATGTCGGGCGTGGCGGCGGGGCGTATGTCCATGATGCGATATTAGAACGGTCAGGCGGTGGGGGTAAATGATGTGCAGCCCGGCCGTGCTGTAATGCCGCCCTCGATCGCCAGGGCCGGTGGCGTGTACTTGATTGCGTGTACCCGGCGAGCATGATCGGACCGAGGACGGATGCGTTGGTCAGATCGCTTGTGTTAGGGTTAGAAGAACACGAACCGGGCCGATGAGGGAGCGTGGACACTGCCGCTGTGCCGAAATTTAAGGATTGTTTAGGCCGAAACGTGGTACTGAGCTGGTTGTCAAGAGCACGTTGTTCGGCCGCTTAATTGCGGCTTAGCAGTATGTTAGGTAAGGATGTTGGTGTGAATCCTGTCATGAACTCCTCGATTGCCGCGTTGCGTCCAGACCAAGCCCAATCCGGTTCGGCCCAGCCAGACCCGACCCAGCCAGACCCGAGCCAGGTGGGTGCGGATAGGGCGACTTTAGCCTCGGCCCGCCTGGTGGCGCTGGTCGCCGTCGCCCGCCACCACGGTATCGACCTGCATATGAACGAATTTCGCCCGGCCGTTGGTGAAGACGTGCCGTCGCCGGCCTCGCTGGCTGCCTGGGCCCGGGATCAGGGGCTGTGGGCTAAGGCGGAACGGGTGAAGTGGAAGCAGCTGTTCAAGCTACAGGGCAGCACTAACCCGCCGCCGCCCGTTGTTTTGCTGTTTAAGAACGGTTCGGCCGGGTTGATGGTCGGCTCCGACCTGGCGCGTGACGTGGTGTGGGTGCAAGAGCCTGGGCCGGGGCACCAGCCAGTCCCCGTCGATGCCCTGCGTCTGGCCGCCGTGTGGTCCGGTGAGGTGATACTGGTCCGCAAGCTCCGTTCGGAGTCGGAGGCAGATCGTCCGTTCTCGCTCGGCTGGCTGATGGGTATGGTCGCGCATGAGAAGGGCGTGTTGCGGGATATCTGCATCGGCTCGGTCAGCCTGAGCGCGCTGACGATCGTACCGCCGTTGCTGGTCATGACCGTGGTCGACCGCGTGGTGACCCATCACAGCCTGTCGACCCTCGTGCTGCTTAGTGCGATACTTGCACTTACAACGGTGTACGAGATGATCCTGGGCTATGCGCGGCGTGAGTTGGTGCAGGTTGTCTCCACGCGCGTTGACGCGAAACTCAACATCCATATCTTCGACCGCCTGTTGGGCCTGCCACTCGACTACTTTGAGAAGAATCCAGCCGGTCAGACCAACTACCGCCTGGGCCAGGTGTGGAAAATTCGTGAGTTCTTGACCGGCAAACTCATGGGCACGTTCTTGGACATGTTCACGCTGGTGTTCCTGCTGCCGTTCCTGTTCTGGATGCAGCCGACGCTCGCCTGGATCGTGTTGGTGTGCGCCTTCGTGATCGCCCTCATCATCCTGGCGTTTTTGCCGGCGCTGCGGTCGCTGGTGGGCAAGCTGACCGCGGCGGAGGCCAACAAGGGCTCAACAATGGTGGAGACAGTGCACGGTATCCGCACCGTCAAGTCGTTGGCGCTTGAGCCACAGCGCCGGGCAGAATGGGATGAGCGAACGGCGGTTGCGGGCACGTTAAAGCTGCGCGTTGGACGGCTGGCGAACTGGCCGCAGACGATTATTAACCCGATCGAGAGCTTCATTCAGCGCGGCATCATCATGATTGGTGCCTACATTGCAATGAACGACAACACGGGCATCGCGATCGGCGGCCTAGTCGCTTTCATGATGCTCGGCAGCCGGGTCACGCAGCCGCTGGTGGGTCTGGCGCGTCTGATCGAGGATTTTGAGGACGTGCGGGCAAGTATTGGCCAGGTTGCGCTGGTGCTGAATAACCCGAGTGAAACGAAGGCCATGCAGGGCGGCATGCGGCCGAAGTTCTCGGGCGCTGTCAGCTTCGAGGATTTAACGTTCACTTATCCCGGCTCAAATACCCCGGCGTTGGAGAAGGTGAGCTTCGACCTTCCGGCCGGGACGATGCTCGGCGTCGTCGGGCGTAGCGGGTCGGGAAAAAGCACGCTGACCCGCCTGTTGCAGGGCATCAACCGCGAGTACTCGGGCTTTCTGAAAATCGATGGCGTCGAGCTGCGGGAAATTAACCTCACGCATTTGCGCCGCAGCTTTGGCGTGGTGTTGCAGGATAACTTCCTGTTCCGTGGCACGGTGCGGGATAACATCACCGCCGGGCGCCCGGGCCTGACGTTGAACGACGTCGTTCGTGCCGCCCGGCTTGCAGGGGCAGAGGAGTTTATCGAGCGCTTGCAGGCCGGCTACGATACCTGGATCGAGGAGGGGAGCGCCAACTTGTCCGGCGGTCAGCGGCAGCGCCTAGCCATCGCGCGCGCCGTGATCGCCGATCCGCGCATCATGATCCTCGATGAAGCAACAAGTGCCCTGGACCCTGAGAGTGAGGCGTTGGTCAACGCGAACCTGACCCGGCTCGGCAAGGGTCGGACGATGGTGATCGTATCGCACCGTCTGTCGTCCCTGATCGACTGCGACATGATCCTGGTTATGGACCGGGGCCGGGTCGTGGACATGGCGCCGCACGCGACGTTGCTGGAGCGGTGCACTATCTACCGGTCTCTGTGGGCGCAGCAGAACCGGCATCTAGGGGGTGCCATGGGTCGGCAATCGGCGCTGGTGCCGGTTGCGGGGCAGGGAGACTAACCGATGGGTGAGATTACCGTCGCCAAGCCCGAGACTAGCCAGGCATTGTCGCTGCCAACGCTGCTGGAGTTCCACTCACCCTCGGCGGCACTCAGCCATGTGCAAACGCAGCGCGCGGCCAAGGGAACGCTGTGGGTTATCGTGACCCTGGTGGCTGGTTGTTTCGGACTGGCCTATTTCATCCCCATCGACAAAGTCGTGACCGCGGGCGGTAAGATTGTGGCGCTCAGTGCGACGAGCGTCGTTCAGCCGCTCGAGACAGCGATCGTGCGCTCGGTCAACGTGAGGGAAGGGCAGGTCGTCCAACAGGGTGAGGTGCTCGCTCGGTTGGACCCGACCTTCGCGGTAGCCGATCTCACCGCGTTGCAGTCCCAGGTTGGCAGTCTAGCAGCCGAGGTGAGCCGGTTGGAGGCGGAGGCGTCGGGCACGGCGTACAAGCCGATCGACGGTAGCCCGATTGCGATCCTGCAAGGCGCGATTTTTGCCCAGCGGGCCGGCGAGCGCGGTTTCAAGAACGAGAACTATAACCAGAAAATCAGTAGCCTGCAGAGCCAAGTGCAGCGGGCCGTATCGGACAGGCTAGGCTTCACGCAGAAGCTGGTTGTACTGAAGGACGTGCAGGCCAAGCGGGCCGAGCTGGAACGGCTGAAGGTCGGCAGCCAACTGGCACTATTGGAAGCGCAGGCGCAGGTAATCGAGGCGCAACGCGGCCTGGATAGCTCGAACTCTCAGGTGGTGCAGGCGGCCCGTGACCTGCAGGCGATGGAGGCTGAGCGCGACGGTTATAACCAGCAATGGCGGAGCCAGGTCAGTCAGGAGCTGACCGAGCAGGGCCGCAAGCTGAGCGATGCACGGGAGCAGCTGAATAAGGCGGCGCTGCGTCGCCAACTGGTGGAGTTGCGTGCGGACCAGCCGTCGATCGTGCAAACGATCGCCAAGGTCAGCCCCGGGTCGGTGCTGCAATCAGGCGAGCAGCTGATGAGTCTCACGCCGCTCGACGCCGTGCTGGAGGCCGAAGTGAACGTGGCCGGACTGGACGCTGGGTTCGTCCATCCAGGTAACCCGGTGACGATCAAGCTCGATACGTTCTCCAACACGCAATACGGCTCGCTTGAGGGGAAAGTGCGGGTCGTGAGCCCCGACAGCTTTACGTCCGGCGCCGATGATCGGCCGCAGCGCGGCGTGCAGCAGAACACGACGCCGAGCCAAGGGCCGGCGTTCTACCGCAGTCGGATTTCAATCGAGCAGAATAAGCTGCACGACACTCCGGCTAATTTCCGCGTGGGACCCGGCATGCCCGTGACGGTCGACATCAAAGTCGGTGAACGGACTCTGTGGAGCTAC
>JANPPS010000248.1:0-12894 GCA_031428635.1 Rhodospirillales bacterium
GGCGGCGAATGCGGTGAAGAAGGTGCGGGCCGAGACGGTGCAGGGGCGCCTTAAGGACCGCATCATCGACGGCGACCGTAAGGGCCTGGCGGACGAGCTAGATGAGGCGATGGCGACCATGCCGCCGTTGGAAATCATCAATAACGTGCTGCTGGACGGCATGAAGGTTGTGGGCGAGCTGTTTGGCGCAGGCAAGCTGCAGCTGCCATTCGTGCTGCAATCGGCCGAGACGATGAAGGCCGCCGTCTCTCACTTAGAACCGTTTATGGAGCGGGTCGCGGGACAGGAGAAGGGTATCATCGTGCTCGCGACCGTGAAGGGCGACGTGCATGACATCGGCAAGAACCTGGTCGATATTATTCTGACCAATAACGGCTACCGGGTCGTAAATCTGGGCATCAAGGTGAAGCTAGCCGACATGGTGGCCGCGGCCAAGGAACACCGGGCGCACGCGATTGGCATGAGCGGGCTGCTGGTGAAATCCACCGTCGTGATGCGCGAGAACCTGGAGGAGATGGCGCGCCAGGGCCTCGATATCCCCGTCATGCTCGGGGGCGCCGCGCTAACCCGCAATTATGTCGAGGATGACTGCGTGCGGGCCTATGGCGGATCCGGCCGGGTTGCGTATGCGCGGGACGCGTTCGACGGGCTCAGTCTGATGGACAAGGTGACCGGCAACGGGTTCGACGACTACCTGGCCGCGATCCAAGCCAAGCGTAGTGGCAAGTCACGCAACCAGTCGCGCACGCTGGGTCAGGCCGATGCACGCGCGTTCGGCCCCGTGGATGTGAAAGTCGTCCGGACCCGACGCCGCGCCATGACCCAGGATGTTCCGGTGATGCAACCGCCATTCTGGGGCGCGCGCGTGCTGGAGGCGCCGACCAAGGCGGTCATCCCGTTCCTGAACGAGCGCAGCCTGTATCAATTCCAGTGGGGGTTCCGGAAACAGGGTAAGTCGCTCGATGACTTCCTGGGTTGGGCCAAGCAGGAACTGCGCCCGGTCATGCGTCGTATGCTGGGCATCTGCGAGGCGGAGGAGATCCTGCGTCCACAAGCCATCTACGGCTACTGGAAGGCCGCGGGCCAGGGAAACGACCTCATCGTGTTCGAGCAGGACGGTACCACTGAGCTTTGCCGTTTCACCCTACCCCGCCAGCCCAAAGACGATGGCGAATGCATCGCCGACTTCTTCCGCGACGTCGATGATGCCGAGCGGGACGTGATCGGCCTGCAGGTCGTGACCGTGGGCCAGAAGGCGTCCGACACGGCGCGCCTGTGGTTCGAGGATAACCGCTACCAGGACTACCTGTATTTGCACGGCCTGTCGGTCGAGGTCGCGGAGGCAATGGCCGAATACACCCATAAGCGTATTCGGGCCGAACTGGGCTTCGCCGGGGAGGACGACCGAGACCTCGAGAAGATGCTGGCCCAATCGTACCGTGGCAGCCGCTATTCGTTCGGCTACCCGGCCTGCCCGAAATTGGAGGATCAAATACCGCTGCTGGGATTGCTCGGCGCGGAGCGCATCGGCGTTTCGTTGTCCGACGAGGATCAGCTGCACCCCGAGCAGTCCACCAGCGCGATCGTCGTGCTTAATCCGCGCGCCAAGTACTTTTCCGTTTAGCTACATCCCGGCTACAATTCCGCCAGTCACGGAAAAGGGGCGGCGGTGGACCGGATTACGCGCATCGCTGTTGTTACAATCGGCGTCGGCCTGCTGGTACTGGCGCTAAAAACGGCGGCCTGGGCGCTGACCGGCAGCGCGGCACTGTTTTCAGACGCTTTGGAGAGTACGGTAAACGTCGCCGCCAGCGTGATCGCGCTCGGCGCACTGCGCATGGCCGCGCGCCCGGCGGATGCCAATCATCCGTATGGGCATGAAAAGGCCGAGTTTTTCGCAGCCGTGATTGAGGGTGCGCTTATCATCGCCGCCGCGCTCACGATCCTGCAACATGCGTGGGTAAGCTGGTCGTCCCCGCACACGATCGATCAGCCTTGGGTGGGCCTGGCACTCAGTCTGGGAGCCACAGCCATTAATGGTGCCTGGGGTACCCGGCTGCTACGGGAGGGCCGGCGGCACCGTTCCGTGGTGCTGATCGCGGATGCGCGGCATTTGCAGGCCGATGTAATCAGCTCAGTGGTGGTTGTCGCGGGGTTGGTGCTGGCGGTGCAGACCGGGCTCGCCTGGGTCGACCCGGTGCTCGCGGCTGGCGTGGCGCTGTTTGTGCTGTGGTCCGGCTTTACGGTCCTACGCGACTCCGTGGGTGGCCTGATGGATGCCGCCCCGGCCGACGAAGTCGTGCAGCGCATCCGCGCTGTCGTGGCCCGCGATGCGGACGGCGCGATCGAGGCGCACGACCTGCTGACCCGGCAGGCGGGGCGCGTGACGTACCTGGAATTCCACCTGGTCGTGCCCGGCACCATGTCAGTGGCCGAGGCCCACACGATCTGCGACCGGGTCGAAGCCTCGTTGAAATCCGAAATCCCCGGCCTGTCGGTCACCATCCATGTGGAGCCGGAGGCCAAGGCCAAGCACCAGGGCGTGATCGTCGTATGAGATGGGTGCTGGCCCTGCTGCTATGGACGGCACCGGCGCAGGCCGCCCCGGACGCCCCCAACGCCCCGAATACCCGGGTGGTGTCGTTGAATGTCTGCACCGACCAGCTTCTGGCTTTGCTGGCCCCGGAGCAGATCGCGGCGCTGAGTGTTCTGTCCCGCGACCCCACGCTGTCGGTCGTGGCGGAGCAGGCGGCGCGTCTGCCCGTGGTGCGCGCCGATGCAGAGGCCGTGCTGCGGTTGGCGCCAACCCTGGTATTGGCCGGTCCCTACGGGGCACAATCGACGCTGGCGGCGCTGGAACGGCGGGGAGTGCCAGTGATGCGGCTGGGGTTGCCCGAAAGTTTCGACGCGATCCGGACGCAGGTAACCCAGGTCGCGGCGACGTTGGGCGTGCCGAAACGGGGCGCGGCGCTGCTCGCGGCCATGGATGCGGACCTCAGCCACCCGGCCGTGCCCCGCCGGCGGGCGCTGTTATGGGGTGCACGCGGATGGACGTCCGGTCCGGGCACGTTCACGGACGCGGTGCTGACGGCTGCCGGGCTCGATAATGCCGCGCGCGGCGGCGTCGTGGGGATCGAGGCGCTGCTGGCCCATCCGCCGGAGTTGCTGATCACGGCCACCGCGCCGCGGACACCGTCGATGGCGACCGATCTGCTACGGCATTCGGCATTATCCGCCCTTTCCCGCCGCAGCGTGCCGCCCGCCTGGCTGCTGTGCGCCGGGCCGTGGTCCGCCGGCGCGGTGCGGGTTTTGGCCGCGCCATGATTTGGGCCGTGCCATGATTTGGGCCGTGGCCGCCCTGCTGGCGTTGGCCGCTCTGTCATTGCTGGTCGGCGGCGCCGGGTTCGGGGTACCGGACTGGGCAATCGTGTGGGAGCTACGGGTGCCGCGGACGGTGCTGGCGCTGGCGGTCGGTGCGGCGTTGGGGCTATCGGGCGCGGTGCTGCAGGGCGCGCTGCGTAATCCGCTGGCGGACCCGGGGCTGCTGGGCGTCGGAGGGGCGGCGGCGCTGGGGGCGGTGATCGTGTTCTACTGGGGCGTGGCAGCCGTGTTCGCGCCCGCGCTGGTGCTGGGCGGCATGGCGGGGGCGGCGTTGGGCTGCGCGGCCTTGCTGGCGTTGGCGGGGCGCGGCCCGTCGGGGCCGGCCGTTATTCTGGGTGGCGTTGCGGTTTCGTCCTTGGCCGCCGCGTTGCTGGTGCTGGCGCTGACCCTGGCGCCCAACCCATTTGCGATGGCGGAGGTATCGTTCTGGCTGTTGGGTGGGCTCGAGGATCGTAGCCTCATGCATCTGGCGCTCGCGTTACCGCCGATCGCGCTGGGCTTGTTGTTGCTGCTGCGGCTTGGTCCGGGGTTGGACGCGCTATCACTGGGTGAGGCGACGGCTGCCAGCCTCGGGCGGCCGGCGGCGGTTACATTGCGGCGGGCGGCGGTTGGCGTGTCATTGGCCGTGGGTGCCGGCGCCGCGGTTGCGGGCGGGATCGGGTTCGTGGGGTTGGTCGTGCCCCACCTGCTACGACCCCTGGTTGGACGGCGTCCAGGAGCGCTGCTGATGCCATGCGCGCTGGCTGGCGCCGGGTTGTTGCTGGCCGCCGACCTGCTAGCCCGCACGTTACCGTTGCTGCTGCCGTTACAGGCTGAACCGCGCCTGGGTGTACTGACCGCCTTGCTGGGCACCCCCGTGCTGATCCGGCTGTCGCACCGGGTCACGCCATGAGGGTGCGGGCGCCCACGGTCCTGCTGGACAAGCGTGGCGTGTTGCACGACATCGACTTCACGATCGAACCCGGCAGCTTCGTCGCCCTTTGCGGACCGAATGGCGCCGGGAAAAGCACGCTACTGCGGCATATGGCCGGCGTGCTGCCCGGCGGCGTACCCGACCCGACCCGCGTGGCGTACGTAGAACAAGGGGCCCGCTCCGCCTGGGGCCTGACGGTGCGGCAGGTCGCGGCGCTGGGGCGCATTCCGCACCGGGATAACGCACCCGATAACGCGGCAGGTAACGCGGCAGTCGGGGCGGCATTAGAGCGCTGCGGCGTGCTGCATTTGGCCGACCGTCCGATCGACCGCGTGTCGGGCGGACAGGCGCGCCGCGCAATGCTGGCCCGGGCGTTCGCGACCGACCCGGCCACGCTGCTGCTGGACGAACCGACATCCGACCTCGACCCTGCCGCCGCGCACGCGATCATGGCATTGCTGGCGGCCACCGCGCGGACGGGTGTGACGGTTGTGGCCGCGTTGCATGCGCTGGATCTGGCTGAACGCTATACCGGGCGAATGATCGTGCTGCAGGATGGTCGGGTCGTGGCGGACGGAGCGCCCGCCACCGTTATGCCCGACGCGGCGCGCGTGTTCGGGATGCAACTCGGGATCGACCCCCGGCCGCGGCTCATGCCGGTATGAGCATGCCCACGCTTCGCCGTTGGATGGGGGATGGCGTTCGCGCTAACGGTGTAGCACTCGCGCTGTTCGCGCATCTGGCCGTCCTGATGGCTCTGCTACTGCCGCACGTGCCGACGCCTGAACCAGACAGTGTTACGTTCGAGCTGGTGCAGTCCAACGGTGGCGCCAGCGAGATGCAGGCGGCGGCCGAGCCGGAATCGGCGCCCGCCCTGTCCACGCCTGCCCTATCCACGCCAGCGGGGGCGCCGCCCGAGCCGTCGTTGGCGCCCGAGCCTGAACCGGAGCGTATCCAGCGCCCACTATACGCCGCTCAAGCCAACGCGATTATTCGGGACACCGTGTCAAACGTCACGACCACCGGCGACGGCACCCTGCCGCCGCAGCTGACCGGCCATCGCAACGCATCGCCCGCCTATCCGCCCGAGGCCGAGCGACGCCGGCTGGAGGGTGAGGTCCGGCTACTGATCCGCGTCAGCCGCGACGGAATTCCCGCGGCGGTGGAAGTCGTCAGTAGCAGCGGCGTCCCCATGTTGGACCGGGCCGCTGTCGAAACGCTGCAGACCTGGCGGTTTCCGCCTGCACCCGCCGCCGCGTATCCTTTTAACATCCGATTTGTATTGGGCCAACGATGATCCGTATCGACCGAGTAGTGACCCGCGGCGGCGATGGTGGTGAGACGTCGTTAGGTGACGGCACCCGCGTGCCGAAAGACGCACTGCGCGTCGACGCGTACGGCACGGTGGATGAGGCCAACGCCGCAATCGGGCTGGTGCGGCTGCATACGAACGGCGACATAGACGCGATGCTGTCCCGGATTCAGAACGACCTGTTCGACGTCGGTGCCGATCTGTGCGTGCCAGGCGCCGCGGGCGACCGACTGCGTATTACCGACGTACCGGGCGCCCGGCTGGAGGCGGAGATCGTCAGCCTGAACGCATCGCTACCGCCGCTGACGAGCTTCATCCTACCGGGCGGCACTCCAGCCGCCGCATACGCCCACGTAGCACGTACGACCGTCCGCCGGGCAGAACGGCTGGTGGTGCAGTTGGCTCGGGAGGAAGTGGTGAATCCGGCCGTAATCCGGCTGCTGAACCGGCTATCGGACCATCTATTCGTGCTGGGGCGCGTGCTGAACCAGGGCGGCGACGTGCAGTGGACGCCAGGGGCGAATCGGTAGGGCTAATTTGACAGTCTCGGGACTGAACCGATCAGGACGCTCATTTGTCCCCGCAATGCGTGATCGCGAGCGCCAGCGTGCTGTAGTACCAACGTTTTGATCCTGTCCGTACCAGCCCGGCACGTACCAGTTTACGCAGCACGCGCCCGTTTGCCTCGCAGATCATAACCGGGACACCGTGCCGCCCGAGGTCCAGCATCGCCTGGCCAAGAGCCTCGAGGCCTGTCGCATCGATAAATGGCACGTGACCGAGCCGGAGTACGACAGCATGGGCCTTGGTTTGGGCATGCGCCAAGGCGCGATCGAGGCTGTCCACGGCACCAAAGAAGAACGGCCCCTCGATACTGAGCACGAGCACGCCTTTTGGCACGTCATCGGATGTATTCTCGTGCACGTCTACCGAGCTCGCCATACGGCGAAGGAATTGCAGCATTGCCAGGATGACGCCGACATTTACCGCAATGACCAAGTCGGTCAGCACAGTGAGTGCAAAAGTAATAAGTAGTATGCCCGTATCGGCCGCAGGTGCGGTCCGCGCCATGCGGATGAAGCCGCGCACGTCGCTCATGTTCCAAGCAACCACGAACAGGATCGCTGCCAGCGCTGCGAGCGGAATGCGCCCGGCCAGCGGTGCCGCCACCAGCAGCACGAGGATGAGCGTGAAGCAGTGGACAAAGCCAGCGAGCGGGCCCGTCGCGCTGTTGCGGATATTGGTTGCGGTGCGTGCGATGGCACCGGTCGCCGCGATCCCGCCGAAAAACGGCGCCACGATATTGGCGAGGCCCTGACCGATCAGTTCCTGGTTTGAGTTGTGCCGGGTGCCGGCCATGCGGTCCGCAACGACGGCGGAGAGCAGCGACTCGATGGCGCCGAGCATGGCGATGGTGAATGCAGACGGCAGCAGCGCGATCAGTCGGTCGACGCTGACCGCAGGCAGCACGAAATGCGGCAGGCCCGCGGGGATCATGCCGAATGTGCTGCCGATCGTCGCGACAGTGGGGAAACCTGCCACAGCCTGGATCGCGGTCGCGCCCACCAGGGCGATGACTGGTCCCGGTATCCGGCGCATGCCCGGCAAGCGCGGGCCAAATAGGATAAGCAGCAAGCTGAACACCGCCAGCGCCGTCGTGATCGGGTCCAGCTGCGGCAAAACTTGCAGCAAACCCCAAAGTTTATCGTAGAAATGGACGCCGCCCGTCTTGGGTAGGCCAAAGAAGTCACGCCACTCACCGACCCAGATAATGACGCCAATGCCCGCGGTAAAGCCGGCGATGACTGGGGCGGGGATGAAGCGGATGACCGCTCCGAACCGGGCGAAGCCGAGCGCCACCAGGATGGTACCGGCCATAATGGTGGCGAGCAGAAGGCCATCCACGCCGAACGTCGCCACGACCCCGGCCAGGATGACAATGAACGCGCCGGTCGGCCCGGCGATTTGCACCCGGCTGCCGCCGAACGTCGAGACGATCAGGCCAGCGATGATAGAGGTGTAGATACCCTGCTCGGGCCGGACCCCCGACGCGATGGCGAATGCCAGCGCCAATGGAAGGGCAACGACCCCAACGATGAGGCCGGCGACGATGTTCGGCACCCATTGCCGCCGCCGGAACAGGCCGGCCCGGGACGCTTCGATCAGCGCGATCATGACCGGTTGCTCCCTTCCGTGTTGTTCTGCTGTAAGCGCGTTAATTCCGCTCGTCGACGCCATCCTCCCGTATGGGTGCGAGCGCAAACGCTGAAGCCAAATGCGTCGGCGGAATGAGCAGGAGCGCGATGCTTCGAGCCGGCGAAAGTCGGTTCAACCGACTCGCTTACGCAGATGCGACCGCTGGTTCAGCCCGGAACCAGCCTGGCGGAAGCGGCCCAAACCGGTTACCGCCGACCGGTTTAGGCCTACCCCAAATGGCGTGCCTGCCAAATGGAGTTACCAGAGCCGGTGCAGTCCGCCCAGGCATCGGTGAGGCAGAACTCGACGGTCGGCTAGCTTGAAACGCTCGCATTGCCATGCGTCACCATCAGGCCGAGCAGCATAACGACCCCGGCCAGGTTCGTTCGACAGTTACAATAACTGCTCCGGCACTGCGTTGACCACCAAACCAATAAAGGTCAGGAAAATACGGCCAGTCAATCACGCGCCCTAGAACCGAGCCTTGGTGCCAAACAGAACGCTCGGCCCCGGCGTCGCGAACCCGTTCGCTGGCTCGAACCGCGAGCCGCCGATGTTTCGGGCATACGCGTACAGCGTCACGTTCGTCAGCACGTCATACGTAACGTTCAGGTTGCCGATCACCCCACTTTTAGACCGCCCCACGCCCTGCCCAAAGCCGCCATCGTCAACCAGGAAGTCCCGGAACGCGCCGGTGTACACCACCTCCGGCGCGATCGTGAGCTTCGGCAGCGGCTTCAACCGCAGTTCCCCGCTGGCTGCGTTCAACGGACGGCGTAGCAGCCGCGCCCCCGTCGCCCGGTCACGCGTGTCGGTATAGGTGTAGGTCAGGACCGCCTCGACCCACTCGGCCGGGCGCAAGGTGACCGAGCTTTCAATACCCCGCGTCGTCGCCTGCGCCACGTTGATGACCGTCGATATCGGCGCAAACACACCCTGGATCAGGTTTTTGATCCGGTTGTCGAAGTAGGTGACGGCGAACGACAGCCCCTCCGGCCGGAATACCGGCAGATCGGTCACGATGCCGACCTCATACCCGCGACTGCTTTCTGGTTTCAGGTTTGGATTACCGATGTAGCCAAAGCTATCGACGCCGTAGCGATCGAAGAGCGACGGCGCGCGGAACGACGTGCCGTACGACGCCTTGATGGTCGACAGCACTTCCGGCAGCGCGAAGGCGCCCCCGACCCGGTACGTAACGGCGTCCTTTGTCAGGGTGTTCGTCTCACCCCGCACGTTGCCCGTAACGGTTAGCCGCTCGAATAGCCGCCCCTCCAGCCCAGCGTATCCCGCCTCCTGCCGCGACGATGCAAGGGCCGATTGGCTGAATGGAAAGCCGGAGAAGTCGCTATTGGTCCGGACCCGCGCCTCGTCGGCAATGTGTTCTGCGCCGAACGTGACCGCGGCGCGCGACAGCGGCCCAACATCGAGCAGCGTGACCGTGTTGTTAAACTGCAGGTCCGTCCGCGTGCCGTTATACTTGCTCTCCCCGGCACCGCTGTCGTTCGGACCCGGAAATACCGTGAACCGCCGGTCGGTCTGCAGCCGTCCGAGTGTCAGGCTCGTTTGCCAGCGCCCATCCAGTAGGGCGCTGGTCACACCCAACCGGCCATAGAATTGGTTGTCGCGGCCGGTCCGGTTGGCGTTATCGGCGCCGGGGAAGCCGCCCACGTTATCGTAGCCGAACACGCTTTCGCGCCCCCGTAGCAGTAGTCCGACACGGGTGCCGGGCACGGGGGTCACACCCAAATTGATCTCGCCCAGCTTCGTACGGAACCCGTCACGCTCGCCGGTGTAAATACTCTCCCGCCGGGGCGTCACGTCGCTGCCACGGTCGGACCGGCCCTCGACGCTGGCGGCATAGTCCCAGATGCCGGACGCGCCTGACACCGAGCCGCGGCCCAGCAACGTGCCCGGCGAACCGCCCGCCACCTCCGCCTCGCCATGTAGCGCGCCGGCACCCTTTCGGCTGATCAGGTTGATCACGCCGCCGATCGCGCCCGAGCCGTACACGCCGGACATCGGGCCGCGCACGATCTCGATCCGTTCGATATCCTGCAGCGTGTCGACGCCGAAGTTGAATGCGTTGCCGCTATCGGACGGGTCGTTGATGGGCACGCCATCGCGCAGGACCAGGACATGGTTGCTGTTGGTACCACGGATGAACACGCTGGCGTTGCCGCCGGGTCCGCCGGATTGAACAATGCGTAGGCCGGGCACGCTGACCAGCGCCTCGGCCAGGGTGGTGTAGCCCCGCTCCTCGATCGTGGCGCGGGTGATGGTGGTGGCACCCGCCGGGACCAGCGCGGCCGGGGTTGGGATGCGGGTCGCGGTCGTGGTCAGGACGTCCGGTGCCTCCGGCGATTGAGCGACGGCGGCCAATGGTAGTGCAAGAGCGGGGATGGCGAGCAGGATAGGCAGCAAACGGCGCATGTGCGCGACTCCACAGCTCGGTCGCCCCGCAATGGAGGTGGCCGGTCGAAACGGCGATTGACGCCTGCGGGTCTTGCTCCCGTTGCCACAGTGCACCCCGCCTGTAACGCGCGCGCAGTCTCGACGCCGGCCGGTCTCCTGGCTCGCGGGTCATGGCACCACCCCGCCTTCTCGCGGCCCGGTCGGGGCCGCAATGGCTGGTTGGGGGGCACTCGCCGCCTACAGTTGCGGGGGCAGCCGCGGATTGGCCCAGTTAAGGGCGTCGCGCATTCCCGTTTCAGCCCTCTCGGGCCACCATCGTCTACACGGTGCGTAGCATCACGCCGCCGTCATAACAACGCACTCTGTATCCAGGCCGCCGCCGCCAACGCCTTCGCGTCGTGATGCAATGCCGCGACCACCTGTAAACCCATGGGCATACCGGCCGGCCCGACCCCCGCCGGTACTGTCACGCAAGGGACATGCAGCAGGGACCAGATAAAATTGAAGCAGGGGTCGCCGGTGTTACCGAGGCCCACAGGCGCCTCACCTGGGGCGGCGGGTGTCACTAGGATATCAAAATCAGCCGTGGCCTGGGTGAACCAATCCTGCCAGGTCCGTTGCGCGCGCCTGGCGGCGATTACCGCGTCCGCTGGTTGAGCCAGGCCGAATGCCAGCCTCTCTCGCAACGTGGCGCTGATCTGCTCCGGGTGGCGCGTAAACTCCCAGCCCATGGCGCGGGCACTTTCGTTGTTCATGATGATGCTGTGCATGTGTTCGGCGTCATCGAAACCCGTGAGCTCAAACGGCCTCACTTGCGCGCCGGCCCGGGTCAGCCGGTCCGCCAGGCCGTCGAACAGCGCGACTGTCGCCGGCTCCGCCCGATCCCACACCGGCGAACGGCAGAGGCCGATCCGTGGTGCGGGTATGGCGCGGTCTGGGTCACCCAGGTCGATCCCGGCCACGGCACCGGCGAACAGCGCGCAATCGGCCACGCTGCGCGCCATGACGCCAATAGTGTCGAGGCTAGCCGACATCAGCTTCATGCCGTGCCGGTCGATCAGGCCAAAACTCGGTTTGTAGCCTACCACCCCGCAATAGGAAGCGGGCCGGATAACGCTGCCGGCCGTCTGCGTGCCGAACGCCAACGGCACGAACCCGGCGGCGACCGCGGCGGCCGAACCGCTGCTGCTGCCGCCCGGCGTGCGTGCCGGGTCGTGGGGGTTGGTGGTCGGCCCGGGTGTGCGGGTGGCAAACTCGGTCGTCATCGTCTTACCCATCACCACCGCGCCCGCCGCCCGGGCCCATGCGACGCACGCCGCATCCGCCCGCGGCTGATGACCGGCCCAGATCGGCGACCCGTAAGCCGTCGGCAGGTCCGCCGTGTCCAGCACGTCCTTCACCCCAATCGGCAAGCCGGCCAGCGGACCAGGGCCGCCCGGCGCGGGGGCTGCCAGAACGGTGAATGCCCGCACGACCGGCTCCCGCTCCGTAATCCGGGCCCGGCACGCCTCTATCAGCGCGGCCGGGGTCAATGTGCCCGCGTCCATGGCGTGGCGGGCGGCGGTCGCGGTCAGTTCGGCTGGATCCTGCATCGGCCAAACCTGGCGCAAGCCGCCCGCCGGGTCCACATCAGAAAAATGCGCGCGCCCACAATCCAAGTCAGCCATACCCCGGACGGCGCGATCACATACCTCGTCGCCATCCCGGTCGAGGCGCTGCCGCCAGTCCGCAGCCGCGACCTCGCCGCCGCATGGGACGCTGCCCGCGACGCAGCCACCAGCGCCATTTGGGGTTCCGACCGCCTGTTTCGCTTCCGCCGCGCCGATGGCGGCACGCTTGATCTGGCGCTGCACGATGACGACGCGCGCTGCTGGGCCGGGGCCGTGGATGTCACCGCCGGCATGCAAACCAGCTACGGCATGTCGCTATGCATGCGCCTGCTGGCCTTGGTCGCCCTTATGGCCCGGGCCCCGTGGCTGGCCGGCCTGTACCGGTTGAACCGCGGGGGCGTACAGCTCGACCCGGCGCTGCTGCGCGCCGCGGCCGAGGCGGAGTTGACCCCCGACGCCCAGTTTGATGAAACCGGTTTCCGCCGCCACCTCGCGGCTTTGCCTGCCCCAGGAGCAACCCTATGACTCTACGCCCGGCCCTTTTACTCTGCCTGATCGCGGCCGCCTGCCAGCAAGCCCCCCGCAGTAAGGCGGACTTCGCCACGCAAACGAAGTGCCGGCAGGAAGTCGATCGCGTGTACGCCGCCCAGAACCGCGTTGACCTGTCCCGCCGCGAAGACCGGGACACGCCGTTCGCGGGCAACTATATGTCGGGCAATACGGCCCGGGGACTGGGCGCTGAGTTCGGCCGCGATAATCAGATGGCATCGTGCGTGGCCCAGAACCGAAGTGGCGTTCCGGTCGACGCCGGCACCGGTCCGACGTTCTCCCCCTCCTCACCATAGCGGCGGCACTGACCGGGGTTCTTGCGGGGGTCACGGTCGGACCGTAAACCGGCGGGCGTCAACCTGAGGACGCCCGCATGAGCAAAATTATTCGCACCGAACCCAACAAGGTTCTGAGCAAGGCCGTCGAGTACCACGGCTTCGTATACACCCAGGGCGTCACCGCGTCCGACCTCAGCCAGGACATCACCGGTCAGACCCGGCAGGTGCTGGATGCGCTCG
>JANPPS010000249.1:0-36027 GCA_031428635.1 Rhodospirillales bacterium
GCGGATATTGCAAACGCATCAGGCCGTGCTGGACGGGGTACGGAGCGCGCAGGGTGCGGGGTAAATACTGAACCACCCTGCCGGGGAGACTGCCGCAGCCCCCGGTCCAGAGCGGGTGTCCCTCTGCCGGTGGGCCGATCTTGGCCCTGATGTGGGTAGTCGTAATGCGGCCCCCTTCGGAGTGAGTTGCGTGTCTCTGTGCCCCACTTCCACTACGCCTGCCGCTAATGTCAGACCAATGTTTTCGGCATGGCGGGTGTTCTGAAGGGCGCCGTTTGACCCGACGCGGTTCGGTGCGTCACGGTCAATTTTATGGATGCGTATGGACGACTACTCAATGGCCTCGCCCCGCCGGACGCCGGGCCGGGGCTACCGGTTTGGTGCGTGCGGGAGGGTCTGCCACCGGGGCTGACCCCATCGCAGGCCGCGTTCCTAACCGCGGCCGGCTTTACCGGTGCCACGGGTCAGGTGATGCTGATACCGGGCGATGCCGGAATCGCGGGGGCGTGCGTCGGGCTCGGTCAGGATCGGTCACTATGGGCGCATGGCGCTCTGGCCCACGCGTTACCGCCCGGTGTTTGGCGGCTGGAATCCGGTGATTTCGACGCTGGGCAAGCAGCACTCGGCTGGTTGCTCGGTGCATATCATTACGGCGCGTTCACGACCGCTAAGCGCGCCCCGGCCCAACTGGTCACCACCGACGCGCTGGCGATCGCGACAGCCCGCGCCACGGCATTTGCGCGTGACTTGGTCAACGCGCCCGCCAACGTACTGGGCCCGGCCGAGTTGGCCGAAGCGACCCTGGCGCTGGCCGCCCGCTTCGGTGCCGCGGGGCGTGTAATCGATGGCGAGGCCTGCGCCGCCGCCTACCCGGCATTGACGGCGGTGGGCGCCGGCTCCCCCCGGGGCCCACGGGTGGCGATCATCGAGTGGTCTGGCGCCGGGCCGGACGCGCCGCTGGTGTCGCTGTGTGGCAAGGGGGTCTGCTTTGATAGCGGCGGCTACGACCTAAAACCGTCCGCCGCGATGTTGCGCATGAAAAAGGATATGGGCGGCGCGGCACTCATGTTGGGCGTGGCCGCGCTGATCATGGACCGGCATCTGCCGATCCGGCTGCAGGTACGAATTGGCTGCGTCGAAAACATGGTGTCCGGCACCGCCATGCGCCCAATGGACGTGTTGCGGACCCGTCATGGCCTATCAGTCGAGGTGGGTAACACGGACGCCGAGGGCCGGCTGGTGCTCTGTGACCTGCTATCTGAAGCGGCGGAACACGCGCCGGCGCTGCTACTGGACGCCGCGACATTGACCGGGGCGGCCCGGGTGGCATTGGGGCCCGACCTGCCAGCCCTGTTTACGCCGCACACCCCGGCGGGCGACCGGATTGCGGTTGCACTACTGGCGTCGGGCGTGGCGATGGATGACCCGCTCTGGCGCCTGCCCCTCTGGCCCGGCTACGACCCGTGGCTTGTCAGTCCGATGGCCGACGTCAATACGGTTAGCAGCAAGCCGATGGCCGGCGCGATCGTCGCGGCGTTGTTCCTTCAGCGATTCGTTCCGCCCGGCGTGGGATGGGCGCATATCGACACGTATGCGTGGAATGACAGCACTCGTCCCGGCCGGCCCGAAGGTGGGGAGGCACTCGCGTTGCGAGCTGTGTTCGACACCGTATCAACATTGCCATCTGTCCACGATTGAGGTCTTTACCGAGTTGATAACGGTTTGTAGCTTCTTTCCTCGGCTGCTCTTTCGACTGTTATAGTTGCTGCACTGTTAGAGCCGGGTATCGTAACCATCTCATCAATCACCGGCGCACCCGCGCGGGTGCGCCCACATCTAGCTCAGAAAGGATTATCGAGTGTCTTCCATATCCTCCACCGACCAATATGTCGGTATGCTCAAAGATACCATCGTGGCACTCGTGCGGCGCGATGGCCCAGATTTGTCATCGCGCCAGCTTGGCGTGTTGCTAACCTGCTACTTGAATGATGGTCCGCAGACTGTGCGCGGCCTAGCGGCGGAACTGAATGTTTCCAAGCCGGCCATCACCCGGGCGCTAGATCGGCTTGGTGAACTCGACCTCGCCCGCCGTAAGGTCGATCCGGCCGATCGGCGCAGCGTTATTGTGCAGCGGACTCTGAAGGGTCAGAGCTTTCTGCGCGATCTACGCGGCATCATGTCGGAAGCGGGCGCCGTCGTACGCAAACCCGTGGCCGATACTTCGGCAAAGGTCGCAGTTGCTGGCTAAGGCACCCGCAAGTCGGTGACAGTGCACAAGTTGAGGCGACGCTTTTCCGTCGTCTCACCATTGGCGAACACCGACCGCAAATCGTAAATGCACTGGCCCCGTGGTAGGTGGATTACCGTCTGCTTGCCCGGGGCCAATGTGCCATCGCCTAGCCGGTCATCGCCCCAGTTCTGCTCGCCGGTTGGGCTGACATATACTTGGCTTAGCGCGGCGCGGCCGCGGTTGGTCAGTCTAAAACTGGGGTCGTCACTTGCGGCACTGCGGCTATTGCGCTGTGCCGGAGGGGCTGCTGGGTCGGCGCTGGCGGGAAAAAAGACGTGGTCGACAGCGCAGGTATTGATGCCCCGCCGCTCTTCAGACTGGCCTGACGCGAACACAACTTTGATGTCATAGACACAGTTGCCGTCAGCGAGCAGGCGCACGGGCCGGTTCTCGTTCGGGGGAACGGTATTGTCGCCCAGCCTGTCTTTCCCCCACGTCGTCATGCCGGCGGGCGTTGCGTACAACTCCATGATTTCCGACCGGGTACGGTTCACAGCATTGAACGACGGGTTGTCGGCCGCGTGGGCCGTCACGGGCATGAGAATAACCAAGATCGCGAGACGGTTCATCGGCGGACCCTGCGTAGCACGCCCAGATTATGGCGGGGCGGTCACCAATTTTCCAGCCGCGCCCGGGCCCGTAGCCATGCAAATACGGTCCAGATAACCGGCGGCACCAACGCAAGCGGTATCGCGACCGGCCAGGAAAGCGCTGCGCATCCGACGCCCCACGCCGCCATCGCCCAAACTCCGGCCGCAACCCACGGCGCCGGTACCCCGGCGCGATGGAGCAACTGGTAGCAGTGACCCCGGTGCGCCTGGGTCAACCGTTCGCGCGCCAATAAACGACGGATAAGGGTCACGCCGACATCAAACAGCAAAACCAGCAGCCCCAGGGGCACCACGAGTTCGGCGGACGTGCTGCGTTGCACCTCAACCACGGCCAGCACGGCCAGCGTGAAGCCACAGAACTGACTGCCGACGTCGCCCAGGAAGATGCGGGCGCGTGGGAAGTTGAAGGGCAGAAAGCCAATCAACCCAGCCGCCAGCGTGAGGGCAACCACGTGCCCTGCCGCATCGTCCCATCCGGCGAGGGCGAGGCCCACGATAATGCAGACACCCGCTACTAATCCGTTCAGCCCGTCCATGAAGTTCAGGGCATTGGTGGCGAACATGATCCAGCAAAAAGTCAGTACCGGCCCGAAAAGTCCCAGTGGCACCGGCCCGACCTGTGGGACAGACACGCCGCCCAACACGACGACGAGCGCCGCCGCCGCCTGAGCCACGAACTTGATCCGGACAGGCAAGTTGTAGATGTCGTCGAGCAACGCCACCGACGCGACAATGAGGCCGCCGAGCAAAAGGACGGGAAACTCGGGTGGGCTTGGCTGGTCCAGAAGAACAAGGCCTATGACCGCCATCACGACGACTACCGGGCCCACCCCCCCGCCCTTCGGCACGGGCGCCGTGTGCGAACTGCGTGCATTGGGCCGATCGATTGGGCCGATCCGCACCATGCCCGACACGATAGCGGCCGACAGCGCGGCTATCGGCATAATGAAAACCAACATGGTCGCGATCAGGTTCAAGCGGCGTCCCAGTACGTTATACCGTGCCCCATCCGTGCCCCCATTCGTGGCGGTTTGGTGTGGACGGCGCATGGGCTATACGGTTGGCCCAATGGCATCGCAACGCTCCGTGAACCGAATACTGCTCAACGTCCTACTGGACGGGGCACTCGCGGCCGTGGCGACGCTGCTCGCGCGCTATTTGGCCGATCCGGGCGGCGGGCTGCTGCATCCGCTGTGGTTCCTGGGCGGCGGCGCGGTGACGCTGCTGTTCACCGGGCTATGGTTCCGCATGCCGCAGCAATACTGGCGGTTCGCCGGGATCGAGGAGCTGTTGGGCCTCGTCGGCAGCGCCGTTGCCAGCGCTGTCCTGTTCGCGCTCCTGCTCACGGTCACAGGGTTCCCGCTGCCGACGCCCACGTTTCCCGTTATTCACGCGCTGGTGCTGATCGTGGCGCTCGGCACGCCCAGAGTCATCTATCGGCTGCGCCTGACGCTACGGCAGACACGGCGGGCCGATGACGCCCAGCCGGTGCTGCTGGTGGGCGCGGGCGACGGGGCGGATCTGTTTTTGCGGGCACTCGCCTGGGGGCAGGGGCGGGGCTATCGGGTGTTGGGCCTGCTATCGCTCCGCCCAGGTCAGGAGGCGCGGCGCATCCACGGCCACACGATCCTGGGCAGCATCGCCGACGCCGCTGCCGTTCTGGCCAAGCTGCGGCAGGAGGGCCGGCCCGCGAGCGCCCTGGTTGTGACGCAGCCGGACCTCACCGGGCCCATGCTGGCCCGGCTGCTATCCGTCGCCGACGACGCGGGCGTACCGGTCCGTCGCGCACCCCGCCCGACCGCGCTGCAGGAGGCGGCCGATACCGGTACCAAGCTCGAGCTGGCGCCGGTCGCGATCGAAGACCTGCTGAACCGCGCGCAGGTCCCGCTCGATCGCGAAGGCATGGCCCGACTGGTGCAGGGCCGGGTCGTGCTGGTCACGGGCGCCGGCGGCACAATCGGGTCGGAGCTCGCGCGGCAGCTGGCAGCCCTGGGCCCGAAGCAACTGGTTCTGGTCGATAATGGCGAGTACGCGCTGTGGCAGATCGACCTCGAGCTTGCCGAAACCCACCCGAACACGCCACGCCGTGCCTGCATCGCCGATATCCGCGACCGGCTGCGGATCGAACAGCTATTTCAGGCGCTGCGGCCGGAGCTTGTGTTTCATGCAGCCGGGCTGAAGCATGTGCCGATGGTGGAGGCGAACCCGCTTGAGGGGCTGCTGACTAACGCCGTCGGCACCCGGCACGTGGCGGACGCCGCGCGGGCGGTGGGCGCACAGGCGATGGTGCTAATTTCAACCGACAAGGCGGTGAACCCCAGTAGCGTGATGGGCGCGAGCAAGCGATTGGCGGAGCGGTACTGCCAGGCGCTGGACCTGATGGGCCGCCGTACCGGGTCGGGTATGCGGAGCGTGACGGTCCGGTTCGGCAACGTGCTGGGCAGCACCGGCTCGGTTGTGCCGCTATTCCGCCGTCAACTGGAACGGGGCGGGCCGCTGACGGTCACGCATCCAGCCATCGAGCGGTACTTTATGACGGTGCGTGAAGCGGTCGGTCTGGTGCTACAGGCCAGCGTCGTCGGCGTGCAGGACCGCGACCTGCCGAGCGGCCTGGCCGGTGGCATCTTCGTGCTCGACATGGGCGAGCCGGTCAAAATCGCGGACCTTGCGCG
Organism: Rhodospirillales bacterium; assembly: GCA_031428635.1. Lineage (GTDB taxonomy): Bacteria > Pseudomonadota > Alphaproteobacteria > Acetobacterales > Acetobacteraceae > JANPPS01. Next base: position 5,574 of record JANPPS010000249.1, read on the forward strand.
GCACATGATCCGGTTGGCTGGCCTACGCGTGCTGGAGGGCGACGCCGCCCCAGGTGTAACGGGTGAGGGGGTGCGCATCGAGTACACCGGCCTGCGCCCCGGCGAAAAACTACAAGAGGAGCTGTTCCATGATGAAGAACCGCCAGCCGCCACCGGCTATCCCGGCCTGCTGATGGCCAGCCCCCGTGCCGCCGACCCGGCCCTGGTCGGACGCGCCATCGACGAGATCGCCGCCGCCTGCGCCCGTGGTGCGATCGACCCGGCGCTCGTTCTGCTTGGCCGCATGATCCCCGAATTTTCGCGTCAGCCTGCGCCCATCCCCGCTATCGTTATCGCCAAGGCAGCCGTGTCATGATCCCGTTCCTAGACCTGAAAGCGCAGCAGGCCCGCATCGCGCCCCTGCTGCAACCGCGGATCGACCGGGTCATGGCGCACTGCCAATTCGTACTCGGGCCGGAGGTGGCGGAGCTGGAGGGCCGGCTCGCGGAATTCTGTGGCGCGCAGCACTGCGTGGGTGTCAGCTCCGGCACCGATGCGCTGCAAATTGCGATGATGGCCGAAGGGATCGGCCCCGGCGACGCGGTGTTTCTGCCGGCGTTCACGTACACGTCGACGGCAGAGGTTCCGTTGCTGCTGGGCGCCACCCCGGTATTCGTGGACGTGGACCCGGCCACGTTCCAGATCGATCCCTCGCACCTCGAACAACGCATTGGCGACGTTCGCGCGGCTGGCCGGCTGCGTCCGCGCGCCGTGGTGGGTGTCGACCTCTTTGGCCAGCCCGCCGACTGGCCCGCGCTGCAGGCTATCGCCGCCATGCACGACCTGTTCCTGCTGGACGACTTGGCGCAAAGCTTCGGCGCATCGCTCGGCAACACGCGGCTTGGTACGCAGGCGACGGCGACGGCGACCAGCTTTTTCCCGTCCAAACCGCTAGGCGCATACGGCGATGGCGGCGCGCTGTTTACCGACGACGCGGACCGGGCGGCGCTGTACCGCAGCCTACGCACCCATGGCGAGGGTACGACCCGATACGAAGTCCTGCGCACCGGCATGAATGGGCGGCTGGATACGATGCAGGCGGCGGTGCTGTTGGCCAAGCTGGACGTGTTCGAAGACGAGCTCGGCCGGCGTGAGCAGATTGCGCGGTTATACGACAGCCGCCTCGGTCCGTTGGCCCCTGCGCGCGTTCCGGACAGCACTAGCGCATGGGCCATCTATGCCGTGCTGCTGCCGGACAGCTCTCCACGCGACGACGTGCAGGCCTCGATGCGCGCAGAGGGCGTACCGAGTGCCGTGTACTACCCCCGCCCGCTGCACCGGCAGCTGGCCTACGCCGGTGCCCATGACGGCGCGCCGCTACCCGTGTCCGAAGACTTGGCTACCCGCATCATGGCCCTGCCGATCCATCCCGACCTGTCCGATACGCAGGCCCATGCCGTGTGCGACGCGCTTCTGGCCGCGATCCACTAGCTCGTTGCAACCCCGCCCGCCCAGCCGCGCTACATGCCGGCAAACCAGGAGAATTCCATGTCCGATAACCACGAGCAGGCGTTGGAGTTGAGGGAACAGGCGTTCGACGCCCTCTACTATGGCGGAAGCACGTCGGCCGATCCGTTGCTGGGTCAGGCTCAGTCGGTCGATCTGTCCGCGATGGAGGATGTCGTGGCTGACCGCTATGAGGCGAGTGTCCTTGCCGATAACGGGGCTGGCCCCGACGACGACGAGGAAGACGAAGACGACGATGATGACGACGATGATGACGACGAAGATGAAGATGAAGACGAGGACGACGAAGAGGAAGACGACGTCCCCGGCATCGACGAGGAAGAAGATGAGGACCCGGACGAGGAAGACGAGGAAGAGTAGCCTCTCGCTGTAGCTGGGACCATCACCCGCGCGGGTGGGTGCGGTCCCACACGGCCCGCAACTGCACGGCATCGACGCGGGTATAGCGTTGCGTCGTCGATAGCGATGCGTGGCCCAGCAGCTCTTGTATCGACCGCAAATCGGCCCCGCCCGCCAGCAGGTGGGTGGCAAAACTGTGCCGAAGCGCGTGTGGCGTCGCATGACTAAGACCAGCCTGCTGCGCAAACACTCGCATCGTCCGCTGTACAACGCCCGGGTTAAGCCGGCGTCCGCGAATGCCTGGAAATAGCGCCACCCCACCGGGATGAACGGCGCGCCAGGCGTCCAGCGATGCCGAGACAGCAGGGAGCAAGGGTACGATCCGCTCCTTCCGTCCCTTCCCCATGACGCGCATCGCCGCGGCACCCGACACGGCGTCCCGCAGATCGAGCGCCAAGGCCTCTGCAATGCGTAGCCCGGCACCGTACAGCAGCGTGAACAGCGCCGTGTCTCGCGCCGCGACCCATGGCAACGTGGCGTCGTCCCCGATCGTCGTCGCGACAGCCAGCGCGGCGTCCGGCGTCAGGGCGCGTGGCACGGGCGGGCTGCGGCGGGGCGTGCCGATCAGGGCAGGTGCCGGGTTGGTCACGCCGTGATGGCGCGCCAGGTAACGGAATAGCCCCCGTACCGCCGCCAAATGCCGCGCCCGCGTCGCCGCCGTCACCCCATCGCCCGCCTGCTGCGCAAGCCAGGCGCGTAGGTCGGTCACCCGAACAGCAGCGAGCGCCACCAAGTCCGGCTCACCGCCGCCATGCTGTGTGAGGAACCCTAAAAATCCAGCGACATCCCGTTGGTAGGCGTCGATGGTATGGGGCGACGCGCGCCGGTCATGCTCGAGCCAGCCGATATAGGCCGCCGCCGCCGCGCTTCCCTTCATGGCCCGTCAGACCTGGCCCAGGACCACATCCGTGCCCGGCGGACATCGGGACCTAAACGCATCACGCCAGCCACACCGGTGACTTCAGCCGGGCGACGAAGGCCGCGTGCTGCGCCAATGCCGCGTCGTCCGGCACCAAAACGCGCGGCGTGCGCGGGCCGGTCAGGCGGTAGCTTACGGCCGGTAGCCCACCGTCCCCCTCCGATGAGAGGCTGAGGCCGCGCTGGCGACCCCCGGTCAACTCCACATAAACATCAGCCAATAACCGGCAATCCAGCAACGCATTATGCGTCGTCCGGTCGGTCAGATCGATGCCAAACCGCCGGCATAGCGCATCGAGGCTGTTGGGCAGGCCGGGGAAGCGCGCCTTGGCCAGGGCCAGCGTACAAATCATGCGGTCCCGCGCCAAAGGCGGATGACCGACCCGCCCGAACTCCGCATTCAAAAAGCCGAAGTCGAAGGGCGCGTTATGCGCCACCAGCGGATCGGAACCGATGAAGGCGAGTATCTCGTCCGCGACCTCCGCAAAGCGCGGTTTGCCGCGCAGATGGGCGCGGGTCATGCCGTGGATACGGGTGGCTTCTTCGGGGATGTCGCGTCCGGGGTCGATCAGCACATGCAGGCGCAGGCCGGTCGGCAGGTCGCGCTGCAGCTCCAGCATCGCGACCTCAATCACGCGGTCCCCGGTCAACGGATCGAGGCCCGTCGTCTCCGTATCGAACAGGACGGCGCGGCTCATGCCAGGCGGCTCATGCCAGGCGGGCCAGGGCGCGGCGGATCTGGGCCACAGCATGGAAGCGGGATAGGCCGGTGCGGATTACGGTGTCTGCGCGGCGGCGGCGTTCGGCGTCCGGTAGCTGTCGGCGCAGTACGGCGTCGATCTGGGCGCCGGTCATGCGGCCCCGCGCCACGACCCGGGCGCGCTGAACGGCGGCGGGGGCGCTAGTAACCATTACGTGGTCCACGCGTTGGTCGCCCCCGGTTTCAAATAGCAGCGGTATGTCCAGCACCACCAGTGACCGCCCGGCCGCCTGGGCGCGGGCCAGGAATTGCCGCTCGGCCCGGCGTACCAGGGGGTGGATGATACGCTCCAGCCGGGTCAGCGCGGCCGGGTCGGTCAGCGCCGAACGCAGCCGGGCGCGGTCGAGGACGCCATTGCTGACGACCCCCGGAAACGCGGTCGCAATCGGGGGTAGGGCCGCGCCGCCTGGACTCTGTAGCCGGTGTACGGTCGCGTCGGCGTCGAATACGGGGATGCGCCGGCGACGAAACTCGGCCGCGGCGGTGCTTTTGCCCATGCCGATACCGCCCGTCAGCCCAATCACGCGCATAGGCCCACGGCGCGATAGGCAGCGCTATCGACGGTGGGCGTCACGCCAAACCATGCCGCAAAGCCGGGCACGGCCTGATGCAGCAGCATGCCGAGCCCCTCGATTGCCGGTAGGCCGAGCCGGGCGGCGTCAGCCAATAGGGGTGTGATGCGCGGTGCGGCCACGATATCGGCCACCACCAAGTCTGCCGACGCGGCATCGAGCGACAGGTCAAGCGGTTCATGCCCCACCATGCCGAGCGTTGTGGCATTCACCAACAGGCCGAATTCGGCCAATGCCGCCCGCCCTTCCCAGGGTATGACGCGCAGGCCGGGCAGCGCTATCGCCAGGGCGGTTGCCTTACCGGCCGACCGGTTCGCGACGGCGACGTCCAGCCCCGCATCCAGCAGCGCCGCCGCGATCGCCCGAGCCGCACCGCCTGCGCCCAGGATCAGCGCGGGCCCCTGCAGGGCGTCATGCGCCCGCAGGTCCGCGACGAAGCCAGCCCCGTCCGTGTTGTCGCCCAGCATCCCGTCATCGTCGAACACGATCGTGTTGACCGCACCGCACCGCGTGGCCGCCGCCGTCAGGCGTGTCACGAGGGCTGCCGCTTCCTGCTTATGGGGAGTGGTCACGTTCACGCCGGCAAAACCGGCCGCACGCAAACCGGTCAGCGCCGCCGCCAGCCCGCCCGGGTGGACCGGCAATGGCACGTAGGCACCATCGATGCCGTGCTCGGCCAGCCAATGGTTGTGCAGCGCGGGTGAGCGGGATTGCGCGACCGGCCATCCGACGAGCCCGGCCAGGCGTGTACGTCCGGAAATGGTCATCGCGTTCTAATGCATGTCTGCCGGGGGCGCGGCAAGGTCCGCGGTGTTAGTGGTTTGTTCACGTCGGCTCCGTACGGTCTTCTTGGCCACAAAACGGGGCGATTATGTCCGGACCTTCACTGCGGCTTCAGACCGGTAGCCTTTATGTATCGAGCTATACGGCCGCATTCGCCGGTTCCGGCGGTCCGTTTGGCTACAGCCCGGACACGGGCGAGTTCGCCGGCATCATCAGCAGCGCCGGCCTGGCGCAGGATCCGTTTACCGGTAGCCTGACCGGCGTGATGGCGGGCGACGTCGTGACGTTCGTGACCGTGATCGAGAATACGGGTGACGCGCCGGCCTATGGATTGCTGCTACGCAACACGCTGCCACCCAGTTTGATGATGGCTGGTTTTACGACGGCCACTGTGCTCGACGTGTCGCTGACCGACGGTGCCGGAACGCCGGTCGGGTACTCCGGTACCCTGTTTGATGGGACGGGATTGACGACCGACGCGACCCCGGTTGCCGCGTACGACGCCGATAGCGGCCGTAACATCCTATTGCTGACCTACACGCTGCAGCTACCGGCCAAGATCGCGATACCGGATGCGGTGCTGCCGATCACCACGGTGGTGGTACAGTACCGTAATAGCCCGACCGGCACCGGCACCGGCCCCGTCACCGGCACCGGCACCGCCATAGTCTCCGGCGTGTCGGCCGGTACCACCATTACGACGGCCGCGCCCACCATCGCCGTCACCGGCCCGGCGCAGTTTCTGCCCGCCGGTGCCACCGCGACATTCACCATCACGGTGACCCTGCCGGAGGGGCAGGTGACCAACCTGCGCCTCGACGACCTGCTATCACCCACGCTGTCATTCGTGTCTGCGAACGTTACGCGAACCGGGGGGCACCTGAGTGGCGTGTCGCCGACGCTGTCAGGGTCGGCGCTGTCGCTGGGCACCGTGCTGGACCAAGCGGACGGTGTGAGCGATGCGCAGGATCAGCTAGTGGTGTCCGTGGTGGCGCGGGCGACGCAGGGCGGGGTGGGGCGGCTAACGGCAACCGTGTCGGCAGCCGATCCCGGGGGCGGCGCACGCTGGACGAGCGTCGCCAATTCGGTTCCGGATGCATCGCCAGCGCTGGCGATGACCTTCACGGCCCCCACGGTGGCGCAGGCGGGCCAGGCGGTGACGGTGGTGCTTCGGTTGCGCAACACGGGAACCGCGACCGCTTATGCCCTGCAGATCACCGATCGGCTAGGCCCAGGGCTGACGCTGGTGGCCGGCAGCATTGTCGCGACGGGGACGCGTGCGGCACCGATCGTGCAAACAAACGGGGCGGCGAATGGGGTGCGGCTGGGCGCGCTGGACCCGAACGAGACGCTGGTCCTGACCCTGCAGGCGACGGTGAACGCGGACGTGCTGTCGGGCGCGGCGCTGGATGCGGGCGGGGACGCGGTGGGGATCACCGGTAATGGCGGCAGCACCGTTGGCGCGTCGGCACCCGGAGTGATCACAGCCGTCGCCCCGCGGCTGACGCTATCGACGGCCCTCGGAACGGTGCAAGTGGGGACGGTGCACGTGGGGGACGTGGTTGCGCTGTCCGCCGCCGTGGTACTGCCGTCGGGGCCGAGCCCGGATGTACGGGTCACGTTCGCGCTTCCGGTCGGCCTTACGTACATCGCAGGCTCCGCGGGTACGGGCGCCACGGTGTCGGGGCAGGCGGTGACAATACCGCTCGGCGCGTCGGACGGGCTGCAGACCCTTGGCGCGTCGCTGCAGGTACGCGTCGATGGAACCGCGGCGGTGGGTGTGGCGACGATCGGCGCCAAGGTCAGTACCGGCTTTGCTGCGACGGCGGCCGGCACGATTCCGGTCACGATCGCGAACTCGCCCCCGGTTCTGTCAAACGTGACGCCGCTGCTGGCATTGATGGATACGGCGCAGGTTATGCCGTTTGCAGGCCTGGCCCTGACCGACGCCGATACTGGCCAGACGGAGACGGCGGTGGTGCAGTCGGATCCGGCCCACGGCGCGCTGATTGGGCCAGGAGTTTACGACCCGGTAACCGGCACGCTCACGCTTGCCGGCAGTGCGGCGGTGGTCGCGGCCGGGCTGGCCGCCCTATCGTTCGTACCGGTGCGCCGCCTGGTCCCGACGGGGGAGGTGAGTGACGCGGACCTGGCGCTGACGGTATCGGACGGGGCGGGCGGGGTCGTGGCGACATCGGTCCGTCTCGCAGTCAAGACGGCAAATAGCATCCCCATCCTGACGGGCGCTTGGTCTGGGCAGCAGACGACGACCACGCTGCCGGTCCTAGCATTCACGCAACTACGCCTGACCGACGCCGACGTGGGGCAGGGTGGGACGCTTACAATCCGTAGTGTTACCCCGGCCGTGGGTAGACTAAGCGGTCCCGGCACCGTGGACGGGACGTTCCAGGAAACGGGTACGCTGCCACAGTTGCAGGCAACCGTTCGAAGCATCGTGTTCACGCCCCTGACCGCGGGCGAGGCGCAGTTTGCAGTGACCCTCAGTGACGGCGCGGGCGGGCTGGTTCAAGACAGCACCACCACCGTGATGGTTGCGCCATCGGTCAACACGGGCGGCGTCCAGCACTTCGCACGGTCGCCGACCGCCAACTATCTGACCAACATCAACGGTACCCAGGCCCTGCTACGGGGAGAGACTTATCAGGGGCCGGTGCCGTATTTGCAGCAGCAATTCATCTACGACGCCCCGACGCCGGTCGTGATCGAGGCGCAGGCGCCGAACTCGTTCGTGAAAACCTTCGCCGGTAACAGCGCCATCCGGGTGACGGCCGGCCAGAACGTGGTCGACCCCGGACCGGGGAGCAACTTCATCGAGGGCGGGCCGGGTAACGACACGTTTTACCTCAACGGCTCGACCGGTCAGGTGGCGTGGGACACGATTGTGAACTTCCACGTGGGTGACGCGGTCACGCTGTTTGGCTTCTCGCCCGGCGTGTCGACTTACGCATGGGCCGATAATGATGGTGCGGCTGGGTACACGGGCCGCACGATCCATGCGGTGCTGTCTGGGTCCGGTCCGGTGACGGCCAGCCTTACTTTTGCCGGTAAGACAGCGGCCGACACGGCGCATTTTGCGGTGACGACCGGTCATGTCGGCACCCTCGACTACTTGGCGGTATATAGCCTGTGAATGACGCCGTCCGCCGCCAGCCGTCCGGTGGCGAACGCGGCCTGCAGCAGGTAGCCTCCGGTGGGCGCGTCCCAGTCCAGCATCTCACCCGCCACGAACACGCCGGGCCGGGCGTGCAGCATCAATGACGGGTCGAGCGCCATGAACCGGACACCGCCGGCGGATGAAATCGCGCGCGCAATGGGTGCGGTATCCGTAAGGCGCAGTGGCAGCGCCTTGATCCGGTCCGTGAGCGGCCCGTCGCCCACTTCCCGCACCAACGCACTCGCGGCGCGGTCCAGCCCCGCCCGGCGTAGCGCGTTGGCCGTTGACTGACCTGTCCCACCGAGCCGTTGCGCGACGGCGCTTGCGCTGAGGTCGGGCCGTAGATCGAGCTGCAGCGTCGCGGAGCCGTCCCGGTCGAGGGCCGTGCGGATGGCCGCGGACAGGGCGTAGATCACACCGCCCTCGATACCGGCGGTGGTCAGCATCGCCTCGCCCATCGCCGTGTGCGCCCCGATCGTCGCGCGCACGCGATGCAGGGGGTGGCCGGCCCAGCGCGCCGCAAACAGGGCGGACCAGGCGTGGGCAAACCCGCAATTGGCCGGGCGCAATGGGGCGACGCTCACCCCCGCGTCCCGCAGCTTGTCGACCCAGCCGCCATCGGAGCCGAGCCGCGGCCAGGACGCGCCGCCCAGCGCCAGCACCGTTGCGTCCGCCCGCACCGGTTCGCACCCGTCGAATAGTAGCGCGCCGCTGTCATCCCACCCGGTCCAGCGGGCACCCGAGTGCAGCCGCACGCCCTGCGTGTCCAGCCGCCGTAGCCAGGCGCGCAGCAGCGGCGTTGCCTTGAACGCCACGGGGAACACCCGCCCGCTACTGCCGGTAAACACGTCCTGGCCCAGCCCGCGGGCCCAGTCCATCAGCGCCGCCGGAGGAAACGCGGCGATGGCCGGCGTGACGGCTGGCGTATTGTATCGCGCGAGTAACGCGGCCAGCGGCTCCGAATGGGTAAGATTGAGCCCGCCCCGCCCCGCCAACAGGAATTTACGACCAGGGGACGGCATGCGGTCGTACACGTCGACCGCCAGGCCGGCGGCTGCCAGGGTCTCGGCTGCCATCAGTCCGGCCGGTCCTGCGCCAATGATCGCTACGGTTTGCATCGCGCTATGTCCCCTGGGGTTGCGGGCCGGTCAACTGGAAGGCAGGGTCCCGCCCATGCAAACGATCACCGACGCTGCCCAGGCCCTAGCCTCCGGCCAGACTACCGCCCGTGCCTTAGTGGAGGCGTGTCTGGCCTCCATCGCCGACCCGGCCGGTGAGGGCGCCCGGGCATTCCGGGTGGTGTACGACACGCAGGCACGGGCGGCGGCGGACGCGATGGACGGGTTACGCCGCGTCAATCGCCATCCGGGGCCGTATGCGGGTGTGCCGTTCAGCCTCAAGGATCTGTTTGACGTAGCGGGGGAAACGACAGCCGCCGGCAGCGCAGTGCTGGCCAACGCGCCGCCCGCCACAACTACGGCACCGACCGTGCAGCGCATGATGGATGCGGGGTTCGTGGCCGTCGGCCGCACGAATATGAGCGAGTTCGCGTTTTCTGGCATCGGCGCCAACCCGCATTACGGCACGCCCGCATCCCCCTGGCATCGTGCGGATCGGCATGTGCCGGGCGGCAGCAGCTCCGGCGCGGCGGTGTCGGTCGCGGACGGCATGGCGTTCACGGCACTCGGTACGGATACGGGCGGGTCGTGCCGCATTCCGGCGGCGTTGTGTGGCATCGTGGGCTACAAACCCACCGCCCGCGCCGTGCCCCGCGCTGGGGCATTTCCGCTGTCCACAACGTTGGATAGCGTAGGGCCGCTGGCACGATCCGTCGCATGCTGCGCTATCACGCACGCGATCCTGGCCGGCGAGGCTCCGGTGGTGCCGGTGTCGATGGCGCTACGTGGCCTGCGGGTAGCAGTGCCGGGCAACTTGGTTATGGATGGGATGGACCCGGCCGTGGCTGAGGCGTTTGGCCGTGTGCTGACCCGGCTATCGACCCAGGGCGCCCGCGTCACCCACCTGCCGCTACCGCAACTGGACCAGATCGTGGCCGCCAATGCGGGCGGTGGATTCTCACCCCCCGAAGCGTATGCGTGGCACTCGGCAATGTTGGCGCGCGACGGCGACCGGTACGACCCGCGCGTGCGTCAGCGGATCGAGCGTGGCGCGGCCATGACGGCACCGGCCTACATCGCGCTGCTGGCCGAACGCGCCCGCATCATCGCGGCGTTTGACGCGGCGACGGCCCCGTTCGACGTGGTGGCCATGCCCACTGTCCCGATCCTGCCGCCCCGTATCGACTCGCTGGCGGACGACGCCGAGTTCTTTCGCGTGAACGGCCTCATGCTACGCAACCCGGCACTGGCCAATTTCCTGGACCGGTGCAGCATCAGCGTGCCCGCGAACCGCCCGGGGGACGCGCCGGTCGGCTTCATGCTGGTGGGCGGCACCGGGCAGGATGCGCGGCTGCTGGCGATCGCGGCGGCGGTGGAGGGCGTTGTCTAGCCGGCGTATTGCGCGTCCGTCACCTGCTCCATCCAGGTAACGGCTGAGCCGCCCGCCTTTTCCTGCACCGCGATGTGCGTCATGGCGGTCGTGGGTCCGGCGCCATGCCAATGCCGTTCGCCCGGCGCGAACCACACAACGTCGCCGGGTCGAATGGTCACGATCGGTCCGCCCTGGCACTGCGCTCGGCCGCAGCCGGACTGCACGATCAGAGTCTGGCCGAACGGGTGGGTGTGCCACGCGGTGCGGGCCCCTGGCTCGAACGTTACCAACGCCATGGCCACCCGCGCCGGCTCGGGTGCGCTATTCAACGGATCGATCCGCACCGTTCCTGAAAAATACTCGATCGAGCCCCGGCTGGAGGGCTGGGACCCGGCGGGCTTGAGTTCCATCAGGTAAATTGCAGCTTCTCGTTACCACCGGGATGCGGTGGGGAGCCGGTCAGCACGGCCTTCAGATACCCGTATGCGTGCACCATCATGTGGTTGGGTGCGTCCCAATACTCGGCCGACACGACATGAACGCGTAGTAGGGCCAGGTCCGGATCGTCCTTGCCGGCTGGGAACCAGGTCCGCATCGGCTCGCTCCAGTGCGCAATCAGGGTCGCCTTGTCCTGCACGAGATCGGCGTTGCCAGACAGGCTTACGTACTCCTGCTTGCCGCCATCGGCGTAGGTGACGCAGACGGGCGATGTCGCGGCCTCGGTTACTTTATGGCTGCTGGCATGGGTGAAGAACCACAGATTACCGTCGAACTCGTCCTGCGCGGCCACCATTGGGCGGGCACGCAGCGTGTCACCGTCGGCTGTCGTGAGCATAGCAAAGCGGATGTGCTGGATCATGCGCCACATTTGCTGCGTGGCTTCGGTATGCGTCGTATCGGCCATGGATCGCCCCTCACTGATAGGTTTTAAACCCGCCAGGGCGGTCAGGGTTGCAGTAGCAGTATCGTTGGGTCGATCGGATCGAGGGTCAGCGTCAGCCGCTCCGTGCGCCCGAGGCCGGAATTGGTGCGTAGATCGAGCACGGTGCGAGGGCCGGGCAGCACCAGCGAGATGGGCCGCGCCGCGAGCGCCGGCTGCGCGGTTTGCACGGCCACGATCATCCCATCGGGGCTGTCGAACAGACTGACTACCACGCCGGTCGCGGTGCTGCCGTCGGCCTCCATCGCCCGCACGGGTACTGGTACCCCCAACAACGATCGCAACGCATCGAGGTCCGCAGCCGATGCCGCACCGGATACCGGGCGAAGCGGCAAGGGGGTAGCGACAGGCAGCGGCACCGGCCGCCTGCGTCCATAACCGTCGAACACGCCCGGCTCCGTATCGGCAAATACGGCTGGCACATGCGACAGGGTGGCGGCGTCGGCGTCCGACAGGGCCAGCACCTGCGGCAACAGCACCGTGTGCACGCCGGCCGGTACGCCATCGGCCAGCGTGGTCATCCACAGGGGTGCAACGCCGATGGCCGCCAGCCGCCCGGCAATCTGCTCCCTGGCACCACGCCAGGCATTATTGTCGTACTCCCGCTCGGCGTCGCGATCGAACCACCGGGCGCCGGCTTTGCGATCGAGCAGCCAGCGTAGGCGGAAGCTCTCTTGATCGACCAGCACAGCCACGCCGCTCGGATGGGGCGTGGCTGCCCATAGCCGGGGCGCTAGCGCCTGGAACTCGGCCGTCTGCGTGGCCAATTCGCGGGCACGGGGCGATCCGATGTCCCCCGGCGTCGCGGTCGTATCGGCCTCATCCCATACGATCGTGCCGCGCACCCCCGCCAAAAACGCCCCCCAGGCCGCATGACGCTCGGGGGCGCCGGCGCTGAAGCTCGTGCGGAGCGGGATCAGCGCCGGGTTCACCGATCGAGCGATGGCTAGCGCCTGTCCGAAATCGTAGATCTCCATCACATCCACGGCGGAAGCGAGCCGGCCGTAATCGTAGCCGCCCCAGCCAGGGACCTGCCCGCCCTCAATCGCCGCGAGCGCGGTCGGGTCGCCCCGGTGTACGGCATCGGTCCCCATGCGGACGGCGCCTGCGAACGACACGTCCATGAACGCTTTGAAGTCGGACCAGGCGCTGTAGTTGTCGTCTGTGCGCGAAAGGGCCGCGTCGGTCAGCTCTGGCTGGACTGTGTCGAAGCTGTCGTAGTGCGTGCCCCATTGTGCGTTCAGCGCGGCCAGGTCCGGGTAGCGCGTGGCCAGCCATCCCCGATAGGCAGCCACCGACGCCGGTGAAATATCCGCGTCCCACGCCGCCGCCAGGTCGCCGATGCCGGTTTCATCGCCCAGCACGTAGAATAGCGGCCGGTCCACCCGCTGCGCCCGTACAACGGATGTCAGGCGTTCCGTTACGCGCTGCTGCCATGCCGGGTCTTCCAGGCTTGGGACCCGGATAAACGGTGCCGTGCTACCCGGTTGCTCGCGCAACGCTGCCATTGCCGCCTCGAACAGCCAGGTCACCGGCTTACCCGGCGTGTAGCGGTGATAGGGCGCATAGAAGTCGGTCGCGATGTTCTCGACGTAGTAGGGCAGGCCCGACGCGCGTCGCACGGCCAGGGCGGCCGGATCGATGCCACCATTGCCGTTTAGCTTGGCGGCCGTGAACCCCGTCTGCTTCAGCGTGGCTAGCCGCTCCGGCGTTTGATCCTGCCAGATGATCAACTCGTACCGGTCCCACGCGGCATCGGCGGTGGCGGGCCACAGAAGCAGGAGCAGTAGCCACCTCATGGACCCGTGACCGCGTGTTTGGCGCTGCGGGCCAGGTCGCGCAGCCCGTCCTTGGCCTCGTGCAGGGTGGACGACACGCGGTAGCGTAGCGCGCCGTCGGTCGTGACCTCCTGGTCACCGGGGCCAATCTGGTTCTGATCGAGGGTCGGGCGGCCCGGTGCCCAATCTTGTAGCAGCGCCACGGGCTTGCCAGTCAGATTGGTTAGTCGGGACCGCCGGATCGTGACGCCCTCCGCCGTTGCCCGCGCGAACACGGTCGCGTCGTCACGCAGGGTCACGCTGATGCCGTCCAGCGTCGCGGGGCCATTAAGCTCGATCCCGCGATCGGCCGTGTCGAACGTGCCACCGGTGATGGTCGTCATCCCAGCACTACTCGAGAGTATCAGTCCGTGCGTGATTGTGATCCGCATGTCGTGCAGCTCCAGCAGCGCTGCATCGCCGACTAAGATCGCAGTCATCCCGGCGCTGCTGGCGGTGATGTCGCATCCGGTCATCGAAATTCGTCCACTACCGCCCAACACGGCGACTTCGTTGTTATCGAACCGCACCCGCTCGATCGTCGCGTCCTGCGCTTCCAGCCGTATGCCGGCCCCGTTGCCGTCGGCTACGCGGGCGCGGGCGAGCGTTAGGTCGCGCACAACGGACCCGGCACCTTTCAACACCAATATCGCTTTACCTTCGCATGCTTTGTCGGTCAGCGTGGCTGGACCCTGAATGGTAATACGTCGACTGGTGGCGATGCAGTCGAAGTATTCGCCGGGTACAACCTGAATGACGTCGCCATCCTGGGCTGCGGCCGCGGCGGCTGATGGGGTAGCATAAGCCTGTCCCGGTCCGGCCGTCAGCGTTCGCGCCTCCGCATGACCAGCCAGCAACGCCGCCGCCGCCAGTAGGATACGCATGACTACTTTGTGGTGCCGTCGCCCAGCAGCGGCTTCGTATTTCCAGATAGGCGATTATTATGTAGTGCAGCCTCTGTCGCCGTGCGGTTCACAACGAAATAGGTCGAGTAATCGCCGTCGTTGCGAAACGTATTGTTGTCGATTATTATTTCCCGCGTCGGTTGAGTGACACCCTCGGCTCCGATAACTACCGCACCGGAATGATTTTCTGCGTTCGGCCCCTTCTCCATCGTGTTGTCACGGACGACGACGCTGCCGCCGTTGGAGATATCGACCAGATAGCTTGCGGTGCCCGTCGGGCCGTCTGTGATGGTGTTACCCACGATCTCTGTCCGCGCGGCACGGGATTTGATGTGGTGACCCCGCTGCGTGTCGCTGAACCGCGAGCCCTCGACCCGCAAAAGGTCGAGGTGCCCGGCGTATATGCCATGGGCGCACGCTTGCTCGCACGCGCCGTCGCGGATGAACTCGCTGTTGCGCACTGTGACGGTGCCGCCATCGAAACCAGCCAGGATACCATTCTGGTTGTTGATAAAGCGCACGTGGTCGACAACCAGGCCCGGCGCCTCTGCCCGGATGCCGGCACCATTGCCGTCGGGTACGCGGGCCCTGGTTAGCGTCAGGTTACGGACGGTAATGTCGGGCGCCGTGGTAATGAACAGGGCCTTGCCGCCGCACGCCTTGTCGGTGATCACGATCTTACTCGCGTCGCCCACTCCCTCGACCACCAGGCCGCGGGCGGCCCAGGTAGCACAGTCGAAATACTCGCCGGGCTGGATTGCAACGACATCGCCGGGCCGGGCGGCTTGCGACGCGGCGGATGGCGCCGTGAATTCCTTACCGGGTCCCACCTCGAGCGTGCGGGCATTAGCGGCGGCAGTGAGGGTTAGCAAGGCTAGTGTGAGACGGATCATGGCGTGCTCCAGCCTGTTTCCACCGAGACATAGTGCGGTCCGGCCCGGACGACAAATGCGACAGGGGTTCAGTCAGCGATTACCATTAGCATTGAGCCCTGCAACTCCGCCGGGGCTGCAACAGGTGCTACGCCCAGCGCCCGTTGCAGCGCACGGAGGGTCGCGGGCGGTGCATGCTCCTCGGGCGTGACGAATAGGCCGAGGGACAGGGCGGCGCGCCCGGCGTCCAGCCGGCTGGTCAGCACGACCGCGGGTACGGCGGCCAGCAAACCGGCCAGGATTGGTGCTGACCACAGCAGCAGCGGCGTCCCGGAGCATGCCATGGCTAGCGTGCCAATCACTCCCACCACGGTGGCACCCCGGAAGCGTAACCAACCCTCCCGCCAGGATAGGCCACGATTATCCCGCGCCTGTGTGTCCCACCGCACGGTCCGGCCGCGTACCAGGTCCAGGATGTAACCAGCGTACAGCACCATCAAAACGGCGGTGACGACCAGCGCCCCTAATTGCTCGCCCACCGCGCCTGCCAGCAGCCGAACTCGCCCACCGTAGGTCCGCGCGTGCTCGCCATCCATCATAACATGAAGCAACGCCAGTAGCTTACCACCATACAGTGCGCCCAGAACCAGCACCGCCAGCGCCGTGTGTTCTAAGCCTGTGCCACCCAGTAATGCGGGTACGAACGCGCCACCCAGCGCTGCATCAATAGTCGCCAGCGCCAACAGCGCCAGTACCAGCGGGGCCGACGCATAGTGCATGACGCCATACACCAGCTGAAACCGCCCCACGGGGCGCAACCCAGCATGGTTCAGCAACCCGGTATGCTGCAGGTTGCCCTGGCACCACCGCCGCTCCCGGCTGGCATAGTCGACCATATTGGCGGGCAGCGCCTCCCAGCTTTCCATCACGTCGGGCAGAACCCACACGTCGTAGCCGGCACCACGCATCAGCCCGGCCTCCACCACGTCGTGGCACAGGATCTCGCCGCCCCAGGGCTCGCGTCCCGGCAGCACCGGCATGGTGCAATGCTGCATGAACGGGGCGATTCGGACGATGGCGTTGTGGCCCCAGTAATTACCATCGCCCTGCTGCCAGAACGTCAGGCCCTCGATCAGCAATGGCGTGTATAGGCGGGCGGAAAACTGCTGGATGCGCGCGAATAATGTGTCACGGCCAACTGGGAACGGCACGCTTTGGATTATGCCGGTGCGTGGGTTGGCGTCCATCAGCCCGATCATCGTGGCGATCGCGCTGGCGCTCATCAGACTGTCGGCATCCAGCACCATCATGTAGTCGTAGCTTGCCCCGTGTACCGTGCAGAACTCACTGAGGTTGCCAACCTTGCGCCCGGCATTGCTGGTGCGCCGCCGATACGTGACGGTGGGTCCGCCCGGCGGCAGACGCGAAACGAGGATCGCGTACGCGGCGGCCTCGGCAGCGGCGCACGTGACGTCCTGCGTGTCGGACAGCACGAACAGGTCGGTGTGCGGCAACTTGGCGTCGGCAACCGCGCGGGCCATAACCTCGATTGCGGCAAAGACTGCGTGTGGGTCTTCCTTGTGAATTGGCATCAAAAGCGCCGTGCGGCTTAGCCCCGTGGGCACGCCCCGCGCCTGCATGCCGTGGCCGGACAAGCGGACCAAGTAACCCAGAATACCCGGCCAACCGACCAGCGCCACGTAAAAAAGGTTGAACGCGATCAGCGCCAGTAACGGCCAGCGCAGAATATCGTCCACCCCGGACGTAATGTGCGCCGCCAGCGCTATGCCGGCTAGCGTGATAGCCGCGACGGGCCCCGCAAACGCCAGCCGCCGCGCCCAAAGCGGTCCTCGACCGCCTAAAGGACGCAGGTCCGACACCGTGGCGAGGTCGAGCCGGATGGTTTGGTGGATGGACTGCATCTTCATTGTCGGTTGAGCCTGGGATCTGAGGGCGACACCGACGCTTAGACCTCTAGAATGTGGCTCTCTCAAGGCTGGTCCGAACGATACTACCAGGCACAATCCCCGGCGGGGCGTAGAAGATCTCTGCCGGGTACGAACCGCCCTCGGCCCAGGCGAATTGTCGTAGTGCCGCCCCAGCCGGGCCCGCACCACCGAACTGAAACCCAACCTGGCTGATATAGGCGGTTGATGCGGCGATCTTTCTATCCAAGCCCGCGGCGATATCTATGCCACAGCAGACCATTCCGGCGGTATCTGCGTGTCTCGGGGCGTCCGGGTTACGTATGGCGTAGGGTGCGTCGCGGTAGAACGCATGCTGGCCGGCTGGGACCAACGGCTTGGCAGCCCGAATGACATGACGGTGATCGATGTGCCCGCCCATACCGGATGGGCTCAGGACAAGGTCGGGTTGCAGTTCGGCGAGCAACGCGGCGATCGCGGGCGAAATGTCACGCCAGGCGTCGTCGTGCATGGGGCCGAACAAGGCGGGTGCGCTATCATAGCCCCGGTGGGGCGCTTCGGCGAAGTCCAACCACCGCCACTCCGCATCCAGCAGCGCACAGGCCGCCGCGTCCTCCGCCCGGCGTAGCGCCATGTAGTCGACGGTGGCGGCCAGGCCCTTATCCAACTGGCAGGCCAGGGCAAACCCGGTCGGGCTGGATACGGAACGGGTGAACACCGTCGCCACAACCGTACGCCACCCGGCGTCGCGCAGTACCGCCAGCAGCCCGCCGCAGGAAAACGCCGCGTCGTCCAGATGCGGTGAGAGGGCCAAAGCCGTCTTCACAGCAAATGTGGCTCCGCCCGGAAGCGGCAGGGCGTGATGGGCAGCGCCACGTCCCACGCGACGTCGGGCGCGTGCCCGGCAGTAGCGGCGTAGACGTCCATGATCTGCCGCCCAACGCGGGTCCATGAATAGACGCGCCGGCACTCCTCCAGCGCCGTCTCCGCCAGGCGATTGCGCAACACCGGATCACGCAGCACGCGGCGAAGCGCATCGGCCAAAGCAGCGCGATCGCCGGGTTCGGTCAGCAGGCCGTTATCGCCGTCACGGATGCAGTCGACGACGCCGACGGCGCGGCACGACACGACCGCCAGGCGCGACGCCATCGCCTCTAGTATCGTATTGGAAAAACCCTCCGCGTAAGTGGGGCTGACGAAGATGTCGGCGCGGCGATAAACGGCGGGAGCGTCGTCGTAGTCGACGTAGCCGGTCATTTCGCCAAGGCCATCCCGTGCCACGATTGCCGCGGCCTCGTCATACGTCGGGCCAATGCCGGAGATCAGTAGCCGGAACCGGTCGCCGCTGTCGCGCAGCTGCCGGGCGGCGTCGAGCAGGTCCAGCACGCCTTTCCGCGCGTCGACCCGGCCGTGATACAGCAGTACCGGCGGGTCGTTATCGGTGCCGCCGGGGGTGAAGCGGGTCACGTCGACGGCACCGGGCACGATCGTGAACCGGTCGCGCGCGGTGCCGAGCCGGTCCACCACTTCGCCCGCAAAGCTATCGCAGCCAATCAGCACGGCGCCCGCGTGGTCCAGCACGCGCGTCATCGCCAGGCGGTGTGTCTCGCAGCACGAACCGACCCAGTGGCCATCGCCGCCCTGGATGCTGACAATATTCGGCACGCCCGTGGCCCGGCTGGCCAGCAGCGCCGCCCAGCCGCAGGGATAGCCGTATTGCGCGTGGATCACGTCGAAGGGGCTTTTCGCGTGCTGGTCCACCACCGTTTCAACGATGGCTGCGATGTCACGCTCGAAATCGCCGCCGTTCTGTTCGCCGAGTTGTTCGAGGCCGATGACGTGGACGCCGGGTACATCGGGGGGAGGGCCACCACCGTAAACGCGCCGGCCGAATGGGTCACCGCGGTACTGGCTGATCATGGTCACCCGGTGTCCGGCGGCCACAAGCTCATGCAGTAGGTTCTGCGCGTAGACGGACATGCCGCTGATGGCGGGAAAGTAGCGCCGGCTAATGAAGCAAATATTCATGCGTGGGCGCGCAGATACGCCAGGCTCGCCGGTATCATGGCATCGGCGCGGTGGCTTTCGCGGGACAACTCGACGCATACCAGGCGGTCGAACTGGATGTCCTGTAACGCCTGCAGCACGCCCGGAACATCCATGTCGCCCTCGCCGAACGGCAGATGGATATGGACGCCGCGCTTCATATCCTCGATCGACACAGTACCGAGATAGGGGGCAAACTCCCGCACGGCGGCGGCCGGATCACGCTCGTTGGTGACGATGCAGTGCCCGGTATCGAGGGCCAGGCGCAGGCCGGGGATATCGATCCCGGCCCAGTCGTCCAGCGTTTCGATCAGCATGCCGGGCTCCGGCTCCAGTGCCGCGACGGTGCCGAGCTGTTCGGCGCGGCGGGCGATTTCGGTAGCGCCTTGTTCCAGCCAGGCGCGGGCATCGGTCAGCGCGACGCCGGGCTTGGGCACGCCGGCCCAGAAGCTCATGGCGTCGGCGCCAGTGTCTGCCGCCACTTCCAACGCCCGGGTCAGGAAGTCGACGCGGCGGGCGCGGCCGGCCGGGTCGGTGGTCAGCAGGGTGGGTTCGTGCTTGGCGCGGGGGTCGAGCAGAAAGCGGGCACCGGTTTCGATCACGGCACCAAGCCGTAATTCCTTCAACCGCGTTGCCAGCGCCCGGCGACGGCCGGGGAAGTCGGGCGCGAACGGGTCCAGATGGTGAATGTCGAGCGTTAAGGCCACGCCGTCATAGCCGGCATCCGCAATCAGGTTCAGCGCGTCATCCAGCCGGTGATTGGCGGCACCGTTGGTATTGAACGCAAACCTCACGCCGCCAAGCTCGCGGAGATGGGGGCGTAATGGACCTCTGGCTCCCGGTACAGCGGATAGAGGGCGCCCACGATACGATCGACCGCCGTCACATCCAGCCAGGCGGGGCCGAGTGTGGCGTGGGCGGGCAGGCGTACCGGCGCGGTGCCGGGCGGCGGCGCGCCGAGGCCCACCAGCGGCGACCCACGGTCCAGCAGCTTACGCACGCCGCGCTCGCCGATGCGATGATAGCTCATGGTCTCGACTTCGAGGCCCGGCACCACTGCCTTCACGACGTGTATATCGGTGCCCGGCGGCGACCAGTCGAAATAGAGGATTTCCATGCCGGCCGCGTCGAACCGCCGGGCCAGTTCCTGCAATAGCGGCGTGCCAGCCAGCGGACCGTCCCAGGTTGGCAACGCGTCGAACCGTTGCGTGGCGCGAACAGATAGAACGGTGTCGGCCAGCAAGCGCTTCAGCGACGGTTGATCCAGCCGCAGCCACGCCTTCATGGCCGTCAATGCACGCCCTTCCTCACCACCCAGCGTGTGATAGGCGCGGAATCGGTCGAGGTATCCGGGTGGGGCGACGCCAGCGATCGCGTCCAGTGGCGCGTGGCTGAACACCTTGCGCATGCGGGCGGCGGCGAACTCGAACACGGCCTTACGAAGCGCATGCTCGCGATCGAGCGACGCGGCCTCGCCGGCGGCGGTCACCATGATGGGGAAGGGCGCAGCCACACCATCCCGCTCGGCGCCGACGCAGTACACGTTGGCCGTGCCGAACTCGTCGGTCGCGAATTTCGGCAGCACATCGATGCCGAGCGCGTCCAGCCGCGCCAGCAGCCCCGCCGTGCGCGGGTCGGTCGGGCCAGCACCGAGGTCGAGCGCGATACCGCGGTCCATTGCCCGGAACCCGGTGCCGTTACCGTCCCGCTGCAGCAGCTCGCACACGCCATGGCCGATGGCGAAATCGAGCGTCGGCCCGGCGCCCAGCCCGTTGGTGATGGGCGTCGTGAACGGCTGGTACCCGGGCGATAGGTCGCCGACCGAGCACGCGGCGATGTCGATCGGCAGCCACACCGTCTCCCCAGACGGCCAGCGCCGGGCCGGTACCCATTCCAGGGTCGTATCGGCGTCAACAAGCGACCCGGCCGGTACGCACAGCGTCAGCGGGTCCTGCACCGCGCGGGCGCCGAGCTGGGCGGACAGGCTGGCATAGCTGCCGGTACGGCGCTCGACCCGGTGGATTTGCGTGGCGGAATGCACCGCCTCCGCCAGTTCGCCGGTTGTGCCGATTATAGCGCCGTCGTCATCGACGCCATAGCCAACACCGTGCGGTACCACGCCATGCCAACGCGTGCCGTCTTGATTGAGGAAGATCGCGTTCCAGCATGCAACGCCGGTGTGATCGAGCGATGACAGCGAAAATAGCTCGACCCGGCCCTGCGGCATCGAAGCGACGTATGCCCGCGCGGCGTCGGGCATGTCTTTGGGTAGCACGTGCATGTCAGCGGGCAATCGGAATGGGGTGGGTGAAGGGGGGGCCGACAATCACCTCGTCCAGTAATTTCAGCGCGGCCGCGGTGTTGAGGTCCGTTGCGTACTCAAACGGGGTGAAGGCGCAGGTAAAGTCCAGCCGGGCGAAGACGTCGCGATACCGCTGCGCTTCGCCCCGGCTGAGCGGAATCTGCTTATGGTACGCCTTGTGGCAGCTGATTCGCTGCGCGGTGCCGTCGGCGTCGAAGTCGATTTTCAGCGCGTCGCCGCAGAATACCGCGCGGCGGCCGGCGTCGTGCAAGACGGAGTGACCCTCATAGTGCCCGCCCGTGTGATGGAGCGTGAGGCCGGGGTAAATTTCGTACGTCTCGTCATACGGAATCGTGACGCGGAACGCCTTGGTCCATTGCAGGTCGTCCTTTTGGATCAGCAGTTCGGGCTGAAACACGTCCTGCAGCTGATACAGCGCGCCGTAACCATGCGGGTGGCTGGATGCCAAAAAGCGAATACCGCCGAGCTCGGTAATTTTATCCAGCTGCGCCTGATTATAAAGGGGTGCCGCCTCAAACGCGACATTGCCGTCCGGATGCAGCAGCAGCCAGCCATGGCCATCGAGGCCGTAGCGCGGCGTGGACCAGAACTCCCACAGGCCCGGCATGGTCTCGCGCCAGTGATGGGTGAGTTTCGGCGCTACCTGGGCGGGTGTCAGGAATTCCCACCCGTCGGCCGGCAGGTCGTTGCGAACGTCGGAGCAAATGGGGCAGTCGGGTGGCACGGCGAAGTAGCGCTGCCAATGGCCGCAATTGGTGCAGGAATACGGACTAAGCGGCATGGGGGACTTTCGGCGGTGTGGCCTGGCGCTGGGCGTCCAGCACGAGGGCCATGGTGTGAAGGTCGTGCGCGCCATTAAATAGCGGGCTGCCGCTGGCAAAGGCCTCGACCTGGTTCAGAAACGGCGATCGGTCGTCGCCATGGACGGCGATGCGGATGCCATGGCCCGTACCGGCGTCGATGACGGTCAGCGTACCGCCCGCGGTCTGCCCCATGGTGTCGAGGGCGACGATCTGGCCGGTCGTACCCACAACCTCCAGACGGCGGCGGGGCAGGGCGTCGGGTACGTTGTATGCCACATGCAGTTGTATCAGCACGCCGGAGCGGGATTGGGCCATCAGCAGCGCCCCGTCCTCGACCGCATAGTTCTGTACGCGCGATTGGCCCATGGCGCTGACACGGGTGATCGGCTCATCGAGCAAATAAGCACAGAGATCCAGGCCGTGTGGGGCGAGGTCCATCAGTGCGCCACCGCCCGCGCGGGCCGGATCGATACGCCAATTATCGGTGCTGGTGGCGTCGGGCGCCCATCCGGCGGGCAGCCAGCAGGCATAGACGATGCGAATGGCGGTAACAGTCCCGACCGCGCCGGTGGCAATCAAGTTGCGCAGATGCTGGTGCGCCGCATGGTGACGCTGATCGAACGCGGTACCGTAGCGCACGCCGGCGCGTGTGCAGGCGTCGACCATCGCGTGCGCGTCCTCCAGCGTGGTGGCCATCGGTTTTTCGCATAATACGTGCTTACCGGCGGCGGCGGCGGCCTCGACCAATGGGCGATGCACATGGTTAGGGGCGGCGATGTAGACGGCGTCGAGGCCAGGGGTAGCAAGAAAATTAGCCAGGTCCTGCGTCGTGGGCGCAGCGAATAGGGCGGCGGCGGCGGCCAGGCTAGCGGAGTCCGGGTCGTACAGGGCGGCGATATGGCCGTTGGACGATGCGGCGATGGCCGGGCCGACATAGTCCCGCGCAACCCAGCCGCAGCCCGCGATGCCCCAACTCATACCGCCACTCTTTCTGGCGTTTACCATTGCACGGGCAGGTCCAGCAGGATGCGGCAGCGCGCCGCTGCCGCCGTATCCGGGCCGGCGATGGCGTGGTCCGGCGCGTCGGTATGGACCGGATAGGTCGCGAGCGGCCCGTATTCGGCAGCGTAGCGTTCGGACGGCCATGCGATCAGCCCATGGTCGTATAACGGGTTCCGTCGCAAAGCCGTGCCCGCCGCCGGTACGGCTAGACCGGCCCGGACCGGATGGGGTACAGCGCCATGGGCTAGTGCGATCGCGGGCGCGTCGGCCAGCAGGTCGGCCGGTACAGGGCGTGGGGCGCGTCCGTCGATCAGCGCCCGGGTAAGCTCGCGATCGTCATATAGAAGCGGTGTGCCAAACAAAGCGGCGTAGGCGGCGGGTGTCAGAGGGCTGCCGCTCGATAGGTTATCCGTCAGCGCGTTGTGGGCATGACCCACCAGAATTGTGCGGCCTGTCCGCTGCATCTCGGTCGCAACGAACGGCTTATTGGGCAGAAAATAGAACGCGTCGTGACAGAATACGAGGTCCGCCCAGCCATCCGGCAGCGGCCAACGCTGCGCCGCGTCGAAGCAGACCAGCAACGCGCCGGGCGAGACATAACGCCGGGCTAGCCATAATTTGGCGAACACCACATCGCCGCCCGACACAACCGACGCCGCCCGCGCAAACTCCCGCAAGAAATGCCCGGCACCGCATGCGAGCTCGAACACGCGGGTCGGGTTGGTCCAATGCGCTTCCGCCAGCGCCAGGCCGGACAGAAAGGTGGGGTCTGACCAGCGATGGGCGAAGTAGGTGGCGACGGGGCCGAACGCCAAGTGCTCCATGGCAGCCCTGAAGCTCAGTGACGGGTCGCGGATGACGGTGATACGGTCCGCTTCGGACGGCGGCGGCGTACGGGCCCAGCCGTCTTGGTCACCCAGCAACAGAAGCAACGCGTGCTCGGCGTCGCCTGCGTCCAACGCCACCAACGCGGCATCGGCCAGGGCGCGGCGATCAGCGCGTAGGAACGGTATGCCGTCGATCACGGGCCATCGCTCGCCTGCCGCCAACGAGTGTGGCGTATCGGCATGCAGTACTGCGCCATCGACCGGGCTGCGCAGGGTGCCGGCGGGCCAGATCACGGCAGTCCAGCCTCCGCCAGCACGGCGTAGTGAAATGATTGCGTGGGCCCAGCGTGTACTAGGTCCATGTCGTCCAGCGCCTGATCGACCGTAAACGCCGCGACCTGATCGTAGTGGCGCATTTGCAACACGCGGTCGATAACGTCGGCGGCGTGAAAGGCGCGACCGGCCGGCGTCTCGGCGTCGGCGATGCCATCCAACGCGTGTCGGGTCATGTCAGATAATTGCTTCGGCAAGGTCGCCAGTTCTTGATCGAACAACCGGCGCAGTATGGGCGTGAGGTGATCGCCCAGCAGGATTTCACCGGCAAAACCGCTATCGGGCAGGGTCGCGTTGTGCAGGTGATGCGCCATGCCGGACAGGAACGCGACGGCCGGGTCGGCATCGTAATGCGGGGCCAGAAGTGTGGCCAGCACGGCTACGACCAGACAATGGTCGCCGTGATTTTCCGGTGGTTCCAACACAATGCGTGCCTTGCCGGGGCAGGTGGCGCCGGCTCGGGGTTGGCGGATTAGCGCCTCGGCAAATGCGGGCGCGGCTCCGGCAGTGGTCAACGTACCGAGGTGCGCGCTCAGCGTCGCCCCTAATGCAGGATCAACGGGACCCGCGACCTCGTTGAACGATCGTTCGAGCACTATGGTAGCCTCAACCTTATCCAGCCCGCACGCGGTCAAGATAATCCGATCAATCCCACCGAGCCGCGCAGCCGCCACCGCGTCGGCAGTGATCGCCATGGCGATTTCGGCCACGGGCGATCCTGCCAACAGCGCACCCCAACCGCGCCGAAACAGCCGAGTAGCTAGGCTGTCCGGGTTGGTGGCGTCACGCACGCGTTTTAGGTCGCAGAGTTCCACGGCCAGGGGGACGAATGCCCCCAGGCCCTGGTTACACACTACCGCCGGTCCTTAGTTGGCCAGCCACTCCAGCAGGTTACGCTCCTGGGTCGGGAAGCTGTGCTCTTCCCGCTTACCGGCCGGCGTCATCGGTGCCTTGAAGAACAGGCCCAATTGCTCCTGAATGCCACCTTGACCGCGCTCACGGGCCAGGTCGAGCACGCGAGCGATCTCGATCACTAGCGGCGCCGCCAAGATGCTGTCGCGGCATAGGAAGTTGACCTTGATCTGCATCTTCTGGCCCAGGAAGCCGACCAGGTCGATGTTGTCCCACGCTTCCTTATTGTCGCCTCGCGGCTTGTAGTAGCGAATGTCGACAATGTGGTCTTCGACCGGGTAGCCCAAGATATCGTCTAGCACCGACCCCTTGGTGTTCAACTTGCTCTGAAGGCTGTCCGGGTTCTTGAGTGCGAAGCCGTCGCGGTTGCCAAGGATGTTCGTGCTGAACCAGCCCTCAACATACAGTGACCGACTACGGAAAGCGGGGGCCAGGACCGTCTTGATAAAGGTCTGTCCGGTCTTGCCGTCTTTACCCGCCACCGGGACGTTGCGCCTAATTGCGAGTGTGGTCAGGGCGGGGATGTCTGCCGCCAGGCTCGGTGTGAAGTTACCGTAGGGCACGCCCTCCGTAATTGCTGCGTACGCATACAGCATGGCTGGGCTGATGACGGGGTCGGAGCTGTCGAGGCCCTGCTCAAACCCTTCCGGCGTGTGTAGCGCGGGGGCAGCCTTGTCTGGCCAGCGCTCAACGCTCGCCAGGTTGACCATCACGACGTTGTCGATGCCGGTCGATACCCGATACTTGCGAATGTCGTCGCGAATACGCTCGACAGCTTCCCGGTGACTCTTGGCGACGATCTTGTTGCCGCCATCGACATTCTTGCAGAAATCCAGGCTGCCGACGGCAGGCCAGGGCTTCATTGCGCTCATCTGCGTGCCGACCAGCTCGCTCTGCTCACGATCCAACACGCGGTGCTCGCGGACGGCGCTATCCAAATTTTCGCCATGCAGGTCCCAGCCGGCGAAGTGCAGGTTCTTGTATGCGGCGATCCCTGACGCGCCAACGCCGGCAAGCGGCAGCCCCGCCATGTCATTCGAGCCAGCGCGCAGCATCTCAATCCCTGCGGCGGCAGTGGTAGCTACGGCACCGCCGAGGCCCACGACGAGCACGCCAACACGGCGCCCAGTAATGGATGCGTCCAGCCCGGTATCAGGCATAAGGGGTTCTCTTTTCGTTAGGGCCACACCGCATGGGGGCCGGGTTCAGCAGGGCAGAGATAGGCGGGTTGTCAACTAAAGCAATGAAGCCACACCAGGCCAGCGTCGGTGCAGTCACAGACGTGTGACTGGGCTTTGCTGGCACGCGAGATCTATCGCGAGGTTGTGGCCACATTTGGGCGCGTTCAAATTCGGCGGTCGCGCATGTCGGGTCCGGTCTCGCCATCTTCGGGATCGGTATCGGACAGCGTCCCCATCTCCGCACTGTGGTCGCCGCCGTGTTGCAGCACCACTTGCTCGCGCGGTCCAGCGGTGCGGTCCAAGATATAGATGCGGTCGAGATGTTCGCTCTGGGCGACGCGACGGGCGGCATCGATCGCAGCACCCCATTCCATGATAATACCGGCGGCATCGCGGGGCTGGGCGAACTCGGACGGCTGGCCTCCGCCCTCTAACCGCAGCTCAACATGGGTGCCGCCCGGATTGTCTTCGTCAAAGCGGCGCAACAGCACGACGCGGCGGCCTGGTCCGTCCGGTAATGCGTCGTGTGGGGCGAGCGTGATGGTGTTCATAAGTACTCCTCCGTCCCTCACTAACGGTGGGCACCCGGCTTGGTTCGCAATGGGCTTGGCTGGCAACCGGCCGGTGTTCGCAGCGTTGGCGGAACGGAGGGCTATTATGAGCGATGACGTGACACCCGATGGCGAGGCAAGCCGCCACCTGACGGCCCGGCAACTGGCTCAACAGGCGATCGCCGCCGAGGAGGGTGGCGATGCCGATGAGGCCGAGCGCCTGTTCGCCGCCGCGGACCGGGTCGACCCCGAAGCCGTTGTGGCCGTGTTGCAGGAGCGTGCGAACGAGCCCGCGCCCAGCGCGCACACAGAAGTGCAGGACGATGAGGAGATTGCGGCCATGTCCCGCACCGTCCAGCCACACAGCGCCGCCCCGTCGCGCGCGGGGGTCAGCGGACGCGGCAGTGGCGCCGACACCGAGGAGTAACGCGTTGCAAAAAATCTGACATCCGATCATATCCGCCGGCACCATTGCTGCGGGAAAATTACGGATGAGCGACCAGGTCGAACGCCATGAGTTCAGCGCCGAGGTCGGGCGACTGCTCGATCTCGTCGTGCATGCGCTGTACTCCGATCGGGAGATCTTCCTGCGTGAGCTGGTCGCCAACGCCGCCGACGCGACCGAACGGCGCCGGTTCGAGGCGCTGACCGACCCGGCGCTAACCGGGCCCGAGAACGCGACGATCCGCATCCACCCCGACTCGGCTGCGCGCACGCTCACGATCGATGATGCGGGCGTCGGCATGGACAAAAGCGAGCTGACCCAGAACCTCGGCACGATTGCGCGGTCCGGCAGCCGGGCGTTCGGTCAAGCCAATGCGAATGCCAAACCTGAGGATCGGCCGGCGTTGATCGGACAGTTCGGCGTGGGCTTCTATGCGGCGTTTATGGTTGCGGACCGTGTGACAGTTACCAGCCGGCGCGCGGGCGCCGATGCGACGTGGCAGTGGGAGTCGGATGGCACAGGCGCTTTCACCCTGGCGCCGGCTGAGCGCGACACCGCCGGGACGACCATCGTTCTGCATATGAAAGGCGACGCGACCGAGTTCCTGGAGCCGTCGCGTTTACAAACGATCATCCGCAAGTGGGCCGACCACATCACCATCCCGATTACGGTGGAAAAGGACGGCCAGCCGCAGCCCGCCAACGATGGCACGGCGCTGTGGCGCAAGCGGAAGAG
Source organism: Rhodospirillales bacterium (assembly GCA_031428635.1). Taxonomy (GTDB): domain Bacteria; phylum Pseudomonadota; class Alphaproteobacteria; order Acetobacterales; family Acetobacteraceae; genus JANPPS01. The sequence continues at coordinate 33,794 of JANPPS010000249.1, forward strand.
TGAGGTCACGGCCGAGCAGTACACGGCGTTCTACCATCGGCTCGGTCATCCGTTCGATGAGCCATGGGCCACGCTGCATTGGCAGGCAGAGGGCACGAACGAGTTTTCTGCCCTGCTGTACATCCCGGGTACGCCACCGTTCGGACCCGTGGACGGGCCCCGCGAAAGTCGGGTGCGGCTGCATGTACGGCGCATGTTCATCACGGATGAGGCAGCGTTGCTGCCACCCTGGGCACGGTTCGTCGTGGGCGTGGTCGATACCGAGGACCTGCCGCTGAACGTTAGCCGTGAGATGCTGCAGGCGACGCCGGTGCTGACCCGCATCCGAAAGGCCGTCACCAACCGCGTGCTGGCAGAGTTGAAAACGCGGGCGGCGGGCGAGGATTTCGACATTTTCTGGCAGTCGTTCGGCGCCGTGCTGAAGGAAGGCGTGTGGGAGGACCAGGAGCACCGGCAAGCGCTGGCCGCGCTGATGCGTTTTCGCTCGTCCGGTGCCGAGGGCTGGTCGACGTTCGACGCGTACATCGCCCGGATGAAGCCGGAGCAGGAGGCGATCTACTATCTGGTCGGTGATGACGCGACGGCGCTGGCAGCGTCTACCCAGGTCGAGGGGTTCCGCGCGCGCGGGATCGAGGTATTGCTGATGACCGACCAGGTCGATGCATTCTGGCCGGATCGATTGGCGGAGTGGGGCGGTAAGCCGTTGCGCAGCGTGACGCAGGGCGCGTCCGACCTGTCGAAACTGGCGCTGTCCGAGGCGCCTGCGGGAGAGCCGGCGGATATGACGGCGCTGTTGCCGGCGTTGAAGGCGGCGCTGGGCGATGCGGTGGCCGATGTGCGTGTCACGGACCGGCTGGTGGACAGCGCGGTCGTGCTGGCGGCAGCCATGGCTGGGCCCGATTTGCAGATGCAGCGGTTATTGCGGCGCGCGAACCGCGACAGCTTTGCGCTACCGCCGACGCTTGAGGTCAATCCGCGTCATCCCGTGCTGCACGTGTTAGCAGCAAGGGCGGCGGCGGGCGTAGACGTGACGGAGGCTGCATTCACGCTGCTTGATCTGGCGCGGGTGCAAGATGGCGATCTACCGGCAGACCCGGCCGCGTTTGCCCGGCGTGTGACCGCCGCCCTCGCCCGGCCAGAGTAACCCTGGCCGGGTCTGATTGCGTTAAGTGAGGTGGATCGGGACCAGCGTCGTCTTGGTGTCATCTGTAGTGAACATGAGTGGCATCGGCGTCGCCGCTGCAAACTGCGGCACGGCGGCCGAAGTTGGTGCGGGTGCGAGCAGGCTGCTGGTCACGTCAGTTAGCTGCTGCTGCGCGAGACCCGTCCAGGCGATGCTGGCCACTGGGATGGTCGTGCCGGTGCTGGCCATCGGTGTGGTGGCGGCTGGGCCATAAAGGGCTTGGATCCCCGCGATGTCCCCGGCGTTCAGGTCGTGGTTTATGCCGCTTACAGTGGCGTACATGACCGAGTACGGATCGGTTGAGTGCGCCAGACCGAGCGCGTGACCGATCTCATGCAGGGCGACCTGATAGAGCGTGGCGCTGGTGCCGGTGTAGTCACCGGTGCTGGATACTGCTGACTCGCTCGGATCCTCGAGCCGGACCAACGTGTCGTGTGCGAAGGCCTGGCCCGTCGGGTTGTTGCTGTAATGATAGCTGGTGACGCCGATCGTGCCGGTGGCACCGGTGTTTAGCGTGCCGAAGCCGATCCGGATGTCGGGGGCCACGGTGTTGTAGGCACCGTCGGCGACCTGCACGAGCGGGATGTTGGCGACGCTGATCCACTTATTAACCGCGGCCAGCACGGTGCTTTGGTAGGCGCCGATTGGGTTGCTGAACGGATAAGCTCCGTCTGACGCGTAGGTTTGCGATTCGAACGCCCAGGTGATCGGCTTTGCCGTCCATACCGGCCCTTCGAGAACGTAGGTCGCCGGGGTTGGGTTCGGAACGGGCGTGGGCGCCGGAGTAGGCGTGGGTGCGGGCACCGGAGCAGGCGTGGGTACCGGAGTAGGTGCGGGCACCGGAGCAGGCGTGGGTACTGGAGTAGGCGTGGGTACTGGAGCAGGCGTGGGTACCGGAGCAGGCGTGGGCACCGGGGTCGGCGTTGGGGTCGGTGCTGGCACCGGCGCTGCGCCTCCGACCGTATAGCTCACAGTCCAGTTGCTGTAGAGCGCACGGTAGGCGTTTGGGGTGGCGACCCCGTCGTAGTTCACGCCCAGCACGTAGAGATTG
>JANPPS010000250.1:0-12524 GCA_031428635.1 Rhodospirillales bacterium
CCTTGGCAAAGGAGCCCGAAAGAAAATTAGTGGGGTTCCATGCTCGTCCTCATCGTCGGGCCTTCTGGCGCGGGTAAAGATACGTTGCTGAACGGCGCACGCGTGGCACTGGGTGATAATGCCCGCTTCCGATTTGTGCGCCGCATGATCACTCGCGCGCCCGGTCCGGCCGGGGCCGAGGACCATGATACCGTGAGCGAGCAGGCATTTACCGCCCTCCAAACGGCTGGGGGCTTCGCCCTGTCCTGGCGTGCCCACGGTCTGCACTACGGCATTCCAGCCGACATCACCCTCGATTTGGCCGAGGGCCGCATCGTGGTCGCCAACGTATCCCGTACGATCGTGGCTGAAGCCGCGGAGCGTTTTTCGGTCCACGTGATTGAGGTAACGGCGCCGGCCAACGCGCTGGCCCGCCGCCTGGCCGAGCGTGGACGGGAGGACGCGGTCGACGTGGCCCGGCGCCTTGCGCGGCAGACCGACTTGCCGCTGCCCAGCCCCCGGGACACGATCGCGAATGACGGGACCGAAGTGGCGGGGATCGCGAAACTGACCCACGCACTCCGTCGCCTGGCCTCATCCCGCTAGTGGTACTCGCTCGGCAATTCGGAATGGCGCACCCGGCGCGGGTTGTGTGAACACGGCAATAGCCGACACGGCCCTTGGGCGGGCGAGTGCGGCCGCGAAGTGTGCCTCCGCCGCTGGGCGCACGACCTGGTGCTCACTCGGTGTCATCCGGCGCGTTAGCGTCATGTGGAACCGCCACTGGGCCAGGACGTGCGGATAGCCCCAGCGGACCAAATTCGCCTCATGCGCCGCGTCCAGCCCATTGCTGCGGCGTCGGGCCAGCTCAGCCTCGCTCGGCGGGGCGCGATGACGGTCGAGCGCCCGGACGCACGCGTCGGCCAAGCAATGTAGCGACTCGCACGTCTCGGTCTCACGCAGCGCCAAGAAGCCGGAGAGGTCGGCGATCGCCAGAGTCGGTAAGTGGAACGGCGCGATCGTCATAGCCAGCTGGGTTACGGCGTCCAGCAACGCGCCATAATCGGTGGTCAGGCGCATCGGCGGCTTCAGGGTCGCGTGAAATCCGTAAACTCGCGGCTCGGCCGTCCACTCCGATATCCCGGGCACAGGCGGTTGCGGGATGGCCGCCCCCCGCTCCGCATCCCAGCCCAGCCATGCGCAGGCCGCATCCCATAACGGGTCTGCGGGCGATGGTGCGTAATAAAGCGCGACCCGCACAGTCAGATGACCCGCTCGCCCGCCTTCCAGACTTGGCGCACGACAGCCAGGCCCTCATGCACGCGCACGCGCACAACGTCCGCCCGCCATCCGGCCGCCAGCCGCCCACGATCCGTAAGGCCCGCCATCCGCGCCGGGTGCTCGGTCACCATCGCCACACCTTGGGCCAGCGTGACCCCGGTCTGGCCCGGCACAGCGAATGCGGCCTCGATTAGCGCACTGGGTACATAGTCGCTGGCCAGAGCATCGACCGTGCCGGCCCGCACTAGCTCGGCGGCCGACACGTTGCCGCTGTGCGAGCCACCGCGAACGATATTGGGCGCGCCCGCGATCACCCGCATGCCACGCCGCCGGGCCTCACCGGCTGCGTCGTGGCTCACGGGGAATTCGCTGATACCGATCCCGTCGGCGTCATTCTGCGCCACCTCCTCGATCGTGCGGTCGTCGTGGCTCGCCAGGATCGTCCCGATCGGGCGCATGCGCTCCAACAGCGCCCGCCGGTTCGGCCCGCGCATCCGCTCACGCATGGCTTGCAGCTCCAGGATCCGCGCCTCGATCCACGCGGACTGATGACCCTCCCGCAGCCGCATCGCCCGATACTTTTCGAGGTTCGCATACTGACCAACGCCTGGCGAGTGGTCCATCAGGCTCACCATTCGAACGCGGGGATGGTCGGCTACGGGATCCAGCAGCTCCATCATATCGGCCGCCGGCAGTTCGCAGCGCAGGTGCAAGAAGTGTTCGGACTTAAACAGCCCCGTATCAGCGAGGGCGTCCAGGTCACGTACGCCGTCCTGGAACGTGATCACCCGGTCCTTGTCGAAGCCCAGGTCGCCCAGGCACAGCGCGTCCAATACGGTCGTAACCCCGGCGGCGGCGCACTGCGCGTCATGGGCGACCATGGCGCTGCGGCTCGGCCACCGGGCATTGCTGCGCGGCTGAACCTGGCGTTCCAGATTGTCGGTGTGCACGTCGACCACGCCGGGCATCAACGTGTCGCCGCCCATGTCGATGGCACCCGCCGCGTGGCTGATGCCGGGCTGCACATCCACGATGCGATCGCCGTCCAGCACTAACGTGCCCAACATGTCATGGTCTGGCAGCACGAGGCGGGCGTTGGTAAGGATCATGCTAATTCCTGCTGTGGTGCGACGACGTGCACCCGATCGGCCACGGCAGATACCACGGCGCGGTCGTGAAAGATGCCCACGACCGCCGTGCCCGCCGCCTTGGCCTCGTTAATCATGTCGATCACCACGTCCCGCCGGGCGGCATCGAGCGACGCTGTCGGTTCATCCAGCAGGAGCACCGGATGTTGGCCCATGAAACCGCGGGCGAGGTTTACCCGCTGCCGCTCACCGCCCGAAAATACCGCGGGCGGTACCCCATGCAGACGGTCGGGTATGCCAAGCCGAGTGAGCAACGCGCGCGCGCGATCCCGTCCGGAAGGAGTGCCTGCCACGATGTCCAGCGCTGGTACGCGCGGCACGACATGCAGAAACTGGCTGACATAGCCCAATGTCCGCGCCCGCACGTCCAGGACTATCCGCGGATCGGCGCCGGACAGCGTCACCATGCAACCCTGATGACGCGCCCGCACGGCCCCTGCATCAATTCGGTAGGTGCCATACAGCACCCGCATCAGCGTCGTTTTTCCGGCGCCCGACGAGCCGGTTAGCGCCACGCACTCGCCAGCTGCCACCTTAAAGTCGTGGTTCATAAGCACCTGGATTTGCACCCCACCCTGTAGATGCAAGGTGAACGTCTTGCTGACGCCCACGGCCTCCAGCATCACCGTCATGCCGCTAGCACCGAACTAACCAGCAGCTGCGTGTACGGGTGCTGTGGGTCGTCCAGCACTTGGTCCGTCAAACCCGCCTCCACCACCCGGCCGTTTTGCATCACCACGATCCGACCGGCGAGTAACCGCGCCACGGCCAGGTCATGGGTCACCAGTAAGACGGCCAGACCCAAATCGCGCACCAGCGTACGAATAAGGTCCAGCAGCCGCGCCTGCACCGATACGTCTAGGCCGCCCGTCGGCTCGTCCATGAACACCAGCACTGGGCGGGTCACGAGCGTACAGGCGATCTGCAGCCGCTGCTTCATGCCACCGCTGAATGTGCGGGGCAGGTCATCGATGCGGGCGGGATCGATCTCGACTTTGCGCAGCCACTCCGTCGCGTCTGCGCGAATATTGCCGTAGTGGCGGGCACCCTGGGCCATCAACCGCTCGCCCACGTTGCCACCGGCCGACACGCCCATGCGCAGGCTATCGGCCGGGTTCTGCTGCACGAAACCCCATTCGGACCGGTGCAGCGCCCGCAATGCCGGTGCGCCCATCGTGGCGAGATCCTGACCGCGAAATCGTATAGTGCCGGAATCGGGCCGCAGCCGCCCGGCCAGTGCATTTAACAACGTGGTCTTGCCCGACCCGCTCTCGCCCACGATCGCCAGCACTTCGCCAGGCCACACCGCGACACCGACGTTGTCTAGCGCCACGATCGGCCCGAACCGCAAATGTAAGCCGGCGGCCTCCAGCAGCGGCTTATCCATCGGTCCGCTCCGCGCAAAAGGCCGTGTCCGAGCACACGAACATTCGCGTGCCCTGATCGTCGGTCACGACCTCGTCCAAATACGATCCATCCGCGCCACACAACGCGCACACACCGGGCGCCCGACCGGCGCGAAACGGGTGGTCGTCGAAGTCCAGCGATCGGACGTCCGTGTAGGGCGGCACGGCGTAGATACGCTTCTCGCGCCCGGCGCCGAACAGATGTAGCGCGTGCGACTGGTGCAGTTTCGGATTATCGAACGCCGGCAATGGCGAGGGCGACATCAGATACCGCCCAGCCACTATCACGGGGTAGTCGTAGCTGGCGGCGATCTGGCCGTAGCGGGCGATGTCCTCGTACAGCTTCACATGCATCAGCCCATATTCGGCCAGGCCGTGCATGCGCGCCGCCTCCGCCCGGCTCTGTTCCAGCTTCGATAGCGGTTCAGGTAGCGGCACTTGGTAGACCATGATCTGCCCGGGGTGCAGCGTCTCCTCCGGGATGCGATGGCGGGTTTGGATGATCGTGGCCTCGGCCGTGCGCGTGGTGGTGGCAACGCCGGCGGTGCGGGCGAAAAAGCGGCGAATGCTGACGGCATTAGTGGTGTCGTCGGCGCCTTGATCGATCACCTTCAGCACATCGTGCGGCCCCAGTATGCTGGCCGTCACCTGGATACCGCCTGTGCCCCAGCCATACGGCAACGGCATCTCCCGACTACCGAACGGGATTTGGTGCCCGGGAATAGCGACCGCCTTCAGAATTGCGCGACGGATCATACGCTTCGTCTGCTCGTCCAGGTACGCAAAGTTGTAGGTCATTTGCGCATCCGCCGTACGGTCTCAAGTTCGGCCTGAAAGTCCACGTAATGCGGTAGTTTGAGGTGCTCGACGAAACCGGTCGCCTCGATATTATCGCAGTGGCTCAGCACAAACTCAGCGTCCTGCGCCGGGGCGTCGGGCAATTCCCCTAGTTCGGCTGTGCGCAGGGCTCGGTCGACCAACGCCATTCCCATCGCGCGGCGCTCGCTATGGCCGAAGCATAGGCCGTACCCGCGGGTGAACTGGGGCGGCTCGCTGGCCGATCCCTGGAATTGGTTCACCATCTGGCACTCGGTCAGCAGCACGTCGCCGATATCGATCGCAAACCCCAGCTCCGGCGGATCGATCAAGACCGACGCCTCTCCGACGCGCATCTCGCCCACGAACGGGTGCGTGCTGCCGTAGCCGCGCTGGGTCGAGTAGCCGAGTGCCAGCAGAAACCCCTCATCGCCCCGTGCCAGCGCCTGCAGCCGTGCGTCGCGGGGGGCGGGGAAGGTCAGCGGCTGCCGGGTGATGTCGAACGGCGTCCCATCGCCGGGCTGATCGGGCTCGACTAGGCCCTCGGCCGCCAGGATGGCGAAAGCCGGCATAGCGTCGTCCAAAGCCTGTGCAGTCGCGGCCGGTGGCGGGCAGTCGGGCATCGCGTCGTCGAGCAGGCGGTGGGTGTAGTCGTAGGTCGGGCCCAGAACCTGGCCACCCGGCAGGTCCTTGAAGATGGCGGATACGCGCCGCCGGGTCAGCATGGCGGCCGTGTCCATCGGCACCGATGCGGCAAACCGCGGTAGTGTGGTGCGGTAGGCGCGTAACAGGAACGCGGCCTCGATCAAGTCGCCCTGGGCCTGCAGGATTGCACGGGCGGCCAGGGCCGGATCGTACAACGAACCCTCCGCCATCGCGCGGTCCACGGCGCGTCCGAGCTGGGCGGCGATTTGGGCGGGGTCGATCAGCGGCAGGGTCGGGTCCCCGCGCCGTAGCTCCGCCAGCCAGGCATGGGCCGCGTCGATCGCCCGCTCACCACCCTTTACGGCTACGTAGGCCATCAGCGCACCGTCACGCTGCGGGGCAGGGCAGCGACGTTGGCACCGGCGCACAGGATCAGGTCGACCCCGCGGGGATAGCGCGCGTGGTTCTGCGCCCATTGCGCAGCGAACTGGCCCGGCAGGCCAGCGACGGCCAGGGTCGCCTCCCCAGCAATCCCCGGTCCGCTCAGCGTCAACGCGGGGCCACCATGAAGGGCTGCCACCTGCAGGATAATCGTGGCACCCCCCTCCGGCTCATCATCGGTGCCACTGGTGGCTGCGTCCCAGTCCAAAGTCTCCGTCACCACGAATTGGGCCAGCCCGGCGTCGACGAGGGGCGCGCCGCAATGGAATCGCAGCCATTGTTTCGTTGCCGCATCGCCGAGTTGAAGACATACCGGCGTCTCCGGGTCACACAGTGTCAGCAGAACCGCGGCTGTCGCTGGATCGAGACCCGCATCGGCCGGCCCAGGCAGCGCGTGCACCGTCCCTGGCCGGGCCATCGCGTCCAGCACGGCGCGAAAGCTTGCCTGCGCGTCCAGTACCGGGTTCGCAAAACCGGGCGTCATGACCGCATCGTCGCGAGAGTAAAGAATTGCACCTGCGTCGCGGCGGCGCGTTCGGCCACCGCACGCCGCTTCTCCGCCTGCGCGTGGGCCAGGGGGGTGATCACGCTGGCGTCGATCAGGGGCGCCCGGGCCGGGTCCTGCATGGCTGCGTCCAGTGCCGCCGCCAGTTCGGCCTGTCGTAGGTCGCGGCCGAGGCAATACGCGTGGCCGACATAGCCGGCATCGCTACGCACGGTGCAACGGGCCAGCGTTGCCTCCCCCACGTTAAACGCGCCGCCAGTGCCGCCCGCCCGGCCGCGAAGCAGAACCAACCCCAGCTCCGGCCCACGCACCAGTGTGTAGGAAGGCAGCAACAACTCGGCCGCGGCCAGGTCGGCCACCGGTGCACGGGCCAGAACGGCCATCCAGGTTTGTCGGTCGGTGGTCATGATTGGCTCATAAGTTGTATAGACAAGTTACCGCCAGCCACCGTATCCGTCAATCCGAGCCCGCTATTGCCGCACCCGGGCCCGCCCGAGGATGATGGTTCGATGACAGATGCGACCCCACGCTGGCGCCAGATCGCCGACGCCCTGAGTACGCTTGTCGCAACCCTCCCGCCCGGCACCCGCCTGCCGACCGAGGCTGCGCTATCCGCCACCCACGGTGCCAACCGCCACACCGTTCGCCGCGCGATCGACAGCCTGACCCGCGCTGGACTGGTGCGAACGGAGCAGGGGCGGGGCAGCTTCGTCGCCGATGACGTGCTCGACTACGCTGTCGCCCCCCGCACCCGGTTCAGCGAATGGGTCCGCCGCCACAACCGTGAGCCAGCGGGTCAAGTGATCCAGCTTCGCCACATGCCGGCTCCGGCGACGATCGCCGCCGACCTCGGCATAGAATCGGGCGCCACGGTCGTGCTGCTGGAACGGGTGGGGCTCGCCGATCACGTACCCATCAGCCTGACCCGGCACTATTTCGACGCTGCCCGCTTCCCCGCGCTGCTCGATGCGTTGCGGGAGCAAACGACGATCACTGCCGCCCTGGCCGCCGCCGGCGTGGACGACTATCGCCGCCTGCGCACCCGTGTCACCGCCCGGCTACCCACTGTCGCGGAAGCCACGCTGCTCGGCACCACCCGCGCCCGCCCGGTGCTGGTATGCGCCAACGTCAATGTCGATGCGTCTGGGCGGGCGATCGAGTCGGCGGTCGCGCTGCACCCAAGCAGCCGGGTGCACTTGGTGTTCGAGCCGTAGTAACGGGCCGGCAGTCATGTGACGGCTGGACCCAGAACGGTAGGGACCGCGCGTGGAATATCGCTGGATAGACGCCGATTACGCGCCACGTTCGGTCGGCGGCCATACACAAGCGCTGCAGGGACTAATTGCGGCCGTTTAATCGCCGGCTTCTGGCGTTGGCGCTCGCCGCCGGCCCGCTCGCGTGGAACCCAATCACACTCGCTGCCAGTCCCCCTGCGCGTCCCGGCACACGGTACCGGTTTCCTGCACCGGTTCCCGTCCGTTCAGGACAGTGTTGGCGGTGAACTGCCGGCACAGGCGGCCATTTGGTTCCACGCGGGCCGCCGATATCGGCGTGAACTGCCCCCGGCTGCCCGACGCACTCTGCCAACCCACAACGACGCCCGTCCGCCCGTCGCCCATCCGCGCCAGGGCGTAGCGCGCCTCCGCACAGTCGCGTTGATCTAATTGGTTACCCACAACCAACCCGCCGATAACGCCAGCCGCCAGCCCCGCAACCGCGCCGAATATGGCGTTACGCCCGCTGCCCGTCGTACCGCCGATCGCGGCACCCGTGGCCGCCCCGCCCAACCCGCCAATGGCAGCGCCAGATAGCGCCCTCGGTCCCATCGCGTTGCAGGCGCTGGCCGCAGCCTCCTGCGCGGAGCCATATTGCGGCGCGCAACCGGCGAGAAGGCTGGCCGAAAACAGGACGGCCATGAAGCCGGCACCGGCGCGTGAGGAAGCTGTCATGGTGATGACCTTTCGTGTCAGGGCGTGGGCGCGTTGAGGGGAAGCTTTTGCGTTTCCAGCAGGGGTGCCTCGCTGATATCGGCGGGCCCACCGAGCGATTGAGCAACCGGACCCGACGCGGGGCGCAGAACCGCGACTGCGCGCTGCGGTGCGGCCCTAGACGGACCCGGACCGGCTGACAGCCAGGCGATCGGTACCGCCCGGTTCTGGATCACGGCCAGGTTCGCGTCGAAGCTGGACGACACCAGGAACTCGACACGTCGATTCCGGGCCCGGCCCTCGGCCGTACGGTTCGGGGCGATCGGCTGCCGGCGTCCAATCGCGACGGTGCTGAGCTGCCCGGCATTAACCTGACGGGCCACCAACTGCCCGAGGACCGCCTGGGCCCGTCGCAACGATAGCTGGTCGTTCAACGCGTCCGTCCCGACGGCATCCGTGTGGCCCAACAGGGTCAACTGCGCGTCCGGCACGTCCCGCCGCATATTTTCGGCCACGATGTCCAGCAATGACGATGCCTCTTGCCGCGGCCGGGCACTGCCGGAGGCGAAGAACGCATCTTCGTCGAATGTCACAACGACTACGGGCACGCCACTGATCGGTGCCGCAACCTGCACCACCCGCGGCACCACGCCAGTGCCGTACGACAGCCGACCGAAACGGGCTGCGCGATCATTACTCTCAAGGTTAGTGGTCGCCACTAGCCTGCCAGCAGGCGCACAGCCAGCAACCATCAATCCGAGCAAAAGTGACCGTCTGGCCAGCATTTCCATCTCCCATTCACGAAGGCTTGGCCCATCATCGTGCCGGATCAGGCAATGGCAAAGGCTGGAACTGGCTCCCGGAGTTGGACTCGAACCAACGACCGAGCGATTAACAGTCGCTTGCTCTACCAGCTGAGCTATCCGGGATCAGGCAGGGCGGTGGTATACCCAGAGCCGCGCTGTGACGCAAACCCCTTTTCGCCGCCTTCATGGTGTTCTATACAAAATACGGACGCGGGCGTGGTGGAACTGGTAGACGCGCCGGATTCAAAATCCGGTTCCGCAAGGAGTGTCGGTTCGATTCCGACCGCCCGCACCAACGGCCTCGTACCGGCGGCTCATACCGGCGGACAGGCAACTTGGGACCAGTGTTAGTCACGGCCCTGAGATGGCGCTCAGTGAAAAAGGTGCGGTCCACCGCTACCGAATGATTAGCCCCTCACGTACAGCCCGTTTGCACGCCTAGACCGTGTGCCAAATGTCAGAAATCGATCCTGCAATTGCATAGCGCCGCCTACGCTATGGCGGCTTCGGCCGGTGCGAGGGTCACATCCAGGTGCACCGGGTTGTGTAGCGTGTTCGCCACCGGGGACCACAGCGTCGAGTGCCGCACCAGTGCCTCCAGCACCTCCCGTGGTGCCTCGGCATCGAGGTGCACCACGACCTGAATGCTCTCAAAACCGATTGTGTGCGGCGCAGGCTCACCCGCACCCCACACCGCGGTGGTGTTCAGGTCGCCGGCCAAGTCGACAGTCAAAGACCGGATTGGAATGCCTCGCACCATGGCGTTAGCGTGAATGCCGACCGACAGGCAGGAGCCGAAAGCGGCCAGTAATGCCTCCGACGCATTGGGCGCCGTCGCCTCGGCTGACAGGTTCGCCGACGCGTCCTCCACTACGGCCTGGGCGGGCAGGTCCCGGATGAAGTTCAGCTGACCGAACCGTCCTTGCGCCACCGTCCGGCATCGTAGGGTACGGGTGGCCGATGGATTGGCTTTTGCGCGAGCGACCAGGGCGTCGGTTTCAAGCTTTCCAACCAGAAGCCGGACGGGACGGATCGTCATTGGCCCATACGTCATTTGGCTTCCTTCGCAGTTTTTAGAAAGTCTGACGGTAACGTGTGCAACACCGGCTCAGATAATACACGTATACCGTTACGCAGCAGCGATCAGCGGAAAATACTCGCCGGGCCGGAATGCAAAAAAATAGGGGGGCTATTGATGCTCGACTGGGATGACCTGCGATTTTTCTTGGCTCTAGCCCGGCACGGCAGCCTCTCGGCCGCAGCCAAGGACTTGCACGTGGCTCAATCCACCGTCGGCCGCCGGCTGGCCTCGCTCGAAGCGTCGCTGGGGGTGCGTCTACTCAACCGTACCCCTGACGGGTATGCACCGACCCAGGCGGGCGAGGGCGTCCGCGCCCATGCGGAACGACTGGAAACGGAAGCCCTCGTGCTGGAGCGCACAGTCGGCGGGCGGGACACACGCATGGCGGGCCTCGTACGCGTAACCAGTGCTGAGGCCGTCGCAACCCACATCCTGGCACCGTGCCTGGCGTCACTCCATCATCAGCAGCCCGACATTATGATCGAGCTGATCCCCAACCCCCGTGAGCTCAGCCTATCGATGCGCGAGGCCGATATTTCGGTTCGGCTAAAACAGCCTGATCAACACGACTTGGTCGTACGGCGCGTCGGCACGATCGCATTCGGCCTTTATGCGTCGCCGGCCTATCTGGAGGGCCGTAACGACCTTGACCTCGCCGATGGGTGCCCCGGCCATCACCTGATTACCCAGTCCGAAGATATCGAGGACCCGACCCAAACCGCCTGGCTGACCGACCGTGCTCCCCGGGCCCGCATCGCGATGCAGACCACGAGCCATGAGGCGGCCGTCGTGGCGGCAATCAATGGTGGCGGACTAGCCTGCCTGGCCCGTTTCCGTGCCGACAGGGAGGATGGGCTGCAGCGCCTAACCGTCCCACCTCCCGTGCCCACGGCTAGCATTTGGTTGGTCGTGCACCGTGACAACCGCCAGACGCCGCGGATCAGGGCCGTCCTGACACACATCACTGACCGCGTCCGGATGATGGCGCCCATCTTGTACCCGTCCGACGCGATCGAAGAGGACGCGGATTTGGCTGCCGAAAGGCTCAGGGCCTGACCGAACGCGTCAGCTAAACCGCCCGGTGACCTAGCCGTGGGTCCGCCGGTTCCTGGCGCAATGAAGACCTGTTTGGCCGAGCAGACCGATACTTACTCGCCTCGCACCAACTGACCAAAATGGCTGATCGACCACCCTGGCCGTCGCCGTCGAACCGACGGGCATAGCGTGGAAACGGATGATTGACTGACCCGCGATAGCACTGCCGATCTAGTCTTTGACGGGTAGCTCGAAATAAAGACTGAGTATCAGTAGTGTAAACTCGCTAAGGCCGGTTGGCGGCTTCCTATAATTCCGGGGTAGTAACGAGATCGACGCTGGTGCCGATAACAGCGCTTGCAGCAAACGCGATACCACCGCGTGCGCTCGCGACCTGGGCCAAAGCTGGCCAGGCGACGAAAAAGTAACGCCGCCGCCCGATCGACCCGGACGGCGGCGTCTTTGGTTTTTAGTAGTCCATGTCGCCCATGCCGCCCATGCCGCCGCCGGGCATGCCGCCGCCGCCAGCCGACTTCTTCTCAGGACGCTCGGCTACCATCGCCTCGGTCGTGATCAGCAGGCCAGCCACCGACGCCGCATTCTGCAATGCAACCCGCACGACCTTCGTCGGGTCGATGATGCCGGCCGCAACCAGGTCCTTGTACTGACCCGTCTGCGCGTCGAACCCGAACGCATACGTGTCGTTCTCGAGCACCTTGCCGCCAATCACCGCACCGTCCTCACCGGCGTTCGCCGCGATCTGGCGTAGGGGTGCCTGCACCGCCTTGCGCACGATCTCGATGCCGAACTTCTGGTCCTCGTTGTCGGCCTTGAGGTTCGCCAGGATCAGGCTGGCCCGCGCCAGGGCCACGCCGCCACCGGGCACGATGCCTTCTTCGACGGCCGCACGAGTCGCGTGCAGGGCGTCGTCCACGCGGTCCTTGCGCTCCTTCACCTCGACCTCGGTGCTACCACCGACGCGGATGACCGCCACGCCGCCGGCCAGCTTAGCCAGACGCTCCTGCAGCTTCTCCTTGTCGTAGTCGCTCGTTGTCTCCTCGATCTGCGCCTTGATCTGCGCGATCCGGCCCTTGATCAGGTCGGACGAACCGATACCCTCGATGATCGTCGTGTTCTCTTTCTCGATCAGCACGCGCTTGGCCTGGCCCAGCATCTCGAGCGTCACGGTCTCGAGCTTGATACCCAGGTCCTCGCTGATGACCTGGCCGCCCGTCAGCACGGCGATGTCTTCCAGCATCGCCTTACGACGATCGCCAAAGCCCGGCGCCTTCACGGCCGCGACCTTCAGCCCGCCGCGCAGTTTGTTCACCACGAGCGTGGCCAATGCCTCACCCTCGATGTCCTCGGCGATGATCAGCAGCGGACGGCTGGAGTGTACGTCTGGTGCCCACTGCGGCAAGAGAACCTGCCGACGCGACAGCTTCTTCTGGTG
>JANPPS010000251.1:0-1539 GCA_031428635.1 Rhodospirillales bacterium
AGGCTCGCCGCCAGCTCCCGCGTCGCGGTGCGCAGCGCGGCCGGCTCCTGGAATTGCGTGATGGCGTGTAGGTCCACCACGCAAAACAGGCACTCATGATCCCGCTGCAGCGCCACCCAATTGCGGACGGCGCCGAGGTAATTGCCAAGGGTGGGCACGCCCGAGGGCTGGATGCCGGAGAATACGCGTTGCATGGCGGCGTTGTCGGTCCGGGGTTAGCCTAGGTCAAGCGGGGTACGTCCGGTTACGACCGAACGCTTGTCGTGCGACACGCCACGCTCAAACACGACGATGCTGTCATAAAAATGCATGGATAAGGTCGCGCGCGTGATTTCCGTCGGCGGTAGCGCGCGGCGGGTGTTATCGGCGTTAAGTTCGTCGATCAGGTCCTTGCATCGTTCGATAAAGCTGCCTGGCACGCGCAAGCCGCCACCGAATTCCGGCCAATAGGCCGTATGCAGATCTTCGACCAGATAGATCCCGTTCGGGCTGGTATGACGATACAGGAAGGCGAACGTCGCGGCGATCGCCGCCATCTGGTGGCTACCATCATCGATGACGACGTCCGGCGCCCCAAACTCCTCTACTACGGCGCGCAAAAAGCCATGATCGGCCTGGTCGCCAATGCGGACCTTGACTGTTTCATCCTCAAACGCGCGACAGTCCGGGTTGATGTCGAGCACGACGATGCGCGCATTAGGCCCAAAGTACCGCTTCCACATCTGGGACGAGCCGCCCGCGCCGCCACCGATCTCGAACAGCGTCATGGGCCGCCCGGCGAACGGCGCGAAATGCCGCTGGTAGACGGGAAAATAGTGCATGTTCTTATGTATCGGCCGCCCCGTATGATCGAGGAAGTAAGTATAAAGGTCCACGCGTCCTCCTGTTACAAGTATTCAAGCAACTCCCGGGCGATCCCGGCCGCGTTCTCTAACCGATAGCAGAAGGTAACGGTATCGCCCGGGATAGCTTCCATTCCCGTTGCCGGATAAAGGTAGGTGGATTGGTTGTGACACAGACCGTCGACCAGCGCATGGTTTGCATTCATTTGAGCACTGTAGTTCAAGCCAATGATACGAACCGGGGCTTGGGCGAACAAACTTGTGTGGAAGGCCGACCCGGTCGTCCCAAGGATCGCCGGCGCACCGTTGAGCAGGGCGATCTGCTCTACCAGCGACAGTTCCTGAGGATGGACGATCTCTATCCCCTGCGCGGCCATGACGGCCTCGATCTCAGCCTCGTTTACGAGTTGGTAGATACCCTGGCCCAGCCGTGTCTTGGTCAGATAGACGGGCCGGCTGCGGGGCGCGGTGCCGGTAGCCGCGCCGATATGGCGACACAGCGTGCGGAACACTTGGTGGGCATAGGTCTGTTCCTGGAGCGCCGGCCGCGGCACCTCCACCCGGCGCACCCGGGTTGGGCTGGTGAACTGAACAAAGTCCGCAGGGCCCAAACCCAATGCGCCCAGCGTGGTGCGGACATAGTCGCGAGTGAACCAGTCTTCCGGCGTCCAATGCGAGTGAACGAGAACTTTTCGTC
>JANPPS010000252.1:0-7765 GCA_031428635.1 Rhodospirillales bacterium
GCGTAGTATTGGCCGACGGGACCGGGCCCGTCGATGTGGGCGTGGCGGACGGCCGCATCGCCGCCATCGCCGGGCATGTGGCCGCGGACTGCCCACGCATTATGGCGGAGGGCTGCCTGCTGGTGCCCGGGCTGGTAGAGACGCATTTTCACCTCGATAAGACCTGCATCATGGACCGCTGCGCCCCACGGGAGGGTACGGTTGCCGAAGCGGTGCGCCTGACCGCTGCCGCCAAACGCGGGTTCACGCCACAGGACGTGTATGCGCGCGGGCGCCAGGTGCTGGAGCGCGCGGTCGGCTGGGGCACCATGCACATGCGAACCCATGTCGAGGTCGATCCCGGCATCGGCATGACCGGGTTCGAGGGTGTGCAGGCATTGGCGCGTGACTTTGCCTGGGCGATGGATATCGAGTTGTGCGTCTTTCCGCAGGAGGGCCTGCTGAACAATCCCGGCACCGACGCGCTGCTGATCGAAGGCCTGCGCCGGGGTGCCCGGGCCATCGGTGCGGTTCCCTACGTCGATACCGATCCGCGCGGGCAGATCGATCGCATCTTTGAGATTGCCCGCGAATGGGACGTGGACATCGATATGCACCTGGACCTGGCGGACACGCCGGACGGGATGCAGACCGATTACGTCTGCCGCAAGACCGAGGAGTACGGCTGGGGCGGCCGCGTGGCGATCGGCCATGTGACGCAGATGTCGCTCGTGGCGCCCGCACGCCTGGCGGAGCTGGCAGCGACTCTTGCCCGCGCTGGGGTGGCGGTCACGGTGCTGCCCGCGACCGACCTGTATCTTATGGGCCGTAACCACACCCATGCCGTGCCGCGGGGCGTCGTGCCGGCTGGGTCGCTACGGGCGGCAGGGGTTACCTGTTCGGTGGCTACGAATAACGTGCTGAACCCGTTCACGCCCTATGGCGACGCCAATCTACTGCGTATGGCGAACCTGTATGCGAATGTGTGCCAGGTTTCGCGTCCGGAGGAACTGGCGGGCTGCCTCGAAATGGTGACGATGGAGGCGGCAAAGCTGATGCGTCTGCCGAATTATGGCTTGCACGTCGGTGCGCCGGCCGACCTAGTGCTACTCGACGCGACCGGGCCAGCAGCGGCCGTGGCTGCATTGGCGCAGCCATTATGGGGAATGAAGGCCGGACGGCGCACGTTCGATCGCGCCCGCCCGTGCCTGCATCCCCTGGGCTAAGGCGAGAGTTACGGCCAAACGGGCGGTGATCCTGTTCGAGCAGCGTACGCCCGGCCTATAAACCTATGCTGCGAACGCCGTGCTCCGATCGGTGAATGGTTGCGCGTGCGACCCCACCACGGTCGCAGGTGACCTGCCGAAAAGGACCGAACGGTTGAACGTTTCATTACCTTCCCCCGACAACCAAGCGGACCGTAGTGATCCGGAGGCGGAAATTACGCGTCTGCTATCCATCATGGCCGCATTACGTGACCCGATGACCGGTTGCCCGTGGGATCAGGTTCAGACCTGGGCCACTATTGCGCCGTATACGATCGAGGAAGCGTAAGAGGTTGCGGACGCAATCGCCGCCCAGGACCTAGATGCGCTGCCGGATGAGTTGGGCGATTTGCTGTTCCAAGTGGTCTATCACGCCCGCCTGGCAGAGGAGGCCGGGTTGTTCACGTTCGCCGACGTGGCGCGCCGAATTTCGGACAAGATGGTCCGCCGGCACCCCCACGTGTTTACCCCGGGCGACGCGCCCGCACTCGGCTGGGACGGTCATAAAAAAATCGAGCGTGCCGCCCGTCAGCAAAATGGCGTTCTGGCCGGGGTGGCGCCGGGCCTGCCTGCCCTGTCACACGCGCTTAAACTAACAACCCGGGCCGCCCGCGTCGGGTTCGATTGGCCAGACGCCGCCGCCGTGTTCGATAAGCTGCAGGAGGAGATTACGGAACTGCAGGCTGAACTGCCGAACGCAGACCGGGCGCGCATGGCCGATGAGATGGGGGATCTGCTGTTCGTGACCGCCAACCTGGCGCGTAAGCTGGGTCTGGACCCCGAAGCCTGTCTGCACCAGGCGAGTGCCAAGTTTACCCGGCGGTTCAACGGAGTGGAAGCGGCGCTGGCGCGTGACGGGCTGACCCCGGCCGATGCATCCCTGGCGTTGATGGAGGCGCATTGGGTTGCGGTAAAGCGGCAGGAGTAAGCGATGGCACCGTCATAAAAACCCGCGATTGACCGTTTCTGCCTGCGCGCCATTTGAAAGGTATCATGCGGCCATACCGTCGGTCGCACCCAACAATGCCGGAGGGCCGCCGCCATGACCATCGCATCCGTTTTACGCACAAAGGGCAATACTATCGTCTCCATCCGGCCAGACACGTCGTTGCCGGAGTTGGCATCAACGATCGCATCCCGCCGCATTGGCGCTGTGATCGTGCTCGATGATGACGGGAAATTGGCTGGGATCGTGAGCGAACGCGACGTGGTCAAGGCGCTGGCAAGCCATGGTGCAGCAGTTCAGACGATGAACGCTGGTGACATTATGACCCGGACCGTTAAAACCGTCACGCCGGAGACGACCATCAATGAGGCAATGGAATTGATGGATCGTGGCTATTTTCGCCATTTACCCGTGCTGGATAACGGTTCGCTCGTGGGTATCATCAGCGTACGCGACGTCGTTCGCGCCCGTATCGAGCGGGAGGTGGAGGAGAATGAGAGCCTGCACACCTACATCCACTCGCGCGGCTGAAACCCGCGGATAGCCGTCGGTGGGGCTAATGCCTGTCGCCGACCCCGTTCTCGTCCCATCGCTCGAACCGCGCCCGATCGCTTGGCAGCAGGCGTACCTGAACTGTCACGCCGTCCTCCGTGTCGGCACGGTCGAGCACTTCCCCATGCTCATACAACCACGCCAGCCGCGCGCCGTCGGTGCCGGGCAGTGCGTATTGTGCCCGCTCCATGCTGGCCGAAATGCGGCTATCGATCGCGTTCAGTAACGCCGGTAGCCCCTCATTCGTCAGCGCCGACACTGGAATGCAGTCGTCGCGCAGGGGTACGTTGTCGATGCCGCCTAGCAGGTCGGCCTTGTTCAACACCTCGATCGTGCGGGACGGCCAATCCTCGTCGATGGCGCCGTCGCGAACCATGCCGTTTAGCACCGCCACCACGTCTGCCCGCTGCGCCATGGTGTCCGGATGGGCAATGTCCCGTACATGCAGGATCACGTCGGCTTCCGACACCTCCTCCAGCGTCGCGCGAAATGCCTCAACCAGCTCGGTCGGTAGATCGCTGATGAAGCCCACCGTATCCGACAGGATAGCGCGCCGACTAGAAGGCAGGCGTAGGCCGCGCATGGTTGGGTCCAGCGTCGCAAATAGCTGATCCTGCGCATTTACGCCGGCGCCCGTCACCGCATTGAACAGCGTGGACTTACCGGCGTTCGTGTAGCCAACCAAGGCGATGACGGGGTGCGGCACGCGGGCGCGGGCGGTGCGATGCAGGCCGCGGGTGCGGCGCACCTGCTCCAGATCCTGCTTCACCCGCACGATCCGGTCGCCGATCAGCCGCCGGTCCGCCTCGATCTGCGTCTCACCGGGTCCGCCCAGGAAGCCGAAGCCGCCGCGCTGCCGTTCTAAGTGGGTCCAGGATCGCACGAGGCGGCTGCGCTGGTATTGCAGATGCGCCAGCTCGACCTGCATGGCCCCTTCTTTTGTACGCGCGCGCTCACCGAAGATATCCAGGATCAAGCCGGTGCGGTCGATGACCTTGCAGCCCCATTCGCGTTCCAGGTTACGTTGCTGTACCGGACTGAGAGTGCTGTCGACGATGGCCACCTCCACCTGCGCCGCCGTCAGCGCTTCACCGACAAGAGCCACCTGCCCTTGTCCAAGCAGCGTTGACGATCGCCGGGTGCGTAGCGGCAAAATGACGGTGTGGACGACCACCAAGCCGATCGACGCCGCGAGCCCGACCGCTTCGGCCAGTTGCGCCTCGGCCGCGCGCGACACGTCTCCGGTACGCGGTTTTTCCCACGGCAGGACGACGGCGGCGCGGGTCGCGCCCGACGCGGTATCAGATCGCTTGATGGCCAGCGTCAGTCTCCTGCGGTGCGGCGCCCTCGGCCTTGGTTGCATCGAACAGCATAATCGGCGCGCCGGGCATCACAGTGCTAATGGCATGTTTATAGACAAGCTGCGTATGGCCGTCGCGCCGCAGTAGGACCGAGAAATTATCGAACCACGTGATGATGCCTTGCAGCTTGACCCCATTCACGAGGAACACCGTCACGGACGTTTTTGATTTGCGCACATGGTTCAGGAATACGTCCTGGACGTTCTGCGACTTGTCTTGGGCCACGTTCGTGTCCTTTTGATATTGTCTGCACGATACCTTGGTTTGGTTCGGGCAGAAGGTAAGGCTTAAACTCTACGGGGCACCGTCCCGCATGGCAACGCAGTGTATCCGGCACGTCTGCGATCGATTACGATCTGGTATGGTTATTCAGGATCCCATGGCCCACGCCGAACGGCTTTGCCGCGACCAGGGTGGGCGATTGACCCGGGGGCGGCGCGCGTTGCTGGAACTGCTGTTGCAGGCCCCGCGTCCCCTGACAGCCTATGAAACCCTCGATCTTTGCCGGGCGACGGACGCATCGGCGACGCCGGCCAGCATATACCGCGGGCTCGATTTTCTAATCAAATACGGTTTGGCGCATCGGCTGGAAACAACCCGCGCCTACGTCGCCTGCGGGCATCCGGACCACCCCCACGCCGGACAATTCCTGATTTGCCGCCAGTGCGGCACCGTGGTGGAGACGGAGGACGAGCGGGTGGCGTCAGCCACCGACCAGTTGGGTCAACGGCTGGGTTTTACGCTCGACCAACGCACGGTAGAACTGACGGGCGTGTGCGGTTCCTGTCAGGGCTAGAAACGCTGCGTGACGCCGCCCAGAATGGCCCGGCGTAACCCGTATTGTGGATTGCCGACACCCAATCCGCTGCCGTCCCGTAATACGTACTTACGGTCCAGCACGTTGATCACGTCCACCCGCAACTCCGTCCCCCGGCCGAGGCCGCTCAGGGCCGCAGGGTCGATCCGCTGCACGGCAGATAAGTTGATCGTGTAATAACCGCCCAACTCCCGGCCGTTCGGGATATTTGGAACGGTCGCTGCACTGGCCCTCAGCCCGCTGCCCACAAGCAGGTCCGCCGATAGTCGTAGCGGGGTGGTCGTCCCCTGCATCACCGTATAGGCGGCCCCGGCTGACCCGGTGAAGCGTTGGTCATGGTCCTGTTTGATGTATCGCCCGCTGATGTAATCCAAATCAGCCTGGCTGAAATTAAACTGGCTACTGACAATGTGGCGGGCGATTGCGCGGGAGATCGAGAGGTTGCCGAACAGCGACAGCGGGCCGCGCTCATACGTGCCGGAGAACTCGGCACCCGTCACGTCGCCGTTTGCATAGTTGAACGCCGTCAACAAGATGGGGGAGCCGAACTGGCCCTCGTCGATCAAATTCGTCGCGCGCTTGTAGTATCCGTCAACGCCCAGGGTCAGGCCGGGTACCACAACCTGCTGCACGCCGATGTCGAAATAATGCGACCGTTCGGCCCTCACCGGGCTGCTCTGCAACACGGGCGGCTGCGCGGTCGTACCGATAAACCGGTTGATCGTCGTGTTGCCCACTAGCTCGAATGGCGGCGGATTGAAGTAGCGGGCGTAGCCGATATGCAGGGTTGTGCCGTCCATCGGCCGCCAGACAGCGTTCACCCGCGGGCTAAGCTGTGCCTCATGCGTGTACGCGTCCACGACATCCGCACGGGCACCGTAGTTCAGCGTGACGCGGGGTAGTATGCGCCATTCATCCTGGGCGTAGATGCCGTAGAAAGCGCCGGTGCGGGCCGCACGATCGCCGATCGCCACGGGCTGGTCGGTTGTTTGCTGTCCGAACGCGTCGACGGGCAGCACGTACGACGTCGCCCGGCTGGTCGCACGCTCGTTCTGTGCCAGGAACCCGCCCCGCAGCGTGTGCGTGTCCGAGATCCGCCAACTGGCGTCCGTCTGGACCCCGGTCGAGGTGATCGCCCGCTTTGCCCCCTGCGCCTGACCGGTAAACAGCAGGTCACCCAACGGGTCGGGCGAGTACCGCAGGCTATCGTAGCGCGTAAAGACAGAGGCTTGGACGTCCACGCTTTCTATCTGTTTTTGCAACGATAGAATGCCGAACTGCTGGAATTGGCGCTGCCGCTCCTGCAGCGTGGCGCTGTCGAAATTCGATACGCCGTTCACCGTCAGACCCAGGCTGGGTACCTGGCCGCCGCGGGTCGGAATGCGAAAATCGCCATATGCTGTGCCGGTCATCAGCGTCAGGCGCGTTGTGTCGTTTAGGATACCGCTGATGTAGCCGAAGCCCCGGGCCTGATGCGTCTCGTCGTCGCGGGCATTGAAACGGCTGGTCGGGTTTTCGATTCCGATGTTGCTGCGCAGAAGCTCACCGGTGAAGAAGTAATCGACCGGTCCGGCGCGGCCGCCGACTTCGAAGCTGGGCTCAACGGTGCCGCGGCTACCGCCATATAGTGAAACCGCGACGCCCGGGCTGTTGATACCGGTCTTGGTCTGGATGTCGACGACGCCCGCGGTGCGGAAGCCGTATTGCGCCGGTAAGGCGCCTGTCACCAATGAGACTTGGTTGGCGAACCGGGACTGCAGCGTGCTGGCGAAACCGGCCAGCCCCTCCGGCAGTTGGACGCCGTTGATGCGGTACTGGACGTTGCGGTGGTCGCCGCGGATGAATACGTTGCCAAAAGCGTCCTGTACCACGCCGGGCGCGCGTAGCAGGACTTGGCTAAGCACGGCATTATCGCCCTGCGGCACAGCCTCGATCGCAGCGCGGCCGAAGTCGGTGCGGGTGGCGCCGAGGCTCGGCTGGATACTGAGCCGGGCTGCGTCCAGGCGGCGGGCGACGATATCTAAGTCGGGCAGGACGAGATCGTCGGACGGTGCGATATCGCCACTGATCCGTACGGTCGGAGCGGCGGCCTGGCCGAATGCCGGCGCGCCAGCATTGGCCACGATCAACCCCGCTGCTACTGACAGCAGGCCGATCCGATTAATCATCATAGCAGGCTCCGTGGTCGCGTTCAGAACCCCAAGATGATATAAAGTATCATGTTACGTCAACGCCTCCCCGGGATCGAAGCGCCCGTGCGGCCGGCCCTATCACAATTCCGTAGTCGCCCTGGCCCGCTGGTGGCTGCCGCGATGGTGCACGTGGCGCTGCTGGCGCTAGCGGTCGCCGGAATCGATCCGAGGCCTGTCGAGGATCACGTGCCGCCCCCGGTCGAGATGGTATTCGCCGTCGCGCCACCCACGCCGGAGTCGCAGGAGGCAGCGGCGGAACCGGTTCCCGCAATACTAAGCCCCGACCAGCCGACGGAACCGCCGCCCATCGCGTCCATGCCTGAGCCGCCCCCGCCTGAGCCACCGCAGCCGGTTACTCCGCCAGATGATGCACCCGCTCCGCCACCGCCCGAGCCACCGTCCAGCGCGCCTACAGCCGAGCCTGCGAAGCCCGTTCAACGGGACCCGCCCCTGCGCACGCCCGTACGTCCCCCGGTCGCAGGAGCACCGGTCCGACCACCCCAACCGCGTCCGGCCCGGCCGACGCCATCGCCCGTTCAAGGCCCGCCGCCGCTCGTAAGTCCTTCGCCGCCCGGCTCTGCGCAGGCTGCCGCACCGGTGATGCGCAGCGAGGTGCCAGTTGTACCCGCCCCCACCGCGGCAGCGGTCAGCGG
>JANPPS010000253.1:0-12547 GCA_031428635.1 Rhodospirillales bacterium
ACCGGCTGAACGGCACGTACGCCCGCTGGTTCAACGACGCGGTGGGCCAACAGTTGGAGGCCGGGCTGCATCGCCTGGCGACCAGCATCGCAGCTGGTTACGGCGCCACGGCGGAAGTGATTTTCACGCGCACCTATCCGGCGACGGTAAACGACGTGGAGGCGACAGGCCTGGCTCGCCACGCGGCCATGTCCGTACAGGGCGCTGCCCGCGTGCACGAGCTGGCGGCGCCGAGCATGGGCGGCGAGGATTTCAGTTTCATGCTGAACGTGACCCAGGGCGCATACCTGATGCTGGGCGGCGGTCGCAGCCCGGGCGAGGTGGGCGTGCATCACCCGCGATACGACTTCAATGATGCGCTGCTGCCGGTCGGCGCCAGTTGGTGGGCGACACTGGCGGAGGAGTTACTGCCGATCGAGGCTTAATCAGTCGCAGCTGGGCGGCTTGCAAGTCGACCCGGCACGACGCGGGCGTGACTATGGTCGCCTACGGCACGGGCGTTTCAGTTCTTGCCGATCGGCTGACTACCACTTCTTCACCGCGGCTGTTCACGGCCGGGGGGGTGGCCTTCATCTTGTACAGTCTCCTTGACCGAATACTCTCTGCCAACGCCGAAATTAGTCCCCCGCCCCGAGTACCGTGATCGCGTTTACCAGCGCCACGTGGCTGAATGCCTGCGGAAAGTTGCCGGTCATGCGCTTGGCGACCGGGTCGTATTCCTCGCTCAGTAGGCCGACGTCGTTTTGCAACGCCAGCAGCCGCTCCAACAACGCTTTCGCGTCAACCCGGCGGCCGGTTTTGTGCCACGCGATTGCCAGCCAGAAACTGCAGGCCAGGAACGCGCCCTCACCGGCGGGCAATCCGTCGGCCCCGTCATCCGATTGATAGCGCAGCACGTAGCCGTCACGGAGCAACACCCGCTCCACCGCCGCGATGGTGCCAAGCACGCGGGGATCGTCATACGGCAGGAACCCCACGGCTGGGATGAGCAACAGTGAGGCATCCAGGGCCGGCGCGCCGAACACCTGCGTGAAGCTAGACTGTGATGGGTCGAACCCGTCCCGGCACACCCGCTCATGGATACGGTCCCGTAGCGTGCGCCACTGGTCGACCGGACCCTCCAGCCCGAATTGCTGGGCGTCCTTGATGCAACGGTCGAACGCGACCCAGGCCATTACCTTGCTGAACGTAAACTGCTGGCTGCCGCCGCGGGTCTCCCACAGCCCCTCATCCAGCTGGTCCCAGACTCCCTCCAGATGGCGGAGCAACGCGCACTGTAACGACCAGGGGTCGCTCGGCAGCACCAGATTCGCGCTTCGCGCCCGGTGCAGGGCATCCATCACCTCGCCATACACATCCAGCTGAACCTGGGTCACGGCGGCGTTGCCGATGCGCACGGGCCCGGCACCCTCGTATCCGGGTAGCCAGTCGGCCGACCACTCCGGTAGCCGCCGCTCGCCGCCGATGCCGTACGCGATCTGCACCTGGTCCGGGGAGCCGGCGATGCTGCGTCGCAGCCACTCGGCCCAGGACGATGCCTCCTCCGTATAACCGGCGTTCAGGAACGCAGACAGCGTGATGGTCGCGTCGCGCAGCCAGCAATAGCGGTAGTCCCAGTTGCGGTTGCCGCCCAACCTCTCCGGCAGCGACGTAGTAGGCGCGGCCACGATTCCGCCCGTGGGAGCGTAGGTCAGGGCCTTCAACGTCAGTAACGACCGCCGCAGCGGCCCGGCCCAGGGTCCGTCATACTTGCACCGGCCGGCCCATTTAGCCCAATGGGCCTCGGTTATTGCTAATGCGTCCTCGGGGTCGATGCTGGGCGGGCATGGATTTTGGGATGGGCTGTGCGTCAGGACGAACGGCACCCGCTCGCCTTCCGCCACTGTGAAGCGGGCCACGGTCTGCATGCCCTCTCCCAGCAGAGCAACTGGCGTTCGTAGCGAGACCATTTCGGGCCCGACAATGGCCACGATGCCGTTTCCGCCGGGCCGTTGCGTCACCCACGGGACCGCGATGCCGTAATCGAAGCGCAGCGACAGGGCCATCCGCATATCCACCCGGCCGCGCCGGCCCTCGACGATGCGGACAACGCAGGAATGGTCAGCACCGGGCACCATGAAGTCGATCAGGGCCACGCTGCCCTCCGGCGTTTCGAACAGCGTTTCCAGCACCAGGTTGCCATCGCGGTATTTGCGGGTGGCCGTTCCGGTGACGGGGGCGGTGGGCGCGATCAGGAACCGGCCATGGTCCTTGTCACCGACCAAGGCGGCCAGGCAGGCGCCACTATCGAACCGAGGCCAGCACAGCCAGTCGATGCTGCCGTTGCGGCCAACAAGCGCCGCGGTCACGCAGTCGCCGATGATGGCGTAATCCTCGATCGGTAGTGAGACTTGGTTTCGTGCTGGTGGTTGGGTCATGCCAAGTGCAAAGCGGGGTGTGCTTTAAAGTTCACGCACGTCCTGGCGCGGGTCCTTACGATTGCGCAAAACCTTGACTTATTCGGCCTATTTCCCGATATCCAGATGGCCAGGCAGTCGACGCCGAACCGCTTTGCTATGGCGAACAACCCACTTCGTATCGAGACATTATTTTTGACGGACCTGACCACCACGGCGGCTGACGCTTCCGAACCCGGCCTGCACACGGCTGATGATGCGTCCGAATCGCCGGCGCACGCGTCCGACACTCCCCATACGCCCGACCCGGTGCCAGGCAGCGACCTACCCGCCCCCGCGCCGATCGAGGAGCCGCCAGTCGAGAACACTACGGCCCCAGTGCCCTCCCCGGTGCCCGTCCCAGTGGTGGTCGACGAGCCCGCCATGACCCGAGATGAAGCTGGTGAGGAGCCGGATGGCGAGGCTGAGCACGGGTTTGCCGAGTTGGGTTTATCGCCCGAGATCGTACGCGCCGTAGCGGAAAAGGGCTACCGCATTCCCACGCCGATCCAGGCGCAGGCAATCCCCGCCGTGTTCATGGGCCGCGATGTGCTCGGCTGCGCGCAGACCGGCACCGGTAAAACCGCAAGCTTTGTGCTGCCCTTGATGGACATTCTGTCCGGCTCTCGTGCCCGTGCCCGGATGCCGCGCAGCCTTATTCTTGAGCCCACTCGTGAGCTGGCGCTGCAAGTGGCGGAGAACTTCGTCGAGTACGGCAAGTACATGAAGCTGAACCACGCCCTGTTGATCGGCGGCGAAAGCCTATCCGATCAAAAGGAGGCGCTAATGAAGGGCGTTGACGTTCTGATCGCGACACCGGGGCGGCTAATGGACCTGTTCGACCGGGGTGGGTTACTGCTGACCGATACTAAAATACTGGTGATCGACGAAGCAGACCGCATGCTGGACATGGGCTTTATCCCCGACATCGAGAAGATCGTGGGCTTTCTGCCGAAGACCCGGCAGACACTATTCTTCAGCGCTACGATGGCGCCCGAAATACGCCGGTTGGCGGATGCGTTCCTGTCGAACCCAAAGGAAATCACGGTCAGCCGGCCCGCCAGCGTGGCGTCGACAATTGTGGCGGGTTTGGCGGTCGTCGAGGATCTGGATAAGCGGGAAGCACTGCGCCGGATGATCCGGACCGAGGAAGTCTCCAACGCTCTCATTTTCTGCAATCGCAAGCGGGACGTGGATATTCTATACAAGTCGCTGAAGCGGCACGGGTTTAGCGTTGGCCAGTTGCATGGTGACATGAGCCAGCCGGAACGGTTTGCGACGCTGTCGAAGTTCAAGGCGAACGAAATTCGGTTGCTGGTGTGCTCGGACGTGGCGGCGCGTGGGTTGGACATTGGCGGATTGAGCCACGTGTTCAACTTCGACGTGCCGATCCACGCCGAAGACTACGTGCACCGCATCGGCCGCACCGGGCGTGCGGGCATGATTGGCCACGCATTCACGCTGGCGACACCGGATGATCGCGGATTTGTCGACGCGATCGAGAAGTTGGTCGGAGCCGAAATCCCGCGCATTGCGGTCGAGGGTATGGATCCGGTCAAGTTCCCGGAAGATGACGGTCGCCGTCGCCGGGGCCGTGGACGGGGTGCCAAGCCAGCCGAGAAGCGCCAAGCCCGGGCTGCCGCGCCGGAGCCCAGTGCCGACTCGGTCGTTCAGCCGGACGCAACCGACGCGCCTCGCCCCCGCCGTAGCCGCGCGAAGAAGACCGAAGCGGCAGTAACCGTAGCAGCCGAGCAGGTCCCAGCCGAAGCCGTGGCGGAACCCCGCCGTGAGCGCCGTCCGCGTGAAGACGCCCGGTCCCGTGACGAGGCCCGCCCACGTGAGGCAGCCCGCCCGCGCGAGGAAGCTCGTCCCCGTGAGGAAACCCGTCCCCGTGAGGAGAATCGGTCTCGTGAGGACCGGCCGTCGGATGATCGTGGCGCAGATCGCTCACGATCCCGCGAAAGCCGCCGCCCGGACGATCTTGGACCCGCGGTTGTCGGTTTTGGTGACGACGTGCCCGCGTTCATGATGCTACGCTCGCGTCGTACGGCCGCACCCGCGACCTAGTGACCCGGCTGCACTTGCGGCTGACCTGCTACGCCGCATTAGCGGCCAACTGCCGTAGTTTCGCGGCGCAAGACCCGGAGGATTGCCCGTGAACGCCCTCTCACCGATTGCCACCATCGCCCCCCCCGCGACGCGCCGCATGGCCGCGTTTCAGTGGGACGATGCGCTGATGCTAGACCAGGTACTCACCGAAGAAGAGCGCGCCATACGCGATGCCGCCCAGGAATACTGCCAGGGCAAGCTGATGCCCCGGGTATTACTCGCCAACCGTCATGAGACGTTCGACCGTTCGATTATGACCGAGATGGGCGAGATGGGCTTCTTGGGCGCGACCCTAGACAGCCATGGTTGCGCAGGTGTCGGTTACGTCGCCTACGGCCTGATCGCGCGGGAAGTCGAGCGCGTCGATAGCGGCTACCGCAGTGCATTCAGCGTGCAGTCATCGCTGGTTATGTACCCGATCTGGGCATTCGGGTCGGAGGATCAGAAGGATCGCTTTCTACCCCGTCTGCGCACGGGCGAGTTCGTCGGCTGCTTCGGCCTGACAGAGCCCGACGCCGGGTCCGACCCGGCGAGCATGCGTACCCGCGCCCGCTCCGTCGATGGCGGCTTCGTGTTGAACGGAAGCAAGACGTGGATCACCAACTCGCCGATCGCCGACGTATTCGTCGTGTGGGCCAAAAACGACGCGGGCGACATCCGCGGCTACATTCTGGAAAAAGGCATGGCGGGGCTGTCCGCGCCCAAGATCGAAGGCAAGTTTGCGCTTCGTGCCTCAATCACCGGCATGATCATGATGCAGGACGTGTTCGTGCCCGCCGCCAATGAATTGCCGCATGTCAAAGGCCTACGCGGTCCGTTCAGCTGCCTGAACAACGCGCGATACGGCATTAGCTGGGGTGCGTTGGGCGCGGCGGAGTTCTGCTGGCACGCCGCACGCACCTACACAATGGACCGTCAGATGTTCGGTCGGCCGCTGGCCGCCACGCAGCTGGTCCAGAAGAAATTGGCCGATATGCAGACGGAGATCACGCTTGGCCTACACGGGGCGCTACGGCTCGGTCGCCTGATGGAGCAGCATGACGCGGCGCCCGAAATGATCAGCCTGATGAAGCGCAACAACTGCGGTAAGTCGCTGGACATCGCCCGCGCGTCACGTGACATGCACGGCGGCAACGGCATTTCGGACGAGTATCACGTGATCCGACATGTCATGAACCTTGAAGCGGTCAACACGTATGAGGGCACGCATGACGTGCACGCGTTGATACTGGGCCGGGCACAAACGGGGCTGAGCGCCTTCGGGGGCTGACCGTCTCTAGCCGCCTTGCCCCGCAGGTCCAGTCCATTCAAATCGAACGGATGGGGGCCGACGGTGACGGCATCACCACTTTGCCCGGCGGTGACCAGCTGTATGCGCCCGACACTCTACCTGGCGAGTGGGTTCAGCCCGGCGACCTGACCCGGCGCGGTGAAGGCTGGACGGCGCGCGCGACGATCCTTGACCCGTCGCCCGACCGGGTGGTGCCGCCCTGCCCGCATTTCGGCCCCTGCGGCGGTTGCACCGTGCAGCACTGGCGGGACGAGAGCTACGCGGCCTGGAAATCCGCCCTGGTGGGGGACGCGGTTAATCGACTGGGCTGGGACGGTCTGGACCCAGTATTGGCACGCACATCGCCGGGCGCCCGCCGCCGCATGGACTTGGCCATTCGCCGGGACGGGCCGCGCATTCTGCTGGGCCTACATCGCCGTAAATCAACCGATATCGTCAATATGCTTGCCTGTCCGATACTATCGCCCACCCTGTTCGCACTTCTGCAGGCGATGCGCCCCGTGCTGCTGCGGCTAACCGGTTTACGGCGGGAGGGCTCAGCTGTCATCAATCTGCTCGATAGCGGACCCGACCTGCTGCTGCGCACGGATGGCATGCTGAGTGCTGGGGACCGGACGCTGCTCACAACACTTGCGGGCGCGCACGGGATGCCGCGCGTCAGCTGGGCGCAGGGTTTGCAGCGCGGCAGCCTGGGCGCCCCCGAACCGGCCTGCCTGCTACGCCCGGCCACGACGGCCCTGGGTGGAATGGAAACCCGGGTGCCGCCGGCCGCGTTCCTGCAGGCATCGGTTGAGGGAGAAACCGCGATCGTTGCCGCCGTGCTGGCAGCGCTGCCAACGATGGCGGCGAAAGCGCGCGTGATGGAGTTGTTCGCGGGCGTCGGTTCGCTTACCCACGCCATCGCCCGGGTCGCGCGAGTGCAGGCCTACGAGGGCGATGTCGACGCGACCGCAGCCCTGCGTAGCGCGCGCAACCCCCGCGTCGACGTGCATCAGCGCGACCTGGCCCGGCAGCCGCTGACTACCAAGGAGTTGGCCGGTGCCACTGCGATCGTGCTGGACCCGCCCCATGGCGGCGCATTGATGCAAATACCGGCTATCGCTGCGTCGGGCATTCCAGTCGTGTACGTCAGCTGTAACCCGGCCGCGCTGCTGCGGGATGGGCGATTGCTGATCGCGGCCGGCTACCGGGTGCATAGTGTCGCAGCAATCGACCAGTTCCTGTGGTCTGCCCGGGTTGAAAGTGTGGTCGGCTTTCGAAAGTGATGTTCCGGGACGCGATGTTGGACGATCTGCCGGATGTCGTGCGGTTGCTGGCGGACGATGTGTATGGTGCGACGCGGGAAGTAGAGGCATTGCCGCTCGATCCCCGATACCTGGCGGGCTTCGCCGCGATGATCGCGCAAGGTGGCCGTCTGCTTTTGACGGTTGATGACGGCGCGATCGTCGGTTGCCTACAGCTTAATATCCTGCATGGCGTTGCCGCGCTGGGTTCCTGCGTGGCGCAGATCGAGGGAGTGCGCGTTGCCAGCGCCCGCCGTGGCAAGGGCGTAGGGCGTGCCATGATCGGCCACGCCGTCGGCCTGGCCCGCGCGGCCGGCTGCCGGACGGTGCAGCTTACGACCCGGATCGAGCGGATCGACGCGCAACGGTTCTATGAGAACCTCGGCTTTACGCACAGCCACGCCGGATACACACTCGTAATGCTGTAGAACGGTCACGCAACACTTGCGGGACCGTGGTATGCAGTGTCGGAAACCATAAAAAGGGAGACGTCGCATGAGTATATTCGGCAACATCATGGGTAAGATTTTCCACCATCCTGCCGCCGCGGCCGAGATCGCGCCGGCACCTGATGCGGGCACCGCCACGACTGGCGCAGCCCCCGCCAGTGGCGCCACAGTCGACGTGGGCGCCGTGCTGGTGGCAATGGCGTCGGCCAAGGGTGGAGGCGGTAACTACGAGACGTCGATCGTTGATTTGCTGAAGTTGCTGGACCTGGACAGCAGCCTAGACTCCCGTAAGGAGTTGGGCACCGAATTAGGTGTTCACGCCGGTGCAGATGGCAGCGCCGAGCAGAATATCGCGCTACACAAGGCCGTTGTTCGCAAGTTGGCTGAGAACGGCGGCAAGCTGCCTGAGAGCATGAAGGGCTAGTCTGCGCCTACTCTCTAGTAGCGATGCTGGCCGTTGCCGGCATCGCTACTTCTTATCTCAATACAGGCGAAAGTTTGCCCGAGAACTAAACGTGGAAGCTCTCTCCACAGCCGCATCGGCCCTTCTCATTCGGGTTCGTAAACGTAAACCCGGCCGTCAGCGCCTCCTCGACGTAGTCCATCTGGCTACCGATCAGGAACAGGCTCGCCTTACGATCGACCAGCACCGTCAGCCCGTGGTCCGTTACGACCTCGTCACCCGGCCCGGCCGCTTGCACCCAGTCCATGACGTAGCTCAGGCCGGAACAGCCCTTCGTATTCACGCTGATCCTTAGCAACATGCCCGTCTGCCCGCCTGCGTACAGCGCAGATAGGCGGGTGGCGGCTGGGTCGGTCAGGCGCATCAGTGGCGGCAGCACACGGCGGGTACGGGTGATCGTCTCGGACATTACTGCCTCCCTCAAAACATATTCAGCGCAAGCCGCGCTTCTTCGGACATACGGCTCGGATCCCACGCCGGTTCCCATACCGTCTCAACGACGCATGACGTCACGCCGGGTACGGTCTGTACAGCCTCTTTCACTTGCAACGGCAATTCCTGTGCACTCGGGCAATTCGGTGCCGTTAGCGTCATCTCGACCTTTACCGCGCCGGCATCGTCGATCTCAACCGCATAAATTAGGCCAAGCTCATAGATGTTGACCGGGATTTCCGGGTCATAGACCGTGGCGATCGCGACCAGCAGAGCCTCTTCGCCGGGCCGGGCCCCAGGGTGCTCGGCTGCGACACCATCGGGGGTGTCCGGGGTCCACACGCTAACATCACTCACGGCTACTCTCCTGCAATGCCGACATCAGTGCGGACCACGGTAGGGTCACGCAACGGGCGCGGCTTGGAAACTCATGGACGGCCGAGAACGCCAGTAATCGCGGGTCGCAATTAGGGCAGATACCGCTCGCCGCCAGCGTTGCGACCCGTTCGGCCATACCCGGGATATGGTCTACAGCGACGCCTGCCACAACCTCACACATCAGGTCGGCACTGGCGACGCTTACCTCGCAGCCCCGGGCTTCAAACCCGGCTGCCGCAACCCGATCACCGTCACGGCGCACGTACACATCCACCCGGTCGCCACACATGGGATTAGTTCCACGGGCCTGACCATCAAATCCCGGCAACGGTCCAGCGTGCGACGGCGTTCGGCCGTGACGGCGGATGCTGTCATTATACAGCGCCCGCACATCATCGAACACGCTACTCGAAGAACTCACGCACCCGCTCCAGCGTGTCGGCCAGTACGTCGATTTCTGCCATCGTGGTGTAAATACCCGTGCTGGCCCGGGCCGAGCTATCGATGCCCAGCCGGCGCGAAAGCGGCTCGGCGCAGTGATTACCGGCACGGACAGCGATACCCTGACGGTCCAGTAATGTCGCCACGTCGTGCGCATGGGCGCCAGGAAGGGTGAAGCTAAACACGCCGCCCCGGTCCTGTGCGCCGCCCAGCAATCGTAGGCCCCGCACCGCCGATAGCCGGGCGATCGCGTGTTCCGTTAGCGCCGCCTCATGCGCTTGGATCGCGTCAAAGCCAATCGCCTCTACCCACTCAATCGCCGCCTTCAGGCCGATGGCCTCCAGGATCGCGGGCGTGCCGGCTTCGAACTTATGCGGCACCTCGGCGTAGGTGCTGCGTTCGTAGCTGACGGACGCGATCATATCGCCGCCGCCCATGAACGGGGGCATCGCCTCCAGCAACGCCCGCCGGGCCCACAGCACGCCGATACCGGTCGGGCCATACAGCTTGTGGCCGGTGAACGTGTAAAAGTCCGCGTCGATGGCCTGTACGTCCACTGAGCGATGCACCGCCGCCTGGCTACCGTCGAACATCGCCAGCGCGCCGTACCGATGCGCCATTGCCGAAATGCGCGCCGCCGGGGTCACGGTGCCAAGCACGTTGCTCATGTGCGTGATCGACACCAGCGCCACGCGCCCATCCTGCAGCAGCGCCTCCAGCCCTTCCATGTCCAGCTCACCTTGGTCGGTGATCGGCGCGATACGCAGCTCGATCCCGCGCCGGTCGCGCAGCATCTGCCACGGCACCAGGTTCGCGTGATGCTCCATGGCCGATACGACCACGGCCTGACCGGGCTTCATCAGCTCACCGTAGGAGTACGCAACCAGGTTGAACGCGGCGGTCGCATTAGACGTGAACACGATTTCATCCCGCGACGGCGCATTCAACAGCCGCGCCACGGCATCACGTGTACCTTCATAGGCGTCGGTCGTGCGCTCGCTCATCCAATGTAGGCCACGGTGGACGTTGGCGTATTGGGTTTCCATCGCACCGGCCATGGCTTCGATGACGGCGCGTGGCTTCTGGGCCGACGCGGCGCTGTCAAGGAATACGAACGGTTTACCGCGGATCGTCTCGCCCAAGATCGGAAACTGGGCGCGGATTTGCTCCACGTCGAATACGGGCTTACTCATGGCGTTCATGACTGACGTTCCCACCACCGGGCAATCGCGTCGTCCAACATGGCGCGCGCCCCCTCATGTGTAATTAAGTCGATAGCCTCGACTAAAAAGGCGCGGACCAAGATGGAGCGGGCCTCCGCAGCCGGCACGCCCCGGCTTCGGAGATAGAATAGCTGGTCCGCATCCAACTCGCCGATCGTGGCGCCGTGACTGCATTTCACGTCGTCGGCGTAGATTTCCAACTGCGGCTTGCAGTCGATCTCGGCGTCTGGCGATAGCAGCAGCGCCTGATTCATTTGGTAGCCATCGGTCTTTTGCGCAATGCGCGCAACCTCGATCCGACCCTGAAACACGCCGCGGGAGCGACCGGACAGAACATTCTTAATCGTCTGACGCGACCCGCAATCGGGGGCATCGTGCTTGACGACGGTCGTAATGTCGCCGTGCTGGTTACCCGTCAGCAACTGCGCGCCGTTCAGATGCACCATGCCATGCGGCCCGGCCAGGCGCGCATGAATCTCGGTCCGAGACAAACGGGCGCCCAGTGTCAGCACGAACGCGTCGTACGTGCCGTGCCCGGCAATCTCGGCATAGGTCGTGTTGACATGAAACGCCGCCGTGCCTTCGTCTTGAAGGCGAACGTGGGTCAGGACAGCGTCCTCGGCGACGTGCACTTCCGTCACCGCATTATGCAAATACTGGCCGGCACCCTGCGCCACTTCCAGAATGGTCAGCTTGGCGCCCGCACCCAGCCGGATACTATGGCGGGGGTGGAACGCGACGGGCCGATGCTCGTCGGGCGCCAACGAAACGAGCATCACCGCCCCTGCATCAACGCCAGCCGCGACATTCAGATGTACGCCATCCTCGGCCAGCATGGTGTTCAGCGCGACCATCGGCTCCTGAATAGACGCCATGGTCCCGAAATCCGGCCGCTGCCGGAAGCTTTGTACGTCAACGCCCTCGGGCAGTGACGACAACTCCGGCTGATACCGTCCCTCGATCAGCACCAGCCTCGGCAGGTCCGGCAGGCTGTCGAGCTCGGAAGCGTTGGGCGATACCTCGGTCAGCGGCTCGCTAAACACACTTTCGGCCAGGGGACGCAGGCTTGTGTAGCGCCACGCCTCGCTCTTCATGCTCGGCAGCGTAAACGCCTCGGCCGCTGCGTCACGTAATTCGCGATCGCCGGGTAAGCGGTCGCGAAAACCGTTGTAGCGGGCGACGAATGCGTCGGCGCCGTTGCGTAACAGCTCGTTCATGCCGCTGCCGCCACCACCTGTGCGTAGCCATTTGCCTCAAGCTCACGCGCCAGCTCCGGTCCGCCGCTGCGGATGATCCGCCCAGCCGACAGAACGTGCACGCGGTCCGGCACCAAGTGGTCCAGCAGCCGCTGATGATGCGTGATTACCAGCGCCGAGAATTCCGGGCCGCGTAATGCGTTCACGCCATCGGCCACAACCCGCAGCGCGTCGATGTCGAGCCCGCTATCGGTTTCATCCAGCACCGCCAGTTTCGGCCGCAAAATGGCCATCTGCAGCACCTCGTTCCGCTTCTTCTCGCCACCGCTGAAGCCCACGTTCACGTTGCGCTTCAGCATGTCGTCCGGCATTTGCAGGCGCTTTGCTTCGGCCCGCGCTAGCCGGAGGAATGCCACGGCATCCAGCTCCGCCTCGCCCCGCGCCCGGCGGATCGCATTCAGCGCCGTGCGGAGGAAGTTGGCGTTGCCCACGCCGGGCAACTCGATCGGCGCCTGGAAGGCGAGGAATAGCCCGGCAGCCGCCCGCTCCTCGGCTGCCATCGCCAGCAGGTCCGCGCCATCGAACGTGACGGTGCCGCCCGTTACCTCATACCCCTCATGGCCCGACAGAACGTAGCCGAGCGTACTCTTGCCCGAACCGTTCGGCCCCATGATCGCATGCACCTGCCCGGCCGGCAAAGTCAGCGACAGACCGCGCAGAATGTCCTTGCCGGCAATTTGGGCGCACAGCCCCTCGATCGTCAGCATTAGCCCACTGACCCTTCTAGTGACACGGCGAGTAGCTTCTGGGCCTCGACCGCGAACTCCATCGGCAGCTCCTTCAGCAC
>JANPPS010000254.1:0-15655 GCA_031428635.1 Rhodospirillales bacterium
TCAGGCTACCAAGGGCTAGGCTGCCGCGGCACAGCACCGCGCCAGCCCAACCGCGTAGGCCCACGACTCGATCGGGGCCTACGCTTCGATCAGGTTTACGCCGCGATCTGGCCGTGCATACCCGGCCAGTCGCTGTAGCCCGCCGCGCCCCCGCCGTACCAAGTCGCCTTCGGTGACTCGACCAGGGGCGCCCCGGTGCGTAGCCGCTCAACAAGGTCAGGGTTGGCGATGTAAGGCCGTCCAAAGCTGACCAGATCCGCTAGACCCGCCGTGATGGCCTGTTCCGCATCGGCGCGGCTGTAGCCGTTATTGGCAATGTACGCCCCCCGGAACGCACGCCGTAGCGCCGGGTAGTCGATGCCGTCCGGATTGCGGCTCATTTGGGTCACGCCCTCGATATCGTGGACGTACATCAGGCCGAATTTATTCAGCTGTTCGATGTACGCGCCGAACAACGCCATCGGGTTGCTATCCAGCGGTGCCCCGCCCGGCTGCGTCGTACCCGGCGAAATGCGGATACCGACCCGGTCGCCACCCCAGACGCCGACGACCGCCTCCACCACTGCGAGGGGAAAGCGTATCCGGTTGGCGATGCTGCCTCCGTATTCGTCCGTCCGGTGGTTTGTGCTGTCGCGCAGGAACTGCTCCAGCAGGTAATTATTGGCCGAATGCACCTCCACACCGTCGAACCCCGCATCCTTTGCGCACTGCGCGGCGTGGCGGTAGTCGGCGACGATTGCTGGGATCTCATGCGTCTCCAGCGCCCGCGGAATAACGTGGTCTAGCAGGCCCTCATTCGTAAAGGCTTGGCCCTCGGGCTTAATTGCCGACGGTGCTACCGGCAGTGCCCCGCCATGCAGATTGGGGTGCGAAATACGGCCCGTATGCCACAGCTGAAGCACCATCCGGCCGCCATCGGCATGCACGGTGCGGGTAACGTTCCGCCAGGACGCGACCTGCGCGTCTGTCCAGATGCCGGGTGTCATTGCGTAGCCCCGAGCCTGGGCGGAGATATTTGTCGCCTCTGACACAATCAGCCCGGCCGTTGCACGTTGGGCGTAGTAGGTGGGGGCAAAACTGGGGGGTACGCCCTCTTCGCTCGACCGACTGCGGGTCAGCGGTGCCATGACGATGCGGTTCGGCAACTGTAACGCGCCCAGAGTAAAGGGTTCGAATAGCGGGCTGGTCATGCGGTGGCTCCGGATGGTGAGCACGGTAGCTGGGGTCGCTGGCCCCGTCGTTCAAACCGTCAATCGGAACAATTTTGTGCGACGCAGCACGCGGTCTTCAAGCTCGAGCGATGTGGGCACGTCGTGCGCCGCAACCTCCGTCAGTCCGTCACCGGGCAGATACGCGCGGCCCGGATCGGCCACCCATACCTCGGCTTCGGCCGCCATTTTTCGCAGCCATGGAATGATATGGGCGGTCATCGGCGCCTCGTAACAGACGTCGCCGCATAGGATCAGGTCCCACCGGCACGGCTGGCCGACCACGTCTTGATCGAGCGCCACGACGTCCACGCCATTCGCCGCCGCGTTCATCCGGATCGCGGCCACGGCCATGGCGTCGATCTCAGCGGCCTCCACCAGCGCCGCACCCGCTATGGCGCAGGCGATGGCCGCGATCCCGCACCCGGCCGCAAAATCCAGGACGCGACGCCCGCGGACCAGTTCTGGGTGATCCAGCACGTGGCGCGCGATGACCTGGCCGCCCGGCCAGGCGAACGCCCAGAATGGTGGGTCGACATTGGCCTGCTGTAACCACGCCTCGCTCGCCTGCCAGATGGGCGTGATCTCGGTCGCCAAATGCAGCGCGATCTCGGGCACGAGGGGCGCACGGGCCAGTACCGTGTGAGCGGCGATGAACGCGTTCATGCCCAGCTTGCCAACAACGCCAGCGCCACAGCCGCACCCACCCATTGATTGATTGCGAACCGGCGCAGGCAGCCGGCCGGGTCATGGATGTCCAAGGTCGCAACCTGCCACGCGAGCATGCCGGCCGGCAGCAGCAACGCCGGCAGCGCCCAACCCCGCGCCAGGCTGGCGAGCAATACCAGGGCGCCCGCGTAGCACAGCCCGACCGCCAGCCGTGTGCGGTCACCGAACAGCCGGGCCGTACTACGCACGCCGATCAGCGCGTCGTCCTCACGGTCCTGATGGGCATAAATCGTGTCGTACCCGATGATCCACAGGAACGCGGCCGCATGCAGCGCCAGCGCCGTCCCGTCCCATCGCCCGGACGCGGCTGCGTAGCCCATGCTGGCGCCCCATCCGAACGTAATCCCCAGTACCGCCTGCGGCCACCATGTCACGCGCTTGGCCAGCGGATAGAGCGCCACCAGGAGCAACGACAGTACCCCCAGCGCCCAGCACAGCGGGTTCAGCTGTAGCAGCACCGCCAGCCCCGCCAACAGCAATGCCGCCAGGAACCACGCCGCCTGCCGTAGCCGCAACTCGCCACTCGCCAACGGGCGGCCCGCCGTGCGCGCCACCTGACGGTCCAGGTCACGGTCCCACATGTCGTTCACCACGCACCCGGCCGCGCGCATCGCGAACGCGCCTACGACGAACAGCGCCACGAGTCGCGCGTCCGGCCGTACCAGCAGGATCCCCCATACGCCGGGCCACGCCAGCAGCCACGACCCGGCCGGCCGATCCGCCCGCGCCAACACGGCATAGGGCCGTAACGACGCCGGCAGCGCCGCCACCCAGCCCGTTCGATCGATGTCGGTCCACGCGTCAGCCATGCCCTGGTTTAGGCCCACGGCTTGACGCGAACCAGCCCCGGCCCTTTGGTGCCGGCGGATCCAGGGGAGCCCACGCCGCGATGTCCAATCCCGGAGACGCCGACACGACGCCTATCGCCTCCATTAAGCAGCTGGCGGACTACATCGCCGAGGGATGTAAGCCGCCGATCGACTACCGGATCGGTACCGAGCACGAGAAATTCGGCTTCTCCCTCAGTGATCACGCGCCCCCACCGTATGAGCCGAACGGCATCCGCGCCGTGCTTGGCGGGCTGACGGGACCGGACTGGACGCCGATCCTCGATCTTGGAAAGCCGATCGGGCTCAAGGGCGGCGGCGCGGAGCAGGGTGCCTCCGTGTCGCTGGAACCGGCCGGTCAGCTCGAACTGTCGGGCGGAATGGTGGAGACATTGCATGAAACCCGGGACGAGATGGACCGCCATCTGACCGACGTACGCAGGGTGGCTACGCCGCTTGGCATCGGGTTCGCGCCGCTCGGCTTCCACCCCACCGCAACCCTCGATGCGATGCCCTGGATGCCCAAAACCAGGTACGGGATCATGCGGCGATACATGCCGACCGTGGGCACGATGGGCTTGGACATGATGAAACGCACCTGCACGGTGCAGGTTAATCTCGATTACTCAAGTGAGACGGACATGGTGCAAAAGTTGCAGGTGGCTTTGGCGCTGCAGCCGGTCGCGACGGCGCTGTTCGCCAACTCGCCGTTCAAGGAGGGCCGGCCGAGCGGCTACTTGTCCACCCGCGCCCACGTCTGGACGGACGTCGATAACGCCCGCGCCGGAATGCCTGACGCTTTCTTCGCCGAGGGGTTCGGGTTCGAGGCCTACGTCGAGTGGCTGCTTGACGTGCCGATGTACTTCACCGAGCGGGACGGGGTGTATCAGGATCGGGCCGGCGCGAGTTTCCGGGACTACATGGCCGGGCGAGTACCCGATCAGGCCGGGCCCGCGACGGTGGGGGACTTCGCCGACCACATGACGACGGCGTTCACGGACGTGCGGGTGAAGCGGTTCTTGGAAATGCGGGGTGCCGACGCCGGGTCACCGGCGATGATGGTGGCACAGAGCGCGCTATGGGTCGGTTTGCTGTATGATAGTGCGTCTTTGGCGGCGGCACTGGCATTGGTGCGGCGTGCGCCCTGGTCCGCCTATCAGCGCCTACGGGCGGATGTGCCGACCCATGGACTCGACTCCCCGTTTGGCGCCGGAACCGCGCGCGACCTGGCGCGTGACATGGTCGCAATTGCCGAGGCCGGCCTGCGTGCACGGGCGCGCCGGGATGCGGCTGAGCTCGATGAAACCGTGTACCTCGAGCCCCTGCAAGCGATCGTCGCGGGTGGTCCGGTGCAGGCCCAGCAGTGGCTCGCGCGCTATCGCGAGGTGTGGAATGGTGACGTGGGCCATATCTTTGGTGAGGCGGCAGCCTAACAAAATATAATAGCACGATTTCGGTTAGTTGGGTAATTTTACGAAATGGTCTTGCGCCGAACCGATTGTGGTAGGCTACCTTTGACCAATGTTAGTGACGCAATGTTCGTGACCTCCGTCTCCCCATCGGCCGAGATAGCCGGCGTGCAGCTGATTCCGGCCGATCCAATCGCGGTCCGGCTGCGGTTAGTTGGGCCGATGGAAATGTGGACGTTAGCGAGCGGCAATATTCTTCCCTCGGGCCGTAAGACCCGCGGACTGCTCGCGATCGTGGCCCTGTCTTCGCCACGTCCCGTGCTTCGCACCCGCCTCGCCGAACTACTCTGGAGCCGCCGGCCGGAGGAGCAGGCTCGCGCCTCGCTGCGGCAGGAAATCCACCGGCTGCTCGATGTGCTGTCCGTCGCCGGGCTGGATGTTCTGACCGTTACCCGGGACAGCCTGGCGCTGCGGCCCGGCGTCGCCTGGATCGACGTGGAGGAGGTGGCGCGTGCGACGCCTGACGACCCATCCGCGCTGCGGCTGCTCGACGCCGAGTTGCTTGAGGAGTTGGACGGCGTCGACCCGGCGCTCGATGTCTGGCTGGCGGCGGAGCGGGAGAAGCTGCGGGACCGCGCCCGCGCCGTGGTCGAGCTGCTGCTAGGCCGCCAGGAGACACCGGAGACGATGATCGGTGTCGCACAGCAGATGCTGCAGATCGACCGTGCCCATGAGGGGGCCTGGCGTGCGCTCATGCGCGCCTATGCCGCCCGGGGCGAACGCGGCCTGGCGATGCAGACGTTCGATCGCTGCCGCGCCACATTGCTCGAGTGCCTGGGAGCCAATCCGTCTCCCGAAACCATGTCGATCGCAGCCGATATCCGGGAGGGAAAGGAGTTGCGGATCACCGAACCGGTCCCGGCGCTCGCGCCATTCGTCGCCCGGTTCGACCGTATCAATACAAGGGGCGGCGCTAAGGTCGGTGTGCTGCCCATGACCCTGGTCGGAACGACGGAGGCGGAGGCGCACCTGGCGATCGGCCTAGCTGAGGAGATCACGACCGCCTTGGCCCGGTTCCGCTGGATGTTTCTCGTCTCCAGCTCGTCGATCGGCCACTTCCTACAGGACACCCGCAACGAGGCGGCGCTGCGGCGAACGTTCGGGTTGGATTTCGTACTCGACGGTTCGGTGCAGCGCGTTGGCGAGCGGTTGCGCATCACCGTCCGGCTGATCGACCTCCGTGACGGTAGCCGTGTGGTGTGGGCGCGCCGGTTCGACCGGCAAACGGATGACCTGCTAACTCTGCAGGACGAGGTCGCGGCAGAAGTCGTCGGCCAGATCGATCCTGAGATACTGCTGATCGAGAGCCGCCGCGCCGCGCATAGGGCGCCGCAGGATTCGAACGCATACGACCTTATGCTGCGCGCCCTGCCCAGTATGACCCGGCTCGAACGGTCTAACTTCCAGGAGGCCGGGGCGCTGCTTCGCCGGTCGATCGCGCTGGAGCCGGATTATGCCGCTGCGCACACGGCCTACGCGTATTGGCTCCTGTTTCAAATCCTGCAGGGCTGGACTGCGGGGCGTGACGCGGCGGTGGTGGAGGCGACAGAGTATGCTGAGCGGGCGATCCGGCTCGACCCGCAGGACGCGCGGGCGTTTACAATCGCGGGTCACATCCGCGCGGTCCTCGAACATAGGCCACGGGAGGGGCTGGTCCTCCATGAGCGTGCGTTGGCACTCAATCCCAACCTCGCGATGGCCTGGGCATTCAGCGGTTTCGCGTATTCCTATATCGGCGACTGGGCTGAGGCCGGGCTGAGGCTCGCTCGCTACAAATACCTGTCGCCGCTCGATCCCTACGCGTTTTACTATGACGTGGCGTTCTGCCGGATTGCCCTGCTGCAGCGCGACTACGAGCGCGCGGTCGAGTTGGGGAGGGCCGTGTCCGAGCTTAATCCCGCCTTCGCCGCCGCCTGCCGGCCGTATTTGGCAGCACTCGGTCATCTGGGCCAAGTGGCGGAGGCGGAGA
Source organism: Rhodospirillales bacterium (assembly GCA_031428635.1). Taxonomy (GTDB): domain Bacteria; phylum Pseudomonadota; class Alphaproteobacteria; order Acetobacterales; family Acetobacteraceae; genus JANPPS01. The sequence continues at coordinate 6,203 of JANPPS010000254.1, forward strand.
TCGTCTGCCGCCGCCTTCGTGCGATCGAGCCGGACATCACGATCGCTAGTGTTCTCGCGCATTCGCCGTTCGAACGCCCGCAGGATCGGGAAATATTGGCGACCGGCCTGCGCCTCGGCGGGATTCCAGAGTAGTCGTATCGCATAAAGACGAAGGCCATGTGCCCCTGCCGGCCGACATAGCCCACTCCGCGGCTACTCTGACCTACGTGACCGCAGAGCTAGACCCCGGCTAGCAGCACGAGCAGCCTGGCCGTGAGCGGTCGCATTTTTAGGGTAAGCATCGCAGGTGCGCCGGTGCCGCCGCGACTGTAGCCCGCTATGCGATACCGCACTTGCTTCGGTACGATACTCAAAACCATGTATTAATTATTAATTCTTACAAAAGGGACATTATATAAAGAGTATACTAAGGTAAAATTTATAAATTCAGGTAAACAAAAATCATATCATAAATATTTTAATACGATATAATAGACTAATTATGTGTAAAAACGGAGTAAAACTATCCAATAATATAGAACTCTAACTGTAAAATAGTTCCTACCTAAAAGGAAGGTGTCTGCTATTTTATTAAGATAGACTAATATTCATCGTTCTCTATATCAATAATGCTATCAAGCCCTTATTGTAGGAGTCGCAAAATAAACTGGTGTTACGGCGGCGGCGAGAAGGGCCGTAAGTAGCAAGGCAAGGACTCCGGCGTGCAAAAGGCGGGCTTCACGGATGAAATCGCCGGTCCGGGCGACGCATGGCGGTGCGCTTCGTAGCACGGGCACGCTTCGGGAACGGGTTCGTGATGGCAAGGACCGGCACGCGGCGGGTTTTGGGCAGCGCACTTGTAACCAATTATGGTCTGGCAGCGAAATGCGCCGGAAAAAACTGAACCGTAAGGCTTCCCATGATTCGCATCACCACACTGTTGATTTCATTATGCATATTGGCTGGGTGTGGGTTCGTGCCGGGGGCGCCGGGGCACGAGCCGCCGTCCGGGGGCAACTACAACCCGATCAGCAGAGAGTTCAATAACGGCACGCGGTAAGGGGACCCTCTCCGTATGAGGTGACATCAGGGCAAAGTGGAACCTTGCAGGTGCAACTTCAGGCCAGTCTTGCTTGCCTTGAACGGTGTCTGCGGGCACGCTCCGCTTCAACCTACTAACGCGGTGAATGCTTCTGCGTGATGTGAGGGATGGGTTGGAGAGTGCGATGCCCGAAGGCTCCATCGAACTGACTGCACCGGACCTTCGCAGGGTGGGGTCGCATCCGGACCATTGGTATCCGTTAACGTGGTCGCGGGAGCTGAAAGCTGGCAAGCCGCTGGCGGTACGATTTGCGGGAAACCCGATCGTGCTGGTGCGACCGAAAGAGGGCCCGGTATTTGCGCTGGAGGACCGGTGCGCGCACCGGCAGGTGCCGCTGTCATGCGGGCTGGTCGAGGGAGCCGGGCTGCGGTGCGGCTACCACGGATGGCGGTACGACCAGTCCGGGCAGTGCACCGACGTGCCGTACCTGGGAAAGGATAAGCTACCGAACGGGGTCCGGGCCTACCCCTGCCAGGAGCAGGGCGGGCTGGTATTCGTGTTCCCTGGCGACCCGGGACGGGCAAATACGGTGGCATTACCCTCATTGGGCGCGACAGCGGACACAGCATACAAAACCCGGCGGTTCGGCCAGGTGATCGGATGCCACTACACGTTCATGCACGAGAACCTGATGGATATGAACCACCAGTTCCTGCACCGGGCCAACATGGGGCAGGTGAAGCCGCGATACCTGGGTCGGCGGATGGGGGTTAACTGGCTGGAAGTGGATTATACGTTCGCACGGGCAGGGGGCGGGCAGTCGTTAGGGGAGCGCGTGATCTTTGGCAGCAAGCGGGTGGGGGGCTGGGAGAATAACCGCGACAAGATGACGATCCGAACGGAGTACCCGTACCAAACGCTGCGGATCTGGGCGGGGGACGACGTGCCGATCATGCACCTATGGATCGTGTACGTGCCGCTGGATGCGGACGGGCGGAGCAACCGGACATTCGGTCTGCTATCGGTGCGGCGGCCGCGTATCCCGGGCATGATCGAGGCGGTATGGCCGTTGCTGGTGCTATTTACGGAGCGCATCTTCACGGAGGACCGGCTGATCGTGGAGATGGAGCAAGCGGCGCATGACCGGCAAGGGGCAGACCACAACCAAGAAGTGTTCCCACCCATCGTGGATCTGCGCGGTTTGTTGACGCGGTGCGGGGCGTCGCCGAGTACGTGAGCACGTCGCTGTCGCGAATGCGTGTCCCGGTCTTCACGGGGTAGCCGGGCGGCGCGAACGGTTCATCGCGGTAAGACTGGCGCGTCCGGGGGCCAGTTGCTCCCCGACCTCAATCCGATCAACCAGATCACCAAGCTTAAGTACTTGCGCCGCAAAGCCCAGGCTCGAAGCCATGGGGCGATCTGCGTCACCTTTAGGCGGTTCCTAAAAAGCTAAACGACTCAGGAGTATGCCGCCTGCCTCACGTGCTTAAGTGTGATGGACCTGACGGCATTACGGTCTAGCGACCCGCTAAATAAGACGCCGACCGGACCGCGCGCAACACCGACCCGGTCAACGTATTCAATGCCAAGCCATCCAAAATTGACTGGGCGACAGCGCGGCCGAGGCAGCGGTAGCCCAGGTCGTTATGGTGGATGCCGTCATCCGAGATGAAGTCGGCATACGGACGCCCTTCGGCCTGCCAGCGATCCATCAGCGCGCCGCGTCCAAATAACCCGGCCCCGGTCTGAAGTGCTACAGCCTGCAGCGCCTGATCGATCCGGTCGTGTTCCGGGCTTGCCAGGATTTTAGGCGCGCGCTGGTTATCCATCAGAACGACGTCCACCTTCGCCCGCAGGAGCCGCTGCACGCCGGCCGCGACCAGTCGATGAAACTCCTCAAGATTAGCCCGACGCATCGCTCCGTTGGCGCCGACCTGCCAGATCACCGCCGTCGGATGCACGTCCAGCACGTCGCGCTCGATCCGCTGCACCATATCCGCCGCGTCCTGCCCGCCGATCCCACGGTTGATTACCGCCACGTGCGACTGGGGCAGTCGGGCCGCCAACTCGCTCTGTAGAATCGCAGGGTAGCTATGAGCTAGGTCGGTCGAATGCCACCCCGCGGTCGATGACGAACCGAGAGTGACGATCACAATCTCTCGGTTCGCCTCCAGCGCCGCCTGTGTCTGCCGCAGGATGACGGGTGCCGCACGGCCGGCTGGGCAGGTCTGTTCTAACCCGGCCCGATCTACCCCGGTCCGATTTGCGCCAGCCGCCGCCTGGGCGTGTGCGGTGTACGGCATCACGCATAGGAGCAGTCCAAGCAGCCACCGCATGGGTTTAAGTGGCCGTGCCACCGACTGTCAGGCCCGACATCAACAGTGTTGGTTGGCCCACGCCGACGGGAACGCCCTGCCCCGACTTGCCGCATGTGCCGATACCCGGGTCCATCATCGCGTCGTTACCGATCATGCTGATCCGGCGTAGCGCGTCGGCGCCACTGCCGATCAGGGTCGCGCCCTTCACCGGCGCCGTGACCCGCCCGTCTTCGATCAGGAACGCCTCGTTGGCGGAGAAAACGAACTTGCCGGACGTGATATCGACCTGGCCGCCGGCGAAGTTTACCGCAAACAGTCCGCGCTTGACGGAGCGGATCATCTCCTCCGGCGGTGTTTGGCCGGCGAGCATGATCGTGTTGGTCATGCGTGGCATCGGCGCGTGGGCGTAGCTCTGCCGGCGGCCGTTGCCGGTGGGTGCCACACCCATCAGGCGCGCGTTCATGCGATCCTGAAGCAGGCCGGTCAAAATCCCGTCCTCGATCAACACGTTTCGCGCCGATGGTGTACCCTCGTCATCGACGGTGATGCTACCGCGCCGGTCTGGCAATGTGCCGTCATCGACGACGGTGACCCCGGGGGCCGCAATGCGGGTGCCCATCAGCCCGCTGAATACCGACGTCTTCTTGCGGTTGAAATCGCCTTCCAGCCCATGGCCAATCGCCTCATGAAGCAGAATGCCGGGCCAGCCTGGGCCGAGCACCACCGGCATCTCGCCTGCTGGCGCCGGACCTGCATCGAGATTTACGAGTGCTTGGCGGAGGGCGATGTCGACCGCATCTTGCCAAAACGCCGGCTCGATCAGACGGTCGTAGCTGTATCGGCCGCCGGCGCCGTGACTGCCGCTTTCACGCCGGCCATCCTGCTCGACGACGACGGACACGTTGATGCGGACTAGCGGCCGTATGTCGGCCACCCGCACGCCGTCGGCGCGGACGATCTGCACCGCCTGCCACTCACCCATTAGCGACGCCATGACCTGCTTTACCCGGGGGTCGCGCGCACGGGCGTAGGCGTCAATCGCGGCCAACGTTTCGGTTCGGCCGCTGAAGCCGTCGACGAGCGGGTTAAGGTCCGAATATAGACGCGAATTCGTGGCGCGCGGACGCTCCGCCACCGTGCCCGACCGGCCAGCGCGCACGGACGAAACCGTCGCCGCGGCCCGGCGCAATGCACCCTCCGTCAGCTCACCGGCATGGGCGAAGCCGGCCTGGTCGCCTAGGACGGCGCGAAGGCCGAAGCCGAGTTGCGTGTCGGATGTGGCACTGCGGATGCGGCCATCCTCCAGGCTCAAACCTTCGCTCTGCCGGTATTCAAGGAACAGCTCGCCGTCGTCCATGCCGTCGAGGGCGTCGCGGACGAGCGCCTCGGCCGTCGTGCGGTCCAGCTGGCTGTTGGCGCCAAAGAATAATGCGTCTGTGGCGTCGAGCGCGGAGGGGGCGAGGGGGGCGATCACGTTCATTACCAGACCTTATAAGAAAATTGGAGAATCGGCCAGCGTCGACCGCGCCATGTTAAAGTGGGGACTGTCAACGCCCGGGTCAGCACCCGGTCGGGTAGCAAACGCATGACGGCGGCGGTGCCCCGGCTAGGCGCGCTCTGCTGCCTGGTCGAGCGACCGATCGCAGCAGCGTCGATCATCGTGCCTGGCCCTGACCGTAGCCGCCGTCCCGCCGAGTCCCACGGTCAAGGCCAGAGTAACGACTTTGCCTGGGCAGGTCAGAGTTATTGCATGACGGAAACCGTAGTCGACCGCATGGGGTACCCGGTACCGGTCGCCATAGCTCGCAGGTGCGCGATCGGGCAGGTAGGCCGCAAGCGTGTCGGGACCGCCTGGCCCAGACAATCCGCGATCGGCGACGAGGCGCGTTACGTCCGCATTCGACGTCCCGGGTCAGACTAGGCACGTGGAGTACTTTTGGTTCGTTCAACTCCAGGATCAAGTAACGCGACGCGGCCCCAGGACTGGTATATAGCAATGCCGACCGAAATAACCGTCAGTTCGCCCGGAAGATCCGGCCCGAGGCCAGATTTGATCTGTCACGCCGGTCGCGATTGCGGTTTCGCGCCATGCAAGGCGGTTAGTGCAGCCGTCAAAACCAGGACCGCCATCGACTGATGCAGCGTACCCAGTCCCACGGGCACGACCCATAGCAGCGTCGCGATACCCAGCACGTACTGCCCGATAACAGCGATCCCCAGTGCGGCCAGCGCTGTTGCGATCGGCGCCCGGCGCAGCCCACCCCGGGTCAGGCCCCAGCCGACAACCGCCAGCGTGAACAGAGCGGTTGTCGTTGCCAAAAGGCGGTGATTGAACTGCACAGCCGCCACGTTTTCCGTCCAATTACGCAGGAGCGGCGTAAGTGCAGCGTATCCATCCGGGACCAGACGGCCGTCCATCAGCGGGTAGGTGTTGTAGGTCAGCCCGGCCTTCATACCCGCCACAAAACCGCCGGCGACGATCGTCAGCGCCACTGCCACACAAACCAACCGCAATGCCGTTTTCAGTCGGGCGGGAACCGGCGTCCCGATCCCACCGGTCGTGTCACGCCAAACCGACAGCGCCGTCCATAGGATCGCGGCGTACAATGACAGCGCCAAGCACAGGTGAATGACCAGCCGGTAGGGCGACACGGCCGTGCTGTTCGCCTCGAACCCGCTGGCGACCATGAACCAGCCGACGGCCCCCTGCAGCCCACCCAGGGCCAGCAATCCTACCAGCCGATAGGCGAGCGCCCGGCCGATCGCGCCCCGCCAGGCGAACCAGACGAGGGGAAGCAAGAAGGCGATACCCATCAAGCGGCCCCAGAGCCGATGTGCCCATTCGAGCCAGAAGATGCTTTTGAAGCCCTCAATGCCGAAACCGTGATTTACCAGGGCGTACTGCGGTATCTGTTGATAGAGTGCGTAAAGGCGCTGCCACTCCGTTTCCGATAGTGGGGGTAATGTGCCGGTGAGCGGCGCCCATTCCATAATCGACAGGCCTGATCCGGTGAGGCGTGTGGCACCGCCCAGCGTGACCATAACCAGAATCATCGCGCACATGCCAAACAGCCAGAGTGCAACCGCGCGCCGGTCCCGCTCCGCACGCAATGCCGCGCGTCCGAATTTGGTCTGATCTACATCGAAAGGCATGGCGATATCGTACCCCGAAAGACTTGCCGAGTGTCATACATGGGCGGCAACGCTTGCACTGGAAGTGACCCGGGTGCTACCGCGGAACGATGTTCATGGCATTCACCGGGCTGTCCCCTTCGCCATGCCGTCGCTGACTGGTTCGGCCGGGGCAGATCCCGTGGCGCCCGTGCCTGTTTTGTCGGTCGTCGTACCTGTCCGTAACGAGGCTGCCAATATCAGGCCGCTGATTGCCGAAATTACCGCGGCCCTCGGCGGTGTTGCGCACGAGATAGTATATGTGGACGACGGCAGCACCGATGAGACGGTCAAGCACCTGCGGCGTGAGGGGCTGAGTACGCTGGTCGTCCGGCGGCATCGCGTCAGTTGCGGTCAGAGTGCGGCCATCATGACCGGCGTGCACGTGGCCCGGGGTACGTGGATCGCGACGCTGGACGGCGACGGGCAAAATGACCCGGCCGACATTCCGGCCCTGTTTCAGCGGGCACAGGCCAGCACTGGCGTTTTTGACCTGATCGCCGGCCACCGGACCCGGCGGCGGGATGGCTGGGTCAAGCGCCGGTCGTCGCGCATCGCCAATTGGGTCCGCGCCGCGCTGCTGGGTGACAGCACGCCCGATACAGGCTGCGGCCTGAAAGTGTTCCGCCGCGCTGCGTTCCTGGCGCTGCCGCAGTTCGATCACATGCACCGATACTTGCCGGCGCTGTTCATCCGCGCCGGCGGCTCCGTCCAATCCGTACCGGTCAATCACCGGCCCCGCGTCCGGGGCCAGTCCAAGTACGGCACATTCGACCGGCTCTGGGTCGGGCTGGTGGACATGGCTGGCGTTGCGTGGTTGCAGCGCCGCGGAAGCCGGCCGATGATCGAGCAACCGGAAGTGCCAGAAGCGGCATCCACGCAAGCGCTGGAGGAGGTGTCGCCATGACCCGCAGTCTGGAGGCGTTCACAAAGCCACTCGCGCTGATCGTGGTCCTGCTGCTGGCCGGGTGGGTATTGACCAGCGTGGGCCTGGGCAACGCGGTGCGTCAGGCGGGTGATTATGGTCCGGCCGTATTTGCAGGCTTCGCCGCACTTGCCTGTGCGCTGGGCGTACCCCGGCAGGCGGTGGCCTACTCGGGCGGCCTGGCGTTCGGCTTTTGGGAGGGAGCGTGGCTCGGGCTGCTGGCGATGCTCATGGGATGCCTTGCGAACTTCCTCGGCGCGCGCTTTGCGGCCAGGGCGCGCGTACAGGCCTGGCTGGAGCGGGGGCAGGGCCGGCAACTGCAGCGGTTCGACCGTTTTCTGTCGAGCAATAGCTTCATGGCGACACTCACGCTCCGCCTGTTGCCGGTGGGCAGTAATCTGGTGACCAACGTCATGGCCGGCGTATCAGGTGTGCGGACACTACCGTTTCTGGCCGGGTCAGCGCTGGGCTACGTGCCGCAGACCGTCGTGTTTGCCTTGCTGGGCGGCGGCGTGCTCGAGGGTATGTGGGTCAAAGTGGCGCTCGGGATCAGCCTGTTCTTTACATCCGGCCTGTTGGGATTGGTGCTGCTCCGGCGGAGCCAGGGCCTGCCGTAACTTTAATGTAGAGTCAGCATGTGCGATGGCGTTCGCAGCCCGGCCGGGCATAGCGTTGCGCCATGGCAGACGCGAACGGCGTGCACGCTTCCGTCCAGATTGCGCGACCAGAAGTCCAGAAACCGGCGTAAGATCGGGTAGCTGGGTGCCAAGTCGAGATCCTGCCAGACGTACATTTGCAGCAGGGCGGGATAGTCCGGCAGGCGGTATACGATCTCTGCGGTGGTGACCCGGTAATCCCGTAGCTGAAGCTGGAACGACATGAGGCGATCCCTTTTCGGCTTGTGCGACAGCAAAGGCTGCGCTGCAAAGGTTACCAAAATATTTCGCTTCGTCTAGGGAATTCTGTGCGATGCCAACGGGTTAGCACTCGTCCGCCTGCATTGCTGCTTTTTGGTTGACGCACACACGCGACCGGATTAGACGCTCTGGCACTCTCCAACTGAGAGTGCTAACAGACCGCGCCACGTGGCGCCGCAACGAAAATTGGAGCGATCCGCATGAAGTTCCGTCCCCTGCACGACCGGATTGTGGTCAAGCGCATCACCGCCGAAGAGAAGACCGCAGGCGGCATTATCATCCCCGACACCGCCAAGGAAAAGCCGATGGAGGGCGAAGTCATCGCCGTTGGCCCCGGCGCACGTAACGAGGCGGGTGCGCTGGTCGAACTGGACGTGAAGTCCGGCGACCGCGTGCTGTTCGGCAAGTGGTCCGGCACCGAGGTCAAGCTTGATGGTGCGGAGCTCCTGATCATGAAGGAAAGCGACATCATGGGCATCATCGACGCCAAAGCCGCTTAACGCATCAACTAACGAAGGAAATACGGACATGGCAGCAAAAGACGTACGGTTCGGCGGCGACGCCCGCCAGCGCATGCTTCGCGGCGTGGACATCTTGGCTGACGCAGTCAAGGTGACGCTCGGTCCCAAGGGCCGCAATGTTGTGATCGACAAGAGCTTTGGCGCGCCGCGGATTACCAAGGACGGCGTCACTGTCGCCAAGGAAATCGAGTTGGCCGACAAGTTCGAGAACATGGGCGCGCAGATGTTGCGTGAGGTCGCGACCAAGACCAACGACATCGCTGGCGACGGTACAACGACCGCGACCGTGCTGGCGCAGGCGATTGTGCGTGAAGGTGCCAAGGGCGTGGCCGCTGGCCTGAACCCGATGGATCTGAAGCGTGGCGTCGATGCAGCCGTCACCGCCAGCGTGGCCGAGCTAGCCAAGCGCACCCGCAAGATCACGACCGAGGCCGAGACCGCCCAGGTCGGTACGATCAGCGCCAATGGTGAGGCCGATATCGGCCGCATGATTAGCGAAGCGATGCAGAAGGTCGGCAACGAGGGTGTCATCACCGTCGAAGAAGCCAAGGGCATTCAGACCGAGCTCGATGTGGTCG
>JANPPS010000255.1:0-2556 GCA_031428635.1 Rhodospirillales bacterium
GTCGACACCACCCACTCGACCACCATCGGTATCTACATGCTGGCCGGCTGCCTGCTCGTCGGAAGCTGTCTTGCGCTGACGATGCCGAAGCACCTCGTCAATCGTTAATAGTACAAAAGGAACTCTCACCATGCCCGATACCAATATCGACCCAGTCCGCTCTGCCAAGCCGCGCATCTCGATCTATCAGCCCGAGCAGGAAGGCCTGATTTTCCCGGAAATCCCGGAGTTCGAGTCTGTCGACGCCGAGCGCCGGTATCGCAAGGAGCACCTCGTCGCCTCCTGCCGCGTTTTTGCCCTGCATGGCTTCGATTTCGGTTTCGCCGGGCACCTCACGGTCCGCGATCCGGGCCGGCCGGAGCTGTATTGGACCAACCCGATGTGCGTGCACTTCTCGCAGGTGCGGATGTCGAACCTGATCCTGGCCGACCATAAGGGTAAGGTTGTCGAGGGCGAGTACGCCATCAATCGTGCTGGCTTCGTACTGCATGGCGCCGTCCACGAGGAATATCCGGACGTGATGGCGATGTGCCACGCGCATACAACGTACGGCACGGCCTGGTGCACAACGGGCCGGCCGCTGGACATGATCAGCCAGGACGCGGCGGCGTTCTATAACAGTCATGCCGTCATCGGCGCATCGGCCGGGGCGGTCGCGGTCGAAAAGGAGAGCGGGTTGTCCGTCGCCAAGGAGATCGGCCGCAACCGCGGCGTGCTGCACCAGAATCACGGCCTGCTGACCACCAGCCGTCACAGCATCGATGACGCGGCGTTCTGGTTCATCGCACTAGAGCGGGCATGCCAGCAGCAGATGCTGGTCGAACAGACCGGTATCAAGCCGCAGCTCATCTCGCAAAAGACAGCCGAGTATAGCCGCGAGCATGTCGGCAGCGACTATATCGGCTGGCTGCACTTCCAGACGCTGTACGGCCACATCGCGGCAACCCAACCCGACATGTTCGACTAACCCAGCGCGCGATGACCGCCACACCCGGCGGTCATCGCATCGGACCCGCTAGAAGCCCAGGATCGCCTTGGCTACAATATTCCGCTGAATCTCGTTCGAACCGCCATAGATCGAAACCTTGCGCCAATTGAAATAAGTGGGCGCCGCCTCCGCCGCGTAGTCCGGGCCAACCGGCTCCTGGTTGCTACCTTCCTCATGGTCGTCATACGGCAGGATATACGGCCCCACGACATCCATCAGCAGCTCGGTCGTTGCCTGCTGCAGCTCGCTGCCTTTAATTTTCAGTATCGAACTCGCGGGGTTCGGCTTGCCCGTGCCGGCGTGGCGTTCATCGGCCACAACGCGTAGCTGCGTCATTTCCAGCGCCTTCAGCTCCACCTCGACGGCGGCTACCTTTTCCCGGAAATGCGGATCATCGATCAACGGCCGGTCGCCCACACGCTCCAGCGCCGCCAGCTGCTTGATGCGGCGAATGCGTGCCTTGCTTACGCCCACGCGCGCGATACCGGTCCGCTCATTGCCGAGCAGGAACTTGGCGTAGTCCCAGCCTTTATTCTCCTCACCGACCAGATTCTCGACCGGCACGCGCACGTCGTCGAACCAGACCTCGTTCACTTCGATACCACCATCGATCGTCTGGATCGGCCGTACCGTCACGCCCGGCGTCTTCATGTCTATCAGCAAGAAGCTGATACCCATCTGCTTCTTCACACCCGGATCGGTACGAACCAGGCAGAAAATCCAGTCAGCGTATTGCGCTAGCGTCGTCCACGTCTTCTGACCGTTGACAACGTAGTGGTCGCCGTCCCGCACGGCCGTGGTACGTAGGCTCGCTAAATCCGACCCGGCGCCCGGCTCCGAAAAGCCCTGGCACCACCAGATGTCTAGGTTAGCCGTCGGCGCCAGGAACTGCTCCTTTTGCGCCTCCGACCCGAACTGCGCGATTACCGGGCCGACCATGCTGCAGTTGAACGCCAGCGGAAACGGCACGCAGGCCTGCTGCAGCTCATCCTGGTAAATATAGGTCTGCACGGGCGTCCAATCCTGCCCGCCCCACGCGGCCGGCCAATGCGGCACGGCCAACCCGTTGGCGTTCAAAATCTGCTGCGCCTGCACCTGCGCGTCGCGCGTCACGTGTTCGCCTTTTTGCACTTGGGCGCGAATCGTCTCCGGGATTTGCGTCGTAAAGAACGTACGCATCCGGTCACGGAACGCGGTCTCGGCAGGGCTGAAGGACAGGTCCATGGCGCGTTTCCCTTAGTTTATTTCAAACAGTCCCGCGGCACCTTGGCCACCACCGATACACATAGTGACCACAACGCGCTTGGCACCCCGTCGCCGCCCCTCGATCAGCGCGTGGCCGGTCATGCGTGCGCCGGACATGCCGAACGGATGGCCGATGCTGATCGCGCCGCCATCGACGTTCAGCCGGTCAAGCGGGATGCCCAGCCGGTCGGCGCAGTACAGCACCTGACTGGCGAATGCCTCGTTCAACTCCCACAAATCGATGTCGGCGATGCGTAGGCCGAGCCGGTCCAGCACCTTGGGTATGGCGAAGACTGGGCCAATGCCCATCTCATCGGGCTGGC
>JANPPS010000256.1:0-6475 GCA_031428635.1 Rhodospirillales bacterium
CCGGGCCGGTGAAGGTGTAGTCGGCGTCCTTGATGATGTCGTTCATCGGCAACAGCCGCTTGGCCTGCGCGGCCGCGTAGTAGTCCTGCAGATCGAACCGAACTAGGTCCGGCCCGGCGCCACCGCCCATTTGGGTGAAGATCGTGGTCGTGAACGCGCTGAATGGGATGGCCAGCGGCGTAACCTCGACCTGATCCTGGCTTTTGTTAAACCCGTCGACCCAGGCGCGCAGCAGATCGCCACGCCCGGCCTCGCTAAATGTCGCGGCGGCGAACGTGAGCGTGTCCTTCGCCCAGGCCGGCTGGGCGATGGACAGGGCGGCAGTGGCGGCGAGTAGCAGGCGGCGCGTAACGCGCATGATGGAGACTCCCGGACGGTTTTTACTTACCTGCATGAGAATGTGCCGATCCGCCAGCCGGGTCTGTGTCGGATGGTTGCCGGACTGACCTTCGTGTTCGCCTAAAATCGGCCCTTATGAGTCAAGCGCTTTTCTCGAGACCGGCCGAAAGCTGCCGGTCAGCTTTGGAGGGGCGACCGGCCAAGAGCACACGCTGGTTTATGTTAGCCGATCGGCGACTCTCGGCCTCTGACCCGCCATTAAGCTTAACCGGGTCTCAACCCGAAAGTGGCCGGACATCTGCACGCCCTGATAGGTGCCGGGGGGTGCGTCGAACGCAGCCTTGCGAGTCAAGAGCTCTCACGCGCTTCAAGGGATAACTGAGCTGCTGCCGGTTTCACGGACACTTGGTTTAGGTGTTTTAATGAGATTGGAGAGTGCAAGTGGGACGACGATTATTTAGCCGCGAGTTCAAGGTTGAGGCTGTTCGGCTTGTGCTGGAACGTGGAGTGTCTGTTGTGCAGGCCTCCCGTGACTTGGACGTAGGCGAGAACGTGCTGCGTCGCTGGGTCAAGGAATTGAGCGTCGATCCGGCACAGGCGTTTCCTGGACAAGGCCAGTTGAAGCCGAGCAGATGGAAATTGACCGGCTGCGCCGTGAAATGACGAAGCTTAAGGCAGAGCGTGACATCCTAAAAAAAGCCGCGGCCTATTTCGCGAGGGAGTCGATATGAAGTTCGGCTTTGTGGCGAAGCACCGAGGGACCTGGCCGGTTCGGTGGCTTTGTGAGGCGCTCGGTGTGTCGCGCAGTGGTTTTCATGGCTGGCTGACACGCCCGCGCAGTGCCCATGCCCAGGCCGACGAAGTGCTAACAACGAAGGTGCGTGCCAGCTTCGTGGCATCCAGCCGCACCTACGGCGCCCGCCGCGTCTGGCACGACGTGCTGGCTGAAGGCGGCACCTGCGGGCTACATCGCATCGAACGCCTGATGCGCGCCCAGGCATTGCGGGCACGGCCACGACGGCGTGGCTTGCCTGCTGACACCGGGGTGCGTGCGGCCGCTGCCGTGGCCGCCAATGTGTTGGACCGCCAGTTTACGGCCGACGCACCAAACCAAAAATGGGTAGCTGACTTCACCTACATCTGGACCGCTGAAGGCTGGCTTTACGTGGCCGCCGTGCTCGACCTGTTTTCACGGCGTGTTGTTGGCTGGTCGATGAGCGCCACGATGACCGCGCAGTTGGTGACAGACGCGTTGCTGATGGCAATCTGGCGTCGTGGCAAGCCAGATGCGCTGCTTCATCACTCAGATCGTGGCAGCCAATATAGCAGCCAAGCGTTCCAGACGCTCATGGCTGACAACGGGGTCACGTGCAGCATGAGCCGCTCGGGAAATGTCTGGGACAACGCGGTGATGGAGAGCTTCTTCTCATCACTCAAAACCGAACGGGTTGCCCGCAAGGTTTACCGGACGAGAGACCAAGCTCGGGCCGATGTGTTCGAATATGTTGAACGCTTCTACAACCCAAGCAGAAGACACTCGACCATTGGCTATGTCAGCCCTGTGAAATTCGAGCGGATCGCGGCAGCAGCTTAAGGATAGTGTCCACCAAACCAGCAGCAGCTCATCTGTCCGATCCATGCGACAACGGACCGCTGTCGAGATGGTCGGCGGATTCCCGACGGACTTGTGAACTGAGAATACGCTCGGGGTTGATCACCCACTTACGATCTCGAGCGTAGAGACTAGGACGGCAGGAGTCCGACTGACCGATAGCTCTCAATCAACGAGTCGTAGACTCTAATGTCCGCACGGCTTCGGGCCACGATCTGAGCGCCAGCAACAGCTGCATAGATGGAGCGGGCTCTGGCCTCGCGTTCGGCAGCCCTGGCGAAATCTATAGTGCTTAACTCCTTGCTCAGCCAGGCCACGTTGATGTCCGCAAAGGCTTGAACCTCTTTAAGCACCGCGCCTGGTAACACGTCATACTCGGCAGCCATAAAGCTGCTGAGGCAGATGCGGTTGTCGCGCTCAAGGGAAGCACGGAAGATTTCGGGGTACCGCCGAAGCGCGTCGAGGGGACTTTCGGCACCGGTCGAAATCGCTTCGAGATCGCGAGCACTATCTTCCCAATACCGACGCGCGACGGCCTCGGCGAGGAGAGCCTTGCTGGCGAAGTAATAATTGATGCTTGCCGCCTTGATGCCGACGGTTGCCGCCAGATCGCGAAAATTGATGCCGCCATAGCCGTAAGCCATCGCCGCTTCGCGGGCTGCTAGAAGGATCGCCTCGCGTGCATTCTTTTTCATCGGTACTGCGGCCCTCGGGGCAAGCCTATCATATGACAGGCAGGTGTTGACAGGGCAATACCTTGGCCGTAATCACGCACCTGTCATCTGACAGGCAGATGATAATTCAACCAAAGCGAGACACTCATGACCGATAGGCTAAAGCTTTTCACCTCGCCCTCGGCCTTTCCCAACCCGCAGCGTCTGCGTATCTTCGTCCACGAGAAGGGCATCGCCGACCGCTTCGACGAGACGATCTACGACATGTCCCCGGTCGGCGAGCAGCGCGGCTGGAAGCACTTGAAAATGAACCCCTGGGGCGAGACGCCGACGCTCGTATTGGCCGACGGCACCCCGCTCAGCGAGACGTCCGCGATCGCGCGCTACCTCGACGACACATTCGACGGTCGTAAAATCATGGGTGAAACGGCGCTTGAACGCGGCCTCGACCAGATGTGGGACAACCGGGTGTGGGTGCACATCCTCCATCCTATCGTTACCGCCTTCCACGTCCTGCATCAGGGACTGGGCCCGAAGCTGGAACTTACCAATAACCCAGCGTGGGGCGAGCACTCCCGCAAGGAAGCCCTGGCCCATGCGGCGCTTGTGGATCACCATCTTTCGGACGGCCGCCCGTGGCTCCTGGGTGGCGATCAGCCGACATTCTCGGACATTACGCTGGCGACGGCTATCGCCTTCTCCAAGTTCCCGGTCAACGCGATCCCACTCGACGAGAGGTTCGAGCATATCGACAAGTTTTGGCAGCGTTGGATGAACCGATCAAATTTCCTGGCGGCGTATGCCGACCGGAACAGCGGGGTAGCAGAACTGGATAGCCGAGCCTAGACGAGACGAGACGAGCACTGACCGGCCTTCCGTTGTGAGGCAGCCTCAGCTTTCTCGCAACGGAACGTAGAACATGAAAGCCGTGCCCGGGCGGAGCGCCGCAGCAAGAACAGACGCCGCTTCCCCGAAATCTGTTTCAAAATGACTCTTCTCGAAATTACCCGGTCGAGACGGAGAAACGGGAACGGCGCAGGCGCGGTGCAGCCTTCACCCGCGCGGGAGCTAGTCCGCTTCCACCAAACCAAAAACTCACTCGCACCAATGGCCGAGAGCGGATGGTCGGCTTTGGAGAGGCGGACGCAAAAAGCGACCCTACTCACGCCGCTCCTGCAACAGCTCTCGAGCCATAACCGACATCAGCACCTGACCACTGCACCGACCAACCGGCTGACGAATTTGGCTCCGCGACGTGGTGCGAAAGCCTTGAGTTACGCACCAAATCGTTTGCTCCGCATACCATCGGGGTGAGCTCGGATTTCGGCTTGACAGTCTTGACAGCCCAGACGCCGCACGACATCGTATCGATCTTGAAACGTAAGTAGGATCAGGTGGCTATTTCTACCCTCGGCTTGATCAGCACCCGCCTGATGCTCCTCAGCGTCATTGCAGTCATGGCCGCCCCCGCCCGCGGCAACGCCCAACTGAAACCTCTAAGTGAACCCGGTTTTACCAATGCATGGACGCCCGTCACGATTGCTGAAAAGAGGCTGACAACCCTGCCCGCCGGGCCGCTCTATTGGGAAATCGAGACCTTTGCTACGGCATCCAATGCGGACGCGACCGCAGCGTCCCTTAGTGCCGCAGCAGCAGGCAAGACATGGCGCTTCACCTTAGCCCCAAAGGGCACAGCCACTCCGGGGGGCACCAAAGTGGCCGAAATTGGTCCGATCCCGCCCGTCGAGGCACCAGAATATTTGCTGCGCGTGATTAACGTCACCGGTCCGCGCGGCGCTGGATCGGGCGTACACATGCATCCAGGCACCGAAGCTTTTTACGTTATAACTGGGCAGTTGACTCAGAAGACACAGCACGGCGTGAGCACTGTCGAGGCTGGCCAGGCAATGGCAGGCCATGACGCCACGACGGTCATGGATGTGTCCAGTAGCGGCGCCGATAATCTCAACGCCTTTGTGTTGCTCGTCGTCGATGCCAAAAAGAAGTTCTTTGTTCCTGCCAAGTTCGAATAATCTGTCCAGAGCACAGTTCTACGTGCACCCGCTTTGATTTCCGACCCACTCGCTGACGCGGGAGCCGTCGGCCACCTGCGACGCTCGTCGACGTCCTGCGATAGCGCAGCAACTCTACTGTGCATAAGTCTTGATTTCTGCACCGTGACGAGTGTCCGCTTCCCACCAATTTCTGCCGACTATGGGTAAACATGGATGTCCGCTTCCGGGCAGCCAGCGTCGGTGTCTCGGTGACTGGCGTGGGCGCAAAGCGGACCTTGGCTTGCGCAAACTGCCCGGTCCGCGACCCACCGACGCCGACCAACGAAACCGCCTCGTTGCCCTGCTACGGTCAACCGCCACGCCACTCCGTGCCCACAACGCACATCTTGCAGCCTGCACCCAGAAGCGCGAGCCTACCGGCCAAGGCCCCGAATGGTGCCGTCCATGTCCCCGGGAGGACCCGCCAATGCCGACCTTGACCCCCCAAACGCTGCACGACGTGTCCCGTGACATCTTCCTCGCCATGGGCAGCGCGGCGCCGGAGGCCGAGGCGGTGGCGGACCACTTGGTGCGCGCCAACCTCGCCGGGCACGACAGCCATGGCGTCGGCATGTTGCCCACCTACGTCCGGCTGCATCGGGAGGGGCGGCTCGTGATGAACCAGACGCTGCGCACGGTGGTCGATAGCGGCCCGATACTCGTGCTCGATGCGGCACAGGGTGTGGGCCAACGCCTGACGGCGGAAGCTGTCGAGCGCGCTTGTGTTCGCGCAAAGGAGTTCGGCGTGTGCCTTCTGGCCCTGCGTGACGCCGGGCATATCGGGCGGGTGGGCACGTATGGCGAGCTGTGTGCCGCGCAGGGCCTGGTGTTCGTAGCCTTCGCCAACGTCGCCAGCGGTGTGACGGTGCAGGCCATCTGGGGCGCGGCTACATCCAGCCTCGGCACTAATCCATTCACCGTGGCCGTGCCACGCGCCGGGCATCCGCCGGTGCTGCTCGATATGGCCACCACCGCCATTGCGTTCGGCAAGGCCCGCGTCGCGCAGGAGGCGGGCAAGCCCTTGCCGGACGGCGTGGCGATCGACGCGCAGGGTCACCCGACCAAGGACCCGGCCGGCCTGGTTTTGCGCCGGGAGGGAGCGTTGCTGTCATTCGGCCAGCACAAAGGGTCCGGCCTGGCCGTCATGTGCGAGCTGCTGGGGGGCGCCCTGACCGGGGGCTTGCGCGCCGACAACTCTGGCGAGGGGGGGGTCACCAACAGCATGCTGGCCTTCATCTTCGATCCTGCACGCCTGGGCGCCGATTCTGCCACGATCGAGGCCGTGTGCCAGCACGTGACGTCCGGTCCGGTGGCGCCGGGTCACGCCACGATCCAAGTGCCGGGGGAACCGGAATTAGCGAGCGCCGACCGGCGGTCTGCCCACGGCATCGACCTCGATGCAGCGTCGTGGTTGGACGTCAGGAATGCGGCCGAAAGTGTGGGCGTGCGGGTGGCTTAACCCGCTACCGAAACCGCCGTAGGTCACCCGTCTCTGTCGGCGGCAGGCCATCCGGGGCGAAACGGCCTGTAACCCTGGCTGGCCCCGGTGTGGTCAAGGCAGCGTCGGGCGGGGGGCGATTTAGTCCGAGCCTAAACGATGCCGAGCGCTGCTGCCGCCGGGTTCCAGAGCCGGTCCATGGTCTCGGCCGCCGGCTCGGCCCGGGCAAGCGCCGCCGCCTGCCCGGCCCAGGCCTGCATGCGGTCCACGTCGCCCGCCACCACCGCATCGGCGCGCATGGTCGCCGTCAGCGCCCGCTGTATGGGGTATGGCGCGGCGGCTGGCCCGTCGGCTGTGG